>CAZBBC010000053.1:0-25809 GCA_964489835.1 uncultured Calditrichota bacterium
TCTTTTATCACCTTTGATTTTTTATAGAATATTACGAAAAAAAGTAAGAAGTAGGAAGTAAGAAGTAGGAAGAGAAAAGAGAAGAGAGGAGCGAAAAGCATAGAGCATGATGCCTGCGCGGTCTATGTCAAACCTCAAAAGTTAGTAGGGGCAAGTAAGATGTATTCAAAATAGATAGCTTTTTTACCACGAAGTACGCGAAGACCACGAAGATAAAAAAAATAATAAAAACTTTGCGATCTTTGCGATTAAAAAAAACAGGTGTATGGCAGATGCTTACTGCTTTCTGCTCTCTGCTTTCATTTTTCGCTTTGCGGTTTTGCGACTCTGCGATAGATAATCATTGATCAGATTATTTATTTCTTTGTAAAAAGAGCAATGTGTGATCATCGACGCGCGGATTACCTGCATAAAATGAATTGAGATCGTTTGTGCAAACGGTCATCAATTCCGTAACACTTAAAGCCCGTGAATGTCTCAACAGATCATTAAAGCGGTTATCACCATAGACGACAATTTCTGATTCGTTGTCATCTATTGATGGTGGACGCGCGGCCTCTACAACCCCGTCTGTATAAAAAACGACCATATCACCCGGCTGCAATTTTACAGTGCTCAACTTTATTTTCTTTTTAAAGGTCTGCTGGGCCTTCGTCAGACCGAGCCCCAGACCATCTATTTGAATTTCTGAAATGGGCTTCTTTTTATTGCCGGGTAACAAAAAGGGTAACATATGACCGGCACGAACAAATTCCAGATGGTTTTTAGTCAAATCCAGAATACCGATAATCGCGGTAATAAAAATCTGTCTGTCTTCTATCTGGGTAGAAAAGTATCTATTCATACGAATAGCGATCTCATCCGGTTGGTTGGTGAATTGGGCCGAATAGCGTAAAAGGCTTATAAACTGAGCCATATAGAAGGCAGCGGATGAGCCTTTTCCGGAAACATCCCCGATTGTGAACAGGTATTTATTTTTTTCAATCGCTACTATATCATAAAAATCTCCTCCGATTTCATTGGCTGTAATTATCGATGCGGCAATCTGATATCTTTCAATTTCAGGAAGTTTGGATGGCAATAAGCTCATTTGAACCTGACGGGCAATTTTCAATTCATGATCGAGACGGTCTTTTTCCCTGGCTTCGGATATGGTATGTTTAAGCTTTTTACTCATTTCGTTAAAATGACCGGCTAATTCAACGAATTCATCTTCGCCTTCCATTTTAAATTGGTAATCGAGGTTTCCTTTCGCTATCTGTTGTATTCCTATCTTTAACTGTGCAAATTTTTGTACAATAATTTTATTGATCTGTGATCCGAATTTACCTACCTGGCCAATAACCAGCGTATTAAAAAGAAAAAATAAAAGTAGCAAACCCCAGATAGCTTTTCCTACCGCTGAGGGTGAAAAAATTGACTGTAAATTTAAATAAATATCAAAAGCAAAATAAGCCTGATTTTCGGAAGTTATATTTGAGACAGGGGTAAACAACCGTCCGAGTATGAATTTCTGATTGCCGAAAATATCTTCACTCCCGAATATTTTCACCTTTATCTCTTTACTATCATCTGTTTTTCTGGTGGATAGAATTGACCAGGAGTGGTTTAATGACAGGATCCCAAATGGATAAATCTTTGTTATTTCATTCGTATCATAAATATTAAGACCAAAAATAAATCTCTGCCACTCTTTAGGAGCAAATGGATAAAGAATAAGACCGGAGCCCGCCAGGAAGGATACATCTTTTGTTAAAAGAGTCACAAAAGCTGTATCTAATTTTACAAGATATAGAATATTGCGATCTTCCTCATACGACTTTAAATAAAGGAAATAGTCATCCTTATTAAAATCCCTTTTGGCCTGTTTGTGTGTTTTTCTTAAACTGAGAATCCCATGTTCTTTATCTTCATCTAAAAAATTAAATGGCAGATATTCGGTTAGATTAATAGATGCTGTACCGGATTGAAGAGAGACTTTTTCATAAGTTAAGGTCTGTGAAATATTGCCTGATTTTATTTGTTCCATCTGGCGGTCCAAAGCTTCACGGATATTTTCAGCCTGCCAGCTGGATATCAGAGAAAAAAAGACAAAACAAAGAAAAATAAATTGTATAAATTGAGGAAAAGTGGACTGAAACAGACCGGCGATCCACATTTTCCGGGAAAGTGTGGCATGATTGTAAATTATTACAATTGGTATTTTTATTATTACTGCCAGTAAATACATTTTTACTAAAAGATGTAAATAAAATGGCAGGCCAAACCAGGTAACTTTTTGTTTTACTTCCAAAAAGTTTACTGTTTCAAGACCTGTGGGATTCCGGTAGAAATAGAAAACAGCTATCAATAGCCAGAAATATATAATTAATTCACTCCGGCTTAGCTTTTCCAGCCACTTGCTTTTATTTAGAAAAGTAACAACTAAGAAGATTTGAAAAATGATCGATATATATTCATATTCAAAAAAAACAATTTGATAGGCAAAATATCCGATGATTGTGTAGAGAATCAATGATTTTTGTTTGACTTTTTTAGGAGCCCGATGAGTGCTGCTAAATTTATTAACATCTGCCTGCTTATCAAAGGTCTTTAATGTGTTGCTGTCAATAATAATAATTAAACTAAAAGTTATAACTTGCAGGGCTAAAATAAGGGTAGGGAAAAAACCCAATGATAATTCTGTCGGAATAGTTTTTAGCACATTACTCAAGAATAAGTTCTGTAACGAGGAGAAGACAATCGCGATAATCAACAAAAGGCCGACCGGCGGGTCTATATCGCGAACAATCGTTCGATTGAGCTGATACCAGAAAAAAATGTGAAAAACAATCCACACCTGCATCCATTTGAGATTATCCAGTTCAACCGATGATATGATAAAATAGAAGGTAACAAGCCATCCACTTAAATGAAAAATAAAACGGGTTGATCGTATTTCAACCAGATAAATATCTTTCCACCATTTTTGATATCTTTTAAGAATTTGTAGAAATATCTTTTCCAAACGCTTTTCCATTCTATTATTTTCTGATGGAAATTATGACACCAAAACAGCCATTTTATTGCTCACCACAGTATAAAGATAGACGCAGTAATAAGAATAATTGTTGCATTCGGGAGTTTTTTGCAGAGGTATATAAGTAAAAGTTCCTCAGATCTCAAAAAGTACAAAGGTAAGCTATGCTAAGTAATTGTTCAAATAATACAATGTGAAAACAAATAAAATTAATTCTGGCGGAATTAATTTAATATAAAAATATCAGTAAACCTTGACCAATCGAAAACCCACTTGAGGACCATGGTACGGATATCCATTAAACCGGACCCAGGAAGGTAACACATAGGTACTATATCCCCATGAACCGCCACGAATGACGCGGTGATCGGTAGATGCATTGCTTTTTTCATCTTGGGCAATAATGAAGGCGGGCATCAGGAGATAAACGAGAATGATCAAGAAAGGAAAAAATATCGTATTTCGCATTTTTATGGAACAACCAAATATATATTAATCACAAGGAAGTATAAAGAAATACCGTAGCTTTTTTGAGATTAATGAATTTATTATATTATGCTAGTCTATTCATAACGCAGCGATGCTGCAATCAAAAAAAGAATTTGTCCACGGATTATCCGTCTACGCCGGATCAGGCGAAGACTGACACGAATTAACACGGATTTTATTTAAAAATTATTTTTATTTTAGTTTTAATCCGTGCAAATCAGTTTAATCTGCGTCATCCGTGTTCTATAAATATCGCTGCGCCGCTGCGAGAAATGAAGAATTCGAGTACCAAAAATTTTGCTAAAAAAACAAATTTTTTTGATACAATAGCATAGTGCGGTAAACTGCAAGTGACTAAAGTTAAAAGTGATCTAATGTGCCTAAAATAACTTTGTAAAAACAACAAAGTTTTTGTCTATAATAGCATAACGCAGTAAAAATCTGTAAATAAAAGTATTTGTATATCAAAAAAAATCACGAACTGAGAATCATTGATGGCAGAAGATCAAAACAGTTCCACGGAAATGTCCAGGGAAAACATTATAGATCACTATAAATGGAATCTTTCCGATCTGTATAAATCACTCGAAGATTGGAAAAATAAGAAAGAGAATATTGAAAAAGAAATTGATAAACTGGCGGCTTTTAAAGGTACTCTGACCGAATCAGGAAAAAACCTCAATAAAGCATTAAAATTTTATTTTACTCTTGAAAAGGGATTCCTGCGTTTATACGCTTATGCCTCCATGCTTTCTGATCAGGACACCAGAGAATCAATTCCGACGGGACTAAAACAGGAATTGACTCATTTACAAATCCGGCTAAAATCTGTATCCGCTTTTTTTGAGCCGGAAATCCTTACGCTTTCGGAGAAAGCGCTCCAGGATTTTTATTCAGAAACACCCCCGTTAAAAATTTATCGTCACTATATTTCGGATATTTTAAGACGCAAAAAACATACATTAAATGAATTTGAAGAAGAACTGGTTGCGCAGGCGGGAATAATGGCTGGTACGGCGCATGAAATATTTAATATTCTCAGTAATGCAGACTTACCCTATCCGGAGGTTGAATTATCCGATGGAAAAATAGTACGACTGGATCCAACCAATTTTACCTTGTATCGGGAATCCAAAAACCGGACAGATCGGAAAAAAGTTTTTCAAATATTTTTTGAAACGTTGGAAAAATTTCAACGTACATTTGGTACACAACTTTATGGTGAGCTGAAGAAAAATATTTTTTATAAAAATGTTCGCCATTACGATAGCTCTCTGCAGACAGCACTCGATCAGAACAATATTCCTGTGGAAGTTTATCATAAATTAATTGGTAAAGTAAATAATAATTTGTCTACTCTGCACCGGTATTTAAAATTACGTGGTAAAATGTTAGGTATTTCAGATCTTCATTTTTATGATGCCTATCCATCTTTGACTAAAAAAGTAGATTTAACCTATACTTATCCGGAGGCTAAAGAAATTATTTTAAATTCACTTTCTTCTCTTGGTGATGAATATGGCCGGGTCCTTCAAAAGTCTTTTAGTGATCGCTGGATTGATGTTTTACCAAATACGGGTAAAAAGTCCGGTGCCTATATGAGCGGTATTGCCTATGACGTTCATCCATATATTTTACTTAATTATAAAAGTAAATATAATGATGTAACGACACTCACCCATGAATTAGGCCATGCGCTGCATAGTTATTTTTCGAATAAAACCCAATCTTACGTTAACTCTCAATATCCCATATTTCTCGCAGAAGTCGCCTCCACGGTTAATGAGGCCTTATTAATGGATTACATGCTTAAAAAAATTGAGAATAAAGAAGAGCGCCTGGCCCTCTTAGGAAACTTTCTGGATGGTTTTAGAGGCACTCTTTTCCGCCAAACGCAGTTTGCTGAATTTGAGTTAAAGATTCATGAACTGAGTGAAAAAGGAGAATCATTAACGGGGGAAAAGTTTAGTGAACTTTACTTAGAATTATTTAAAAAATACTACGGACATGATGATGGTATAATGATCATTGATGATCTCTTTGCCGTAGAATGGGCTTATATTCCCCATTTTTATTACAATTTTTATGTCTATCAATACAGCACCTCTTTTACCGCCTCGCAGGCAATCGCTGCAAAATTAATTAATGGAGAAGCTGGAATTGTGGACAAATACCTCACCTTTCTCTCCAGTGGTTGTTCCAATTATGCCATTCCTACGTTAATGAAAGTGGGGGTAGATATGACAGGTGATGAACCCTTTGATCTGGCCATAGTTAAAATGAACCAAATAATGGATGAGATTGAAACCTTAATCGAAGAGTAATGTATATAGGATTGCTATCTGCAAACATGCAAAAACGTAAAAAAGGCAATTTATTTGTGGCCTTGGGCTATATAAGGATATATGTCTGATGATATAAAAATTATTTAACGATACTTAAACAACTTAACGGAGGAAATGTATGAGAAGTATTAAACAAAGAATAAGTACCCGGTTTATCATGTTTATTCTGATTTTATCGATGGTTGTATGGATTTTTCCTGTGTATGGTGGGCCTACGGCTAAAGAACGTGCCGATATTGAGGCAAAATATAAATGGAATTTAGGTGATATTTATCCTTCTGTGGAGTCCTGGCAAAAAGATAAAAAACAAATTACGGCCAGTTTAACTAATATAGAAAAATATAAAGGGAAATTAGCCTCCTCAGCCGGTACTTTGAAAGAAGCGTTGGACACTTATTATCAGATCCAAAAAGAATTTATTAAGTTCTATGTATATGCCAGCATGATGTCCCACCAGGATACCCGGGAATCCGGACCGATGGCAATGCAACAGGAAGCACAACAAATGCTCACGGATTTAAATAAAATATCTGCTTTTATTGATCCGGAAATTCTCAGTATTCAGGAAGAAAAAATGAAGCAATTTTTCAGAGATGAACCGGGTTTGGAAACGTATCGTCAGCGTATTGATGATATCCAGAGAAAAAGAGCACACACATTGGATGAAACACAGGAAGGATTGATTGCTGAGGCAGGTAGAATATCCGGAACGGCACAGGAGGTTTTTTCTATCCTCTCTAATGCTGATTTGCCATACCCGACCGTAAAATTATCCGATGGGCAGGAAGTACGTCTGGATGCTGCCGGTTATTCCGTTCATCGGGCCCGATCCAGTCGCGAAGACCGGATATTGGTATTTGACTCATTTTTCGGATCGTTGGACAATTTCCGGCGGACTTTTGGTACACAATTATATGGAGAAGTGAAAAAAAATATTTTTTATAAAAATGTTAGAAAGTATAACTCCTGTCTCGAGGCAGCACTCGATCGTAATAATATTCCTACCTCTGTTTATCATAAGCTGATCGAAAATGCCCATAAAAATATTTCCACTTTTCATCGATATCTGAATTTACGAAAGCGTATGTTGGGATTGGAAGAGCTTCACTATTATGATATGTATCCATCGATGGTGAAAAATGTTGAATTATCCTATACCTATGAAGAGGGAATGGATATTATAAACAAAGCCCTCGCGGTTCTTGGAACAGAATATGTGGAAACAGTAGATCGTGCATTTGAGGAACGCTGGATCGATGTGTTTCCCAGCACCGGTAAAAGATCGGGAGCCTATTCTCAGGATGGGGCCTATGACGTTCACCCTTATATTCTGCTGAATTATAATGGTCAATATGATGATGTAAGCACCCTTGCCCATGAGCTGGGCCATACGATGCACAGTTTTTTTGCTCAAAAAAGCCAGCCCTTTCATAATGCCGATTATCCGATTTTCCTTGCTGAAGTAGCTTCCACGGCTAATGAAGCCTTGCTGATCGATCATATGCTGAAAACAATTGACAAAAAAGATGAACGTCTGGCTCTTCTGGGAAGTTATCTTGATGGTTTTAAAGGAACTTTATTCAGGCAAACACAATTTGCTGAATTTGAATTAAAAATACATGAATTAGTGGAAAAAGGGGAAGCATTAACCGGTGACCGTTTCAGTGAAATATACCTGGACATACTAAAATATTATTATGGTCATGATAAGAAGGTGATGATGATCGATGATCAGTATTCGATTGAATGGGCATACATCCCTCATTTTTACTATAATTTTTACGTATTTCAATACAGTACCTCTTTTATGGCGGCGCAGGCACTCGCCGAAAAAATGTTGACTGGTAAATCGGGTATGGTAGATAAATATCTTGCCTTTCTTTCCAGTGGCAGCACGGAATATGCCATTCCAACATTAAAAAAAGTTGGTATTGATATGACCACGGATGAACCCTTTACATTAGCAATGAAAAAAATGAATAAAATTATGGATGAGATGGAAAAACTACTGGACGAAATGGAATAATCCAAAAAGCAGTCATTAAATGGCCCTCTGGATGAAAAGTATATTCAGAGGGCTTTTTTGTTTCTTAAATTTTTAATTTCTATATTTTTTCTTTTTCAAAATCCGACATGCCATGATACAGCTCAAAGAGATATCTTATCAAATAGCCGGAAAAACACTCTTAAAAAATATTAACTGGACAATAAATCCCAAAAAACGTGTGGCGCTGATCGGTCCAAATGGCGCGGGGAAAACAACATTATTACGTTTGATCAATCAGGAATTACCCCTCCAGGAAGGTGAAATTCAAAAACCGAAAAATTTTAGTATTGGCTATTTACCACAGGAAGAAATTTCTTTTGGGCGGGAATCAGTTTTAGCGGAAACGCTGCAGGCAGACAGGAATTTACAAAATCTGGAAAAAAAGATGGCAATCCTTCATGAGAAATTGGATGATAATTCTCTGTCTGCCCATAATCAGATGTTGTTGACCAATCAATTAGGATTACTGCAAGGACAGTTTTCTATTCAAGGTGGTTATGAATTTGAAGCAAGGGCAAAAAAGATTCTGATGGGATTAGGATTTCGTGAATCGGATTTTTCAGATCCTATTAGTAGAAAAAGTGGTGGATGGCGCATGCGTGTTTATCTGGCCCGTCTTCTTCTACAGGATCCGGATCTATTGTTATTGGATGAGCCGACGAATCATCTGGATATTGATTCGCTGGAATGGCTTGAAAATTTTCTGACGGATTTCCGGGGAAGTATGATTATTGTTTCCCATGATCGCTTTTTTATTGACCGATTGGCGAACGAAATCGCTGAGATAGAGAATAAAATACTGATCCACTATCCCGGCAAGTATGCCTATTATGAGGATCAAAAAGTGTTACACCTGGAACAATTGATACAAAAGGCAGAGCGTATAAAAACAGAAAAAGAGCGTTTAATCCAATTTATCAACCGTTTTCGCTATAAAGCATCTAAGGCGGTCCAGGTACAGGATCGGGTCAAGCGTTTGGAGAAACTGGAATCGGTTGAAATTCCCAAAGCACCTCCCCGGATCTCTTTTCAGATCGTTTGTGCCCAAAAGAGCTATAAAGATGTCTGCCAACTAAAAGAAGTGACTTTTCGATATACGGATGCCTGGGTGTTCCAAAATGTAAATTTGAATCTCTATAGAGGTGAAAAAGCGGCACTGGTGGGGGCGAATGGAGAAGGTAAAACGACTCTGACAAGATTAATCACCAGACAGTTGATACCCCAAAAAGGACATGTCCTGGTAGGGGAGCGGGCAGTTATTGGATACTATGCCCAGCATCAAATCGATAATCTGAATCCTGAGAAGACTGTTCATATGGAGGTTGAAGAGGCCGCAGCAGAGATCTATCGCATACATATAAGAGATATCCTTGGTGTTTTTAAATTGTCAGGAGAGGATATAAATAAAAAAATTGCCGTGTTAAGTGGTGGAGAAAAAGCAAGAGTTTCACTAGCGAAAATGTTATTATCGCCGGCGAATTTTCTGATTATGGATGAACCGACTAATCATCTTGATATACACTCCAAGGAAGCGTTGGAAAAGGCCCTTCTAAATTACGATGGTACTCTTCTATTGATTTCACATGACCGCTATTTTTTAGATAAACTGGTCACCATCGTCTTTGAATTGAAAGATGGGCGGCTAAGGCGGTTTGAGGGAAATTACTCTGATTATCTAAAAAAAAGAACCGCTGAAAAGCAGTTGTCCGACGATAATATAAAGAATTCTAACGGGGATAAACTCCCTGAACGAAGGGATAAAGAAAAAAAGCGGCTTGAAGCGCAAGCCCGTCAGCAGATCAGTAAAAAACGAAAAACACTTTCTGAAAATATTGAAAAGATTGAAAAAGAAATCGAATTACTCGAGGAAGAGAAAAAAGATATTGAGCAGCTAATGGCTGATCCGGAATTTTACAGAAATGAGATGGAAGTTGCTAAAAAAGGGAAGAAATATCAGGAACTTCAAGGGACTCTTCCGCAACTTTATGCCCAATGGGAAACAATACACGCAGAACTGGAAGATTTACTTAAATCTATACAAAATTATTATCCTGAAAGGCCAAATAATGAAATCAAAAATAACCCGTCGTGAGTTTACCAAAACGGGTGTTGTCGCAACTTTGGGATTTGCTCTTGGCTGTGAAGTCAAGAATCAATTTGATGTCATTATTAAAAATGGGTTAGTGATAGATGGGTCGGGATCTCCGGGCCTTAAGGCAGATCTGGGCATTTTAGGTGATAGGATCGATGTAATCGGTGATCTTGGACAAGCAACAGCGAATCTTCTTATTGATGCCCATGGTTTGGTAATATCACCGGGTTTTATTGATATTCATACACATACAGATGAGAAGTTACTGATCGATCCAAGAGGTTTAAGTAAAATATTGCAGGGAGTGACCACAGAAGTGTCCGGAAATTGCGGAGACTCACCTTTTCCCCTTACAGATATCGACCAGAAAGAGAAAACAAAAACTTTAAATGAAAAATATGGTATTCATTATGAGTGGAAAGACATCAGCGGCTTTCTTCAATTGCTGGAAAGCAGAAAAGTTTCTCTTAATTACGCCACCTTCACCGGCCATGGTTCCTTACGTGGATTCATTGTTGGGAAGAATGATGTTGTTCCTACAAACCAGCAGATGGTCGAAATGAAACGACTTCTGGAAGAAACTATGAAAGAAGGAAGTTTTGGACTTTCAAGTGGTCTTGAATATGCCCCCGGTAGTTATGCGAAAACAGAGGAACTGATCGGATTAAGTAAGGTGGTCTCTATGAATAGGGGAATTTATAATACCCATATGCGTAATGAGGATGATAAAGTCGAAGAAGCAGTCGATGAGGCTCTGCGAATCTGCAGGGAAGCAAATGTTTCTTTAGAAATTGCCCATTTGAAAGCCTGTAATCAATCGAACTGGCATAAAGTGGAGCATATACTGGAAATGATTCACCAGGCAGATCATAGTGGATTACCGGTTAAAGCCGACCGGTATCCTTATGTGGCCTACGGCACAGGACTTAGCACATTTTTACCACTCTGGGCACGCCAGGGCAGTACAGATGAAATTCTTGCCAGACTTATTGATATCAGACAAATTCCTGAAATAAAAAAATATGCAGAGAGTCGGGGTCGGCGCATTGGCGGTTGGGAAAGGGTCATGATCAGTACTTGTTACAATGATAAAAATAAGATATGGGAAGGAAAAACCATCCGTGAATGTGCACATCTGACGGGTCAGTCAGAATTTGATTTTATCTGTGAATTGCTAAGAGATGAACGATTAGCGACTGGAATCGTGGGTTTCGCAATGGATGAAGACAATTTAAAGAAGATTCTTTCTTCTCCCCTGGTCATGATCGGTTCCGACGGCAGTGCGGTCGCGCCGGACGGTAAGCTGGGAACCGGAAAGCCCCATCCCCGGTATTATGGAACATTCCCCAGGGTATTAGGGAAATATTTTCGCCAGGAGCGATGTTTCGATTTGCCCACAGCGATAAAAAAAATGACTTACATGCCAGCGGAAAAGCTAGGTTTAAAGGGACGGGGGCAGATTAAAAAAGGATATTTTGCGGACCTAACGGTTTTTAATCCGGAGACTGTGATCGATAAAGCAACATTCACGGACCCGCATCAGCCGGCACAGGGTATTATGTATGTCTTCGTTAATGGTAAATTGACGGTTGATGACGGTAGACACACGGGCAGGTACGCCGGTAAAATATTAAGACACCAGGCCTGATGTTTGCTTTACTTCTTACCATATCCTGTTCCACCAGTATCGCTCTCATTCTAAAACAAAATGATACACGGAATGGGAACCCTTTACTGCTGCTTACCGCTAATTATTTTATCGCGGCTATCATCAGCTTTATCTTTCTATGTATAAATCCGCATCGTTCATTTTCAATGGAGACTTTGCTGTTCGGGGCCTTTCTGGCTATTCTTTTTGTTGTTTCATTTTTTGCATTTGCCAAAGCTGTTCGAATCGCAGGCACCGCCCTGGCTACCGTCAGTTCACGTCTATCAGTTATTGTGCCGCTTTTACTCTCTATTTTAATTTTTAAGGAAAAACCATCGTCATTTCAAACCATAGGAATTGTGTGTGCTTTTATAACGATAGGTTTATTCTATCAATCGATCCGCCATTCTGACTCTAAAAAAATACGCCTGCTGGATTATATTTATCTCCTGGTTGTTTTACTTGGAATCGGGGTAAATGATTTCGGTATGAAAATATTTCAACAGTGGCGCCCTTCTATAGAGAAACCTTATTTTATATTTATTATATTTCTATGTTCTTTTATATATACTTTTATTATTGTGGTTATTCAGGGCATCCGGTTTGAAAAAACGGTTCTGGTGCGGGGAGCAATCCTTGGTATTCCTAATATGTTGAGTACGTTTTTTTTATTACTGGCTTTAGGGCAGTTACCGGCTATTGTTGTTTATCCTATAGTGAATATAGGAATTATTTTACTAACGACACTCGGTGCGGCAATATTGTGGAAAGAAAAGATGAATAGATCCGGACTCTGTGCTTTGCAGTTTGGTATGGCCGCACTCATCTTATTAGGTATATCATAAAGAGGAAAAACTAATGATCTTAAAGTATGTTTTTATGGGAATTATATTCTTATTTGTCAGCTGTGCTTCAGAGAACTATGACCTGATAGTACGCAATGGAACCATCGTCGATGGCAGCGGCTCCAAAGGATATAAAGCAGATATTGGCGTTAGCAATGGTAAGATTGTTGCGATAAAAGAGAATATTAATCGATCGGCTAAAGAAGAAATTAATGCAGGGGGACAGATTGTGTGTCCCGGGTTTATCGATATTCTTTCATGGGCTTCCGGGCCGATATTATATGATGGGGAAGTACGCAGCGTCGTTTGCCAGGGTATTACCACGGCAATTTTTGGTGAAGGATGGTCGATGGGCCCTGTCAACGATAATGTGCGTAAAGAAATGGCAGGTTTTTGGAAGGAATATAATATTTCATATAACTGGAAAACACTAGCAGAGTATCTGAAATATGTTGAACAATCAGGATCTTCCGTGAACATCGCCTCATTTGTTGGGGCAACAACAATAAGGATGTATGTCATCGGCTTTGAAGACCGCCAGGCTACGGAAAAAGAAATGCAACAAATGAAAGATCTGGTACGCCGGGAAATGAAATCCGGTGCTCTTGGTTTGGCATCAAGCCTGGTGTATACACCAGCCTTTTATGCCAATACCGGCGAATTGATAGAACTATCGAAAGTGGCCGCAGAATACGATGGTATTTATATATCACATATTCGTGGAGAGGGTGAAGATCTTCCGGAAGCGATAGAGGAACTCATAACCATCAGTGAAACGGCTCAAATCCCGGCGGAAATTTATCATTTTAAAGCTGCCGGAAAGAAAAATTGGCATCTCCTGGACAAGGCGATAACGATGATTAATAATGCCCATCGTCGAGGTCTGGATATTACCGCCGATATCTATCCTTATACGGCTGGTGCGACGGGCCTGAGGGCGATGATGCCACCATGGTCGAAAGAGGGTGGTGATGCGGCATTAGTCGAACGCCTTAAAAAGAAACCAATCAGGAAACAGATTCGGGAAGAAATATTGACCAGTTCATCCGGATGGGAAAATTTTTATCAGTTGGCCGGTGGCGGTTCGGGAATTTTAGTCAGCTATCTTTCAGAAAAAAACAAGGAACTGCAAGGCTTGTCCATTGCAGAAATTGCGCGAATAAAGAATAAAGATGAGATTTCAACTATATTTGATTTATTAATCGAAGAGGGTGGTTTCGGAGGGGGTATTTATTTTTTGATGTCAGAGGATAATGTGAGAAAAAAAATGCAATTACCCTGGGTTTCATTCTGCACGGATGAAGATGCCTACCGGCCGACGGGATTAATGAGCAAACGCAATCCGCATCCAAGAGCCTATGGTACTTTTCCGAGAATTCTCGGGAAATATGTGCGGGATGAACGGATTTTATTTGTTCAGGAAGCGATCAGGAAAATGACTTCACTGCCGGCTGCGCGTCTCGGTCTGATCGATCGCGGACTTTTAAAAAAAGGGATGGCTGCAGATATTGTTGTATTTGATCCGGATAATGTCATTGACAAAGCGACATATACCGAACCGCATCAGTATCCGGAGGGTATCAATTATGTAATCGTCAATGGGACAATTGTGGTGAATAATGGAAAACATACCGGGGCCAAACCAGGACGGGCACTTTTTAAAAATGTTTCACGCGGCCCCTCTTAGCGTCCTTTGTGTTTAAATTTTTTCTTAAAGAAGTAACAGGCGAGGTAGAATAAGAGACTAGTTACCAAACCCGGGAAAAAAGGTTCAAGATTAAACAGATAAACAGGCTTTCCTGCATCCAGATGCCATTGACCCCATAACAATAATGATAATGAAACAACAAAGCTCAGGATCATTATTACTAATGTTAGTTTTGCTGTAAGTTTAAATTTTGGGAAATAAGCGGTGACAAGGGGCAGGAACATCGGTGGGATAAAGATACTCCCTATAACATACCAGAGTTTTATTACTGATGGGAACAAAATACAAAGAACAATTGATATGATTGCCGTAAATAGAAGACCTAATCGTGTGTAATAACTGATGTGTATTTTAGAACCTTTTTTTATTCGCCAGGTGAGATCACGCCCAAATGTAATAGCTGATAATAAAGTGAAGCTGTCAATTGTTGACATGATGACCGCCAGTAAGCCGGTCAGAAATAAACCCTTTATAAATGGAGGGAGTAAATGATCAGCAAGCAGAGGATAGGACAACATCGGATTTATTCCTTTTAAAACGACGACGGCATATAATCCTGTTGTTATCGTGAGGAAATCGAAAACAAACCAGAATATAATTGAAACCAGAATCCCTTTTCTGGCAATTTTTAAAGTTTTAGCTGCGGCACATCTCTGGTGAAAACCAGGATCAATGAATGTCCAGCTGGCCAGGAAAAACCAGACAATGATATATTGTAAGGAATTACCCCCATGCCACAAAAGGTGACTTTCCGGTAAGTTCTCTACCAGAAAAAAATATCCTCCGTAGGTATAAACAAGGTAAGAGAGGATCAATAAAAAGCCGCCATAAATTAGGACAAATTGCAATTTATCGGTCTGAACCACTGAACGAAATCCACCGAAAAAGACATAGATCGTGGATACAATTGTACCGATTATCAGGGAGACAAGAAGAGACCAGCCAAACATGATATTCAATAAAAAGGCTACCATCAAAATATAAGGTGCCGGTGAAGTCATAAATAAAATAAAAATACTTGCTATAATTCCGACGGATTTATCATACCCTGAGTAAAAAATATCGGCAATGGTATACTGCCCGGCCGCTCTGACCTTGCCGGCCAATAGAAGAGCAAACAATGCGGCAAAGATATAATAAGGGAGGCCAAAGACTACCCAGGTGGCGATACCATAGCTATAGGAAAATTCTCCGATTCCAAGAATACCGCCATACCAGGTAGTAACTAATGTGGCAACAAATCCGGGTAAGCTCAACGATCGATTTGCCAGTAAAAAATCGGTTTCATCATCTATATTGGTATGTCGGTGAGCACGATATCCTACATATAAGATTAGAAGTAGATATACGACAAGTGAAAGATAATCCCAGTAACTAAGGTGCATTGAATTCATTGGTGATATATAAATAAAGAAAGCCTTTTTTTATTGAAATCTGCGCATCAGCAGATGTGATTACATTACTTAAACCATTAAAACCAGAAGGAAAGTCCCTGTTCTGTAAAGGATATCTAAATCCGCTCAGTGACAATCCGTAAACCGGTAATAAACCGAATAATGATATTGTTTGTCCGACAGAAAGTTTTAATTGACAATTGTTAGTAATTATTGATAATTGACCATAATCATCATAAAACTCAAGTGGCACATTTTTGAATTCATTTTGGAGTAATAAAAGATTGGCCAGGGAATGATCCAACCGCTTCCCAAAAGCAGCCGTTATAAGAATTAACTGTGGTTTGAGAGTCTTTGCAAACCCGATGGCTTTATTCAAATCATGATTTTCCTGGTCTATAAGTTGTATAACCTCAGCATCCTTAAAAATAGAAAACAGGCGTGTCTCGATAGAATCAAGATCTCCGATAATGAAATGCGGATAAATATTATTTCGGTAGCAGATATTACTGCCACCGTCCGAAGCAATTATTACATCCGATTTCTCTACCAGTTTTTTTAATAGGATATCCCTTGGCGGATCACCGTTAGCAATAATCAGGATTGTCTTATTTTTTTCGATTTTCATTAATCTATGTTAAGCATCATTAGTGTCTGGTTTAAAAAAAATGCTTCAATTAAGGATTAAAAAAACTCATCCCCAAACCCCTTCTCTTGAAAAGAGAAGGGGCTCCCTAAAGTCCCTCTCTTTCCAAGAGAGGGACTTTAGGGTGAATTCTTTAAATCAAGTTTCTATGTCTATTTAATCTCTAAACCATTTGATATTCCGGCGATAATTGCTAATGATAAAAGTTTTAGCCGGACACTCATGGTTTAAAATAATTAACCACAAACTCAGTCGGTTTATAAACTAAAACTAACAGCAGCATAGTAATTTCGGACAGCTGCGGGGTATAAATAGGCCATCCCGGCCCAGGTGTCATAATAGCCCGCGGTTTCATACACTTCATTCAGCAGATTGTTAATTTTAACGATAAAACGGATTTCGGGGAAGTAATAAATATTTTGTAATCTATAATCCAGCATTAAATCGACCCGGGTAAATGGATTAATTTTTGGACCCGGTATTACAACCGAGTCGAAGATCCTGTCTTTTTGGAAAGCATTATCCAGATATTGTTTACCCACATATTTTAAGATCAGCGAACCTCTAAGATTCTCCCAAAATCCAGTGATATGTAAATTTCCAATCATATCCGGAAATCCGATAATCGTGTTGCCACTAAGATCATCCGTTCCGCCCGCATAATTTGGTTGAGAGAATTTTTTATAATAATTTTTACTCCAGGAGAAATTTCCATTAAACTTTACATGTTCTCCGGGTGAGTAGACGGCGGACAATTCTATACCGCTATGAACCGTTTTATCAGCGTTTCCTTTAATCGGATTGCCATCTTTATCGATATCTCCGAGGGGAACGATTTCATTGGAAAAATCCATATAATAGAAATTAGCTTTAAGGACAAGGTCTTCCTGGTTGTAAGTAATACCGGCTTCGTAGTCGACTATTTTTTCCGGTTGTACTAAAGGATCATCCCATTTGATATATTGAATCTGTTCCCCGGATTTCACGGTATCATACTGAGCAAATAGCGGAGTAGTCCCCCAATCATCAGGACCGGTCCAGGTGTCAAAAAGTTCGTTGTCAGTGGGTTCACGCTGCGCGTAGGATATATTACCGTAAACATTCAGGTTATCTGAAAGATTATAGTTTAATCCCATACGTGGACTGTAGAAATCGTAGCTCACATCATAGTGATTCAAATAGGCGCCTGTGAACAAGGCAGTTTCTCTCTGCCTGAAGGAATATGTTTTGTGTTCATAGAGTATGTTTGTCATAAGTTTTACTTTTGGATATATATCATAAAGATAATTGGCATAGAGTGAAATATTTGTCTTCTCTCCGTTGTATTTATAATAGTAGCGTTCAGGATCATAATCATAGAGCAGTTGCTTGGCCCATAATATCTTACCGTTATGATTGCTTTTAAATGTGTAAAATGATCCACCTAAAGTAAGAATTGCATCATTGAGAGTAAATGCAAATTTACCGATCCAACCGTACTGGTTTTTATTAACCCACTTCTGTCGTGTCAGGTCGGTTCTCTTTACAATATAATTACCCTCAGCTGTTTGGTATAATACAGAATCTCCAATGGTCTCATAGTAAGACAAAGAATCGTTACCGAAAAGATTAGGATCGGGAGTTTCAAAAAATTCCATACCATATTCCGTCAGTTCTTTGTTTACCTTCAGGTTTTCATAATAGCCTTCACCGTGAATTAAGTACAATGTATTTGTAAAATTGAGATTGTCATTTATTTGCCAGGTATTGATTAGATGAATTTGGGGCTGTTTGAAGTCATCAATCGCATTTTCATATGTTTCCATTTTGTAGCGGCGATCGTTTTGGAGAATGTTTTCCGGTATACCATTCCAATCAGGATGGGTTCTTTCATGACTATCGAAGATGTTCAATTGCGTCACCATATAGCGGTCATACCTTTCCATTCCCAAATAATATGAGATCAGATCAGACGAGGAATATTTGCGGTAACCGTCACTGTCAATTTTAGAAAAACGGCCATGAAAAGCATAGGTGTTTTTAATAATTCCGGAGTTAAATTCTGCCAGCATTTTGCGTGTATTAAAACTACCACTGCCATAGGTAATTTTGGCCATACGTGGGGAACTGAATTTTTTTGTTTTAATATTAACCGATCCACCCAAAGTAGATGTTCCATAAACACTGCTGCCAACCCCGCGTTGTACCTGTATATCTTCAACACTTTCTGCCAGATCGGGATGATCAACCCAGTACACTTGTTGGTCTTCCGGGTCGTTCAATGGAATATCATTAATCATTACGCCTATACGCGATTGATCAAAACCGCGGATTTTAAGGAATGAATAGCCAAGATTATCACCGGTGAGAGAATATGAATATACCCCAGGCAGTTCGTCCAGAATTAATGGCATATCACTCGCGGTATAATTTTCTTCCAGATCTTGCCGGGTTATATTAGAAAAAGAAACAGGCGATTCACCTTCCAGGGCACGCGTGGCGGTTACTTCAATGGACTGTCCTTTTAGGATCGTGGGGATTAGTCTGATGGTAAGCGAAACTTGTGTGGTATTTTGGGTAATAAGATCTTGTTTGGAAACGTTATAGCCAATATAACCGGTACTTATTATATATTTTCCTTGGGGTATATCGGAGAAATAAAAATAGCCGGTATCATCTGATGTTGTGCCCAGGTTCAATTCTTCAATAATCAGATTTGCACCGGACAGGCGCTCCATGGTTTGGGCATCGAGAACAATACCGCTGACAGTAATCTCATTTTGTGGAAAAACTAAAGTTGAACAAAGAAAAATTAAAGATATAGGAAAAAATCCAAATTTATGAAACATAGGAAACTCCCGGTTAAATAAAATTACCGTATTTCCAACCCGGAAAACGGCAATTCAGAAAGTTCCCTAATATTTTTTTACCGCTTCCCTACGCTGGTATGATCCAGTTCAGGTTCGAAGGGTGTTTTCTCAGTCCTGTTTCTCAGGACACCCCCACGGACACCTAATAATTTAATGAATCGTATGCAAGAGTCAATATTTAAAATGTTGAATTTAGAGCACAGTCCAAAACTGTAAAAAGAAGGAATTAAATACGTAGGTTAACTTTTTTCGTGCTTTAATACTTTCAGCTCGGACATTCGTGCTTCAATTTCTTTCTCCAGTATTTCGATACGTCCATGCAGTTTTTCTTCCTCTTTCTCCTTAGCTATCTTTTCCGATTCGGCAACAACTTTGTCAACTTCTTTTTGTTTGTCATCAATCTGTTTGTTTAAGTCCTGAATTTCCTCAACAACTAATTTGATCGCCGGGTTATCTTTAAGTGCATCCACATTATTCTTGATTAAATATGGTAATACAGCATCGCCCAGTATGGTCAGTTTTTTCTCGGCACTACTGCTCAATTGACGGATATCGAATTTAATCTTGCTGATTTTTCCAAAATCTTCCGCTTTGTCAATCATAATTGAAGCACTGCCCCTTACTGTATCGTAAGTCTCCTCTAATGTTTGCTTAATTTGTTCTAGCAGGGATGTCATAGCCACCTCCTTTTATAAATAATTAATATTATTTCCTTTTATTCCGATAACTAAATGTAATAGATTTTGTACTCGATTACAACGCGCTGTTAATACATTTTAAACGGAAATATGATAAAAATGAAATAAGCTGACTCAACGCAGACATCATCTACGGACAGAGAATATTTTTAAATGTTATAAATAATTCTTTAAAAATGGAATTTTCTTTTTCATGTTTTTCCATTTATATTTATCTTGTATTATTAGCATGGTTATAATGTAATTTAGGGGATCTGTTTTTAGCAGGGTAAACCACAATTGTCCAAAGTTAAAAGTGATCTAAGATGCCCAAAATATCTTTGCCAATTGTCCCGGCGGAAACAAAAAAGTTTTTGTCGGTAATAGCATAATACAGAACATTAAAAGGTTAAGGTGCTTTGTGCCTCCAGGGTAAATACAAAGAGATGCATAAAGGATAAACGAATGGGAGACAAAAAAACGCTGCTGCTGGTGGAAGATGAAACCTCTATTCTTTTTTCGGTGCAGAGAATTTTAGAGCTATCCGGTGATTATGAAGTTATTACCGCTTTAAATGGTCAAATTGCCATCGATAAACTGGCAAGGACTATCCCTGATTTGATAATTTCCGATATTGCCATGCCGAAAATGGATGGCATTGAATTTTGTAAATATGTCCGAAAATCAGATGCCACCCGTTCTATTCCCTTTATTTTCTTAAGCGGTAAAAAAGAACGTCTCCTGGAAGGAATCCAAACAGGAAGTGATGATTATATCGAAAAACCTTTTAAGGTTGATGAATTACTGGTTAAGATAAAATCTATATTTCAACGAATAGAAAACCGGAGAGAAGAAGCACTGGTCCAAAAAGGTACCCTTAGTGATTATAATCTCGATGAAATTCTTGGTTTATGTATGAATAGTGCTTTTAGCGGAGAGCTGGTATTAAACAAGGGAGAAGAGGAAGGTATTATATATCTGGACCGTGGTGAAATAAGCAATATAAATTATCTGGCGTATGATGAAGATCAGGCACTTGATTTACTCAGAAAGTGGAATACGGGGAATTTTGTACTAAGGCCCAAAACGATTCAGCTAAAATCCAAGAAAAAATCAGCGGGAAGCAAAGCAGAGGATAAAAGTCCACCAGATTTGTCAATCCCAGTGCAAATTGCCGAAGATACCTGGTGGGTGGGCCGGCGTCATCCGGATTCGCTTTTACAAACCAATGTATACTTGCGGCAATTTAAGAAGGGTCAGAAAGAAATAAATTACCTCTTCAATCCGGGACCTGTTTCTGATTATAAAGTTATATCAGAAAAAATTGCTGTGATTATTAGTAATATATCAAATATACATGTTTATAACCTGAATCAACAGGATGCGTATATTACCCAGAACATTCAGTATATTAAAAATGCGAATCCAAAGGCCATTTGCGTAACAACCGAAGGTAATTGGCGACTAATGACCGCTTATGATATTGATGAAAAGAATGTCCAGTACATCAACAAAATGAAAGACTGGCAAGTAAAGCTGGCTACACAACATGAACTGGCATATATTTCAGCATCTTTTTGTCCGGCACGAAGCACTTTTTTAACCTATGATAAATCAACACGCGTTTTATTTAGCGGTGAGTTGTTCAGTGGTATCTTGAATCGCGAAAATCATTCCTCCTTTTGGCTTGACGAAATCCAAATGGACGGGATTCTGGCATATCACCAACTACATATGCCGGCCAATAATGCCATGCGATATGCGATCCAAAATATCAGACAGCTTGATCCAAAACCACTGATAATTGCACCTCTCTACGGGAGCCTTATCCGGGGACATCTGGTTGAAGAAGTGACAAATAATCTTTATAATCTGGCGGTGGGATCAGATTTACTGCATATTGAGAGTACCCCTGAACAGCTGATTCTATATGTTGAAGCAGCGAATGATATCCTTGAGGCTGCCTATTCCATTTTTTCGCAAAAAAAAGTAATCCAAAAACTATCCGCAGATGACCGCTTGTCCAGTCTGCTTAAAATCGAAAACGATAAAGTTCTTTCAATCTCCCGCTATCCGGAACGTGTATTGGAACAAATGATAATGATCGTCAGTATGGGCGAAAAAGACTCACAGTTTAATCAGCTGAAATCCGCTGCATTAAAAGCAGTCATTTCCCGTGAATTACCACCGATATTCTTAAGTAAGGATACCACCGAAAGCATGGTTAGAATTCAGAAAAAGATATTTAAGAATTAACTTAACACATAAAATAATGATTTGGAACTTGGAACTTGGAATTGGGAATTTAGATTTCATCCCGATCTCGCCGCGTCATAGATCCCGTTTCACGGGATAGGCGGATCCGCGCCCACTGGCGGACACAGAGTGATTCTCTGTGGCCTTTGTGGCTTCGTTTTTTCATCCCTTATTTCATTCATCTGTTAACACTACCTAAAATATTTATAAAATTTGGAATAAAAATTCTGGTTTGTAAATTAATATAAGTATGTTGAAATAATTGAGATATGATAATGAGCGGAAAAAAAGTCATTATTTCCAAAAAATTTGAGTTTTCTGCCAGTCACAGATATTGGCGCCATGATTGGTCAGACGAAAAAAATGAAGAAGTATTTGGATTATGTACCAGTCCCTATGGTCATGGACATAATTATGAATTGCATGTCAGCGTGCGTGGGCGCGTCGATCCGGTAACCGGAATGATAATCAATCTTACGGATCTTAAAAAATATGTTAACATTGTTCTTGAAAATTTTGATCATAAATATTTAAACCTTGACACACCATATTTTGCAGAACAAATACCAACGACAGAAAATATTGCCTGTGTATTATTTGACCAGATCGATGAAGAATTAAAGGATAAAAAAAATTTCGGGTTGTATAAAATCCGTTTGTATGAGCGCTCCGATCTTTATGTAGATATTTGTCGGGAGGAAAAATTGTGAGTTTACTCATTACACTTAATCGTGTATATGAATTCAGTGCCGCCCACCGGTTACATTCAAGTGGATTGGATGAAGATGAAAATATCCAAATATATGATAAATGTAATAATTTAAACGGACACGGTCATGATTATCGTCTTGAAGTGAGTCTCAAAGGGATACCGGAGAAAGAAACCGGAATGATACTTTCTTTGAGCAGATTCGATTCCAGCGTTCGTAAAGTCTTGGACCAGGTGGATCATAAACATTTGGATAAAGAAGTGGAATTTTTCAGGAAAAACTTATCCAGCGGAGAAATAATTATTCAGTTTCTGTGGCATGAATTGGAAAAACAGTTTCCTAATGATATGTTACATCATTTAAAACTCTGGGAAACAAATAATAATTATTTTGAATTCGGAAAAAATTAAAATATTTATCGATCATATTTTTGTGGAACAAAAACACTTGAAAGTAGGAATAAAATGAACGATTTTGAAGCAGCTATACGCAAAATATTACAGGAAATAGGCGAAGATCCTGATAGGCAGGGACTTGTTGATACACCGAAGCGCATTGAAAAGATGTACAAAGAATTAACCAGAGGATATCGTCAAACAGCGGAGCAGTTAATCAATAGTGCTTTATTTGATGTTGATTATGATGAGATGGTCGTTGTAACAAATATTAATTTCTATAGTTTGTGTGAGCATCACATGCTACCCTTTTTTGGTGTGGCCCATGTGGGATATATACCCAAAGGGAAAGTGGTTGGATTAAGTAAAATTCCACGAATAGTTGACATGTTTGCCCGCCGTTTGCAAGTGCAGGAACGAATGACTGCACAGGTCGCCAATGTGTTGCAGAATCAACTGAAACCAGACGGGGTTGGTGTAGTGGTAGAAGGATATCATATGTGTATGTCTATGCGCGGTGTGGAGAAAGAAAAGGCAAAAATGATAACCTCAACCTTGTTGGGATCATTTAAAGAAGATCAGAAAACCCGGACAGAATTTCTGGAATTGATCCGCAGTGAACGAAATGTCCTTTAAAAGTGACCTTTTGTATTGTATTTTTGATTCGTCTCCATCGTTCATCAGGTTTTAAAGAAATGTCCAATGTTCCCGATGAATCCTCCGGAGAAGGATATATTATATAAGGGAAACTGACTATAAATTCCAAATAACAAGTAACAAATAGCAAATAATTTCGAAATTCGAATATCGAAATCCGAAGTAAAATTCATATTTAGAAATCTTAAATTAAAAAATACTCCATTAAACTAACTATTTTTAAATTATCGGATATTTGGTATTGGAATTTATTTGGATTTTGGGATTTGGAGCTTGGAATTTCTTAAAAGGTTGGGAAACGACAGCGTTTTTTGGAAACCCTGGAAATAAATTAATTCCGAGTTCCAAGTTCCTAATTTTACTTTACAATTTTTTTTATAATAGGAGGTCATATATGTCTGAATTTAGAATTGAAAAAGATTCGATGGGTGAAATTAAGGTTCCAAAGGATGCACTTTATGCCGCTCAAACCCAGAGAGCCGTAAATAATTTTCCGATCAGCGGCATACCGATACCACGGGCAATGATAAAAGCACTGGGGTTGATCAAACAAAAAGCCGCAGAAGTTAATCTTGATTTAAAATTATTAGATGAAAAAAAATACCGGGCCATTCAGCAGGCAGCGGATGAAGTCATTAAAGGAAAGCACGATGATCAGTTTCCTATCGACCTGTTTCAGACCGGTTCCGGTACCAGTAGTAATATGAATGCCAATGAAGTGATTGCCAATCTGGCCTCGCAAATTGCCGGCGAGAAAGTTCATCCGAATGATCATGTAAACATGGGTCAATCTTCCAATGATGTTATCCCTACTGCCATTCATGTTTCGGCCTATATGGAGACTGAAGAAGTACTTATTCCGGGCCTGGAACATTTACTTCAAACGATTGAAAAGAAAGCGGCAATGTATGAGAAGATTGTGAAAACAGGCCGGACACATTTAATGGATGCCATGCCGGTCAGGGTCAGCCAGGAGATGTCCGGATGGGCCAGTCAAATCCGTCATGGAATTGAACGGTTACGGGCAAGCCTGCCGCGTGTGGCTGAGTTAGCCCAGGGTGGAACGGCCGTGGGAACCGGTATTAATGCGCATCCGGAATTTGCCGATCGGTTCGCTAAAAAATTAGCCGAAGCCACCGGCTATCCCTTTAAAAAATCGCCCAATTTCTTCGAATCACTGGCAACACAGGATGCCATCGTAGAATTAAGTGGACAATTAAAAACGATCGCTTGCAGTATGATGAAAATAAGTAATGATTTACGTTGGATGAACAGCGGACCAATTGCTGGAATCGGTGAAATTTCATTACCGGCATTGCAACCGGGATCTTCCATTATGCCGGGAAAAATTAATCCGGTTATCCCGGAAGCCGTAACGATGGTCTGTGCCCAGGTTATTGGTAGTGATGTAGCGATAACCATTGGCGGTCAGGCCGCGGTATTTCAGCTCAACGTGATGTTACCGGTAATTGCTCATAATTTACTCCAGTCTATTGAAATTCTCGGTAATGCTGCGCGTGTACTGGCAGACAAAGCGATTGAAAGATTCACATTAAATACCGATAAGATCGTTAATCTGGTTGATAAGAATCCGATTTTGGTGACGGCATTGAATCCGATTATCGGTTATGATTTGGGTGCAAAAATTGCCAAAACCGCTTATGCAGAAGGAAGAACACTCAAAGAGGTAGCATTGGAATATACGGATCTTAGCGAGGAAGAGTTGGATAAAATACTGGATCCGCTAAAGTTAACGCTGTAGCGCCGGAGCAAATACAATGTGATAATTGATCCTATCATATAAATAAATATCTTGGTAATACACGGGTGGTTCTGGATGAAAGTGGAAATATAAAGGAATATTTCGATTATTATCCCTTTGGCATGACGATGCAGTCAATGGTAACTGGAGAGGAGGCTCTATATAAATTTACAGGCAAGGAATTGGATGATGAAGGGGATCTAAACTGGTACTATTTTGGCGCTAGGTATTATGATCCGGTGTCAATAGGCTTATACTTTTACGATAAAA
>CAZBBC010000054.1:0-7068 GCA_964489835.1 uncultured Calditrichota bacterium
ATTCACTCTTTCGGAGCGTTTGTTCTGTTTAACAAAACCGTAAATTTTTGTTGGGTGGACCGATGGCTTGACTACACAATTGCTAATGTTAATATTTTCAAATCCGGCATGGGATTCAGTACCCAATTTGATCGCATTGCAGTGACTGCTCAGGATGCAGTTTGTTACCACAATATTTTTTGAGATGCGATCGGAAGTACTTTTTATCGTTAAGGCATCATCATCTGTATCACCGATACAGTCAGATACAAGCACATTGCTGCAGCCATCAATGTCAATCATATCGTTATTTTTATTACAATGATTATAAACATTGATTCCTCTGATAAATAATTGGTCACAGGCCAGATAGTGCTGCATCCACATCGCTGAATTCTTTAAACTGATATCCTCTATTAGCACTTTCCTGCAGTTTATAAGTCTGATTAAATAGGGCCGGTTTTTATAGCGATCAGGTTTTTTATTAGTGATAATTTTAAACGTACTTCCCTGTCCATCGATCAGACCTTTGCCTGTAATGGCGATATTTTCCAGATCCTCCCCATATATCAGGCTTTGTTTTACATATTGATCGGTGTACGATCTGATTTTCGGAATCTTTTTATCATAATCGTTGATATTAGTGCTTCCGAGTAGTATTGCTCCTTCGGAAATGTGAAGATTCACATGACTTTTCATGACCAGAGTTCCTGATAAATAGGTTCCGGAAGGAAAATAAACCATTCCCCCACCTTCTGCGCATTCATTAATGGCTTGTTGAATAGCTCTTGTATTAAGCGTTACGCCGTCCCCCTTTGCTCCGTAGTCACTTACATTGAAATAATAACTATCCGTCCCTGCCAGGAGAGCAGAAAATGACATTAAAACGAAAATAGTAAGATAAGTTAAAGTGTTTTTATTTCTCATCAGACATTTTCTCCTATCAGTTATTTGGATTGAAGTATTTATAATACTAAATGATTAAATGCGTAGAAGTAATATAGTATTAATGATTTAGTTTTCCCTTGCGATGCGCTGTTACTATTTAGTATAAAAACCATTAAAAAAGGGATTAAATGATTGCCTTAATAAAAAATGGCCTTAAAATAATTTGTTAGAAATCCTTCGCGAAGCGGAACGATAAGAAATTTTTACTGTCTGAGCGAAGCGAGTTTAAAAATTTCAGTGAAGCAAGCGATAGAATTTCTGCAAATTACTTTACAGCCTTGATTTTTTGGTTCTTTTGTATCAAGTCGCAGATCCGCCCTTCGGCGGGACAAAAGAACAGATAAATAGAATTCCGAGGAACCGCGCATAGGGATTATATATCAATGACAAAAAATAGAGTAGATAAATCATTTTTTACAACCCCTTAATCCCCTTTTTTAAGGGGAGACTTAATTATCGCCATATGATAAATCAAAAATACATAAATTTATTCAGGTAAATTTATATTATTTAGATATTCCATTTTTTCTCTACCCATCGCGCAGCAGACAGATAAATGTCACCCAAATCTTGCACCCCTGATTCTTCACCGCCAATATCCAGTCCTAAATAGCCTTTAAAGCCCACATTTTCCAGCGTTTCAAAAAATCCCTCCCAATCGATTTTTCCTTGCCCCGGCATCAGGTGTTCAACCTTATCTCCGCTGTTATCAGATACATGGATATAATCTATATGATCGATCAATTGATAGAGCGCCAGGGATAGATTTTCCTTCATATAAAACTGATTGGCGGTATCTAAATTGAATTTTAAATTGTTTTTCCCTACCGCATCAAAAAAGTGCAGGTAAGATTCTGAACTGGCAGCCATAACGCCCAAACAGGGATGCATAAGATAGGTAAGGTTTTTACGTGCAGCAATCTCACATGCCGTTTGGAAAGTATTTATCAATCCATCCCAATATTTATTCCATTGCAGATTTTTTGACAACATTGCTATCCGAAGAATATTTTCATCATAGTGACGAACCACCGGTATGTCCTTCGGGAAATGATAGGGTGGCAGCGGGGCATTATCCAGGACACCCCTGGCGTTTAGCAGAGCGGCAATTTCACAACCTTTTTCAAATAGGTGTAAGTTTTTTTCACGTTCCTCCGATTCTTCTGCTGATAATCCCGGCAGCACCACACAAAAATAGGGAACCTTTAAGCCCAGATCAGTGACTTTATCGGCAATTTCCTGACGATGACGGTAAACACCCATCAAATGATTACTTCTAATTCCTTCCAGTTCCACGCTTGTAAATCCCAATCGCTTTAATTCTTCAAGGTGACCAGCGGTGTTTTCCGCCGGGGGTGGATAGCCGTATTTTGATATCAGGTACAAGTAACAGCAAACAATTGATTCTTTAATCATATTAAAATCCTTTTAAATTAATCCGCTGATTCCCACAATTCCGGTAATGGTCATAAAAACTGTAAATATAAATATGATGATCATAATAAGATTAAAACTCCGGTTGGCGCGGTATTTCCCCATGACTTCCTTTTTATTCTGAAGAAACAGCATCAGCAGAACGACCACAGGAGTAGCAATAGCAGCAAATACCTGTGATATGATCATGATCAGAACCGGTCTACCGCCAAATATAGGGACAACAAGGCCAAGACTTACCGTAAAGAGAGCAATCAAACGGTTATACGGTTTTTTCATGTCCCTGGGCCAATGCATCAGATCGGCCAATAACCAGGGGGCTAATAAAATATGAGGAAATAAGGATGATAACCCGGCACTGATGATTCCTGCAACAAAGATCGATATAGCAAACCTTCCGGCCAGCGGCTCCAGCAATTTAACCATATCGATCGCATTATCTACTTTTAATCCTAGCGGATAGAGAGTGCCGGCGGCACAGGCCATGATCGCCACACTTAATATAAACATCATCGAGGAGGAAATAAGTGCATCCCGCTTTTCTACCTGCAAATCGTTAACGGTCCATCCTTTCTCCTGAACAAGAATGGATCGAACAATATATAGAACACCTCCCATGGTTGTACCAACCATTCCGGCAATTAGCAGGGCGGCGTTTGTTTCCTCCGGTAATTTTGGTATTAATCCTTTAATAACCTCCATCGGATCGGGGATCACCATGAACATTGTCAGGATAAAACTGATGCCCATGAAACCGACAAATATCATCAGGATCTTTTCAAAAAAGCGATGGGAGCCATTCCAGAAGAGAACATAGATCAAGCCCCCAAAGAATATACTTGAAACAATCATACTGATGCCTTCTCCGGAGGGAGTTAACGGTCTCGACCATTCTTTGACCACTTCTGTCACAACACCCATCACACCCATAAAGGCCACCCATTCACTAAAAATAACCGTTATTAATACGAATATAGCAATAGCTTTGCCATAGTATTTTCTGAAGCTATAAAGGGCAGTATCTCCCGTAACCGCGGTATAACGGCCAAAAGCAACGATTAATATAAATGTAAAAATACAGGAAAGTAATAATGGCCAAACCAGACTCATACCGTAAGAAGCACCGGTCGATGCGGCGGTAGTTACGCTTCCGGTACCGATATTATAACCGATCAGGAATATCCCGGGTGCGATGGAGGCTAAAAAAAGCCCTATTCGTTTTTTTAATGACAGTTCTGATTTTTGAGTCATTGGATTATACCTCAACACTATCTTCAACCTGCCGCTGCCACTGATGGATCTTATCGGTTAATTCTCTGATAATAGGTTGATATTGACCGGAATCGAAAAGATTTGTTATTTCGTACGGATCCGTCGTTAGATTAAACAATTGACTATTATCCGTATTACTCAAACAGAGTTTCCAGCGATCCGGAGAAATAACAGTTCGAATATGAGCATTTATGGCATTTTCAATCTCCTGTTTAGAGAATCCCTTGATACTTTCGGCCTCTCCAAGGCGTTTATTACTAGGATTCCATTCAATAAATACATGATCTTCCTTAACTTCCCTGCCCTGGATCAGTGGTAAAAGACTATGCCCATGCAGCGTCCGTTGATAATTGACATTCATTATATCCAATAATGTCGGCACCATATCAATATGGCTCACACTATTCTGGATTACGTGTTGTTTTTTATTCACTTGCGGGATCCTCATCAACCAGGGAACTTTAGTGGATTCTTCATACATGACTGTTTTGGCTAACATTCTGTGGGAACCCATCATATCCCCGTGATCGCTCGTATATACCACTAGGGTATTCTCTTCGAGGCCAAGATCTGCCAGAGCCTTAAGAATGGCACCGACACTTAAATCGACCTGTGTTACCAAGCCCCAATAATTGGCAATTAAACGTCGCCAGTCCTGCTCCGTTTTAAGGGGCATTTTACCAAATCCATTCTCCCAGATGTTTTTTCGTAGCAAACGATACCGCAAAGGTTCATTTCCTTCCAGTGGATCGTCAAAATTCACAGGAAGATCGACCTCTTTTGGATCATGTTCATTGTCAAGGGGCCCATAAAAAGGCATGTGTGGCTCTAGAAAATTTACATATAACATAAACGGTTGGTTTTGATTTCGTTTCAGGAAATCGATCGTCTTCGTTTCCAGAAATTTAGGTTTACAATGTTCCAAAGGCCTGCGTGCTGCGAATCCGCGGCTGAATTGATTGTTTTTTGTATCCGGTTCATAACCATGGTCTTTTAAAAAATGCCAGTAATCACTCTTCTGATCGCGGTCTTTACCGTTACTGTAGTATTTATTATACCCATCCTCTATACTCGCCCATTCCTGGAATCCATGCTGGACAAATATCTCATCCCCTAAGTGCCATTTACCGAAATACCCGCTGATATAATCGGGATCATTGACAATTTCCGGAAAACATTTAACATTTTCCGGTAAGGGAATGTTATTGGCCACACAGGTGTTTTGGTGCGGCCAGAGCCCGGTCATTACGGTTGATCGGGAGGGTGTGCACACCGGCTGGCTGACATAGGGATTTTGAAAAACCACGCTCTCACTGGCTAATTTATTCAAATTTGGGGCATGAATTTTAGGATTACCATATATTCGCATGGTATCTGCCCGTTGTTCATCGGTCCACAGAAAAAGCAAGTTTGGTTTAGAGGATCTCCGGCGGCAACCGATAATATTTGCACCCAATACGGCAGTTGAGGTGGTTTTAATAAAATCCCGCCGACTAATATTTCGGCTGGTTTTGGAATTTTTTATCATAACAAACCTCTGACAAATTAATAGATATTGTTTATCGTAATCATTATCTTGTTCTGTAAGTGTAAAACACTAAAAAAAATAGGAATCCGTAAGAAAAAATAACCTATGTACTTTTTTAAATAAACACGAAGCACACGAAGATTTTTTTATTGAATTTAAATTATAATCGGAATTTCTCAACAATGCTACTCTAATTAATTGTAATTCTTAGACCTTCGTGGCCTTCGTGATCTTCGTGGTGAGGAACTTTGACATATTATTTCGACTCTATACCTGGAATTCCTACTTTTTTTGACCAGGCATTATACATCTCTGCCAGTTCTTTTACTTTTTCGGGATATTGTTGAGCCAGGTTATGCATCTCAACCCGATCCGATTGCAAATTATAAAGTTCCCATGACGCTTCCGGTGATGTAGCAACCAGTTTCCAATCCCCTTTTCTGACCGCACGATCCTGTTCCGGTGCAATTTGCCAGTATAAAGCCTCATGGCCCTCTCGTTCCTGACCCTGGAATATTGGCAGGAGACTTTTTCCCTCGGTAGGCAGAATTTTCTCACCCTTATATTCCAATGGATATTCAGCACCGCTAAGATCCATACATGTGGCCATCATATCGATGATATGACCTGTTTGATGAGTTAATTGTCCGGCCTGTTTTATGATCCGTGGCCAATAGGCAATAAGAGGGGTACTGATTCCGCCTTCATGATCCCATACCTTGTATTTTCTGAATGGTGTATTACTGGCATTGGCCCAGGGTGGATCGACCGATCGATATGATTCCACCGGACCGGGAGGGATATCCGGTGTATAATTGGCTTCGCCGGCACATCCGCCATTATCGGAAAGAAATAAAACCAGAGTATTTTCTTCTTTTCCCAGTTCTCGGATTTTCTTCAGCACCCGGCCAATGTTTTTATCCATTCGATCAATCATAGCGGCATAAACAGCCATTTTCAGATCCCAAGCATCCTTGTTTTTCACATCCTTCCAGGCCGGTACCTTTTCATCTCGCGGGGACATCGAAAATTCACGGTCAAATAATCCTAATTTAAGCATACGATCAAAACGCTGGCGACGCAGTTCATCCCACCCGATCATATATTTACCTCTATATTTGGCAATATCCTCCGGCCAGGCATGGATAGGATAATGAGGGGCAGTATAGGCCAGATAGAGAAAAAACGGCTTGTCTTCCTGACCATATTGATTAAGATAATCCAGGGCATAGTCCGTGAAAGCATCCGTTGTATAAAAATCTTTTTCTTCCGGAGCATAGGGACGATATTCCTTATCATCGATCGCCCATCTCCGTGGATATCCATAAGAAGTTAGTTTTCTACCCGGTTCCGGTTCTCCCGGTCTGCGCGGACCGGGATTAAAAAAATTACAACAACCATCACAAAGACCGAAATAGCGATCGAATCCCCGCTCAACCGGAATTTGCTGGGCATGCCATTTTCCGGTCATCAAGGTTCGGTAACCGGCAGATTTCAGCAATTCTGCTAATGTAATGCTGTTCCTATATATTTGCGGAGAATTTTTGAAAACACCAACCTGCTGTGGATATAAACCGGTCAATAGCGACGCCCGGGTGGGTACACAAATGGAATTATTATAAAATTGGGTGAAACGTAATCCGCCTTCTGCCAGACCATCGATATTCGGTGTATTAATTTCTCCCCCATAACAACCGATATCGGAAAATCCCATATCATCAGCCATGATAAGAACAATATTCGGTTTATCTTTAATACCTTCAGATGTTTTTAGACAGCCTGGTAAGGTGATCGCCGCTGCGCCTAAACCCATTGCGGCTAAAAATTGCCTTCGTGTAAAAATATTAGATAATTTCATTGGCTTTTCCTCACTAATTGGTAGGTATTGTAAAAAAAAACCACAGAGG
>CAZBBC010000054.1:7078-25620 GCA_964489835.1 uncultured Calditrichota bacterium
CGTAGCATGCTACGTCTCTACACTAAGGTCTTTGCCTGCCCACCTATCCCGTAAAACGGGATCTACGACCTGGCGTGGTGGTTCTATCTATTAATCCATTTTTTATATTCCTTAACTATATCATCACGACCGGCATATGGTTTATATATTATTCTCGCCCGGTAGCTATACTCTTTATTAATCTGCGGTTCCCGAATGACATATTGCCAATCCCAGGCCGGGCTGTGGGTATCAGGCCTACCCTCGGAATTCTTGGCAAAATTCCACATGGCAAAGCGGATCGGTTCCTTTTGGTCAAACATCATGATGTAGACCATGGTATCTTCCTCACTTTCAATCTGCCCGGATCCATGCACAAGACCGTAATAAAACGGGAAGATAAACTTTTTTCGAGGATTTTCGATAATGTTCAGGGTTTTAGAAGCCTCCTCATAAGGAAGATGGTCCGCACCGGAATACCCAATGGTCCCGGTCTCAAAACCATCGTTGGTATTCTCGCCGAAAGCCAGCCATTCTTCATTACTGCCTATGAAATATATCCGGCGGTCTAACGCACAATGCATATAACTGGCCCACATAAAGGCGACATAACCCAGAGGAAATTTATTTTCCCGTAAAGTTACTCTGAATTCAAGGTCGATGGAATATTTTCCGGAAAATTGATATCTGATTTCACTATCCATCTTCCAGGAAGAATGCTTTGCTGGATGAATTATGGAAGCGGAAGAGTCGGTATGCTGAATAAGCAAACAAATATCCTTGCGAGGTGTAAACATAGATATATCAGCGTCTGCGGCAGTGCCGTTCATGATGTGTTCAAAGTTCAAACCAACATTATTGTCACTAAATATATTCTGGTCGGGATAAAGAGAGTGGATCAACGGATTAAATCCGGAACCCTGTCTTTTCTTATTCGATTCATTGTCATGAATAATTCCTGAGAAATATCCATTGTTCATATGGAATGATTGACCACTTTTATCCACAGAATCTTTTTTTGAATATAAGATCCCTGTTAGCATTACTGTGCTGAAAAATAAAATCAAAACTGCGCCTATTAATGCAATTTTATAGTTCAGCTTCATCTCAATACATATCCCCTTTTAAGAGATTTACCCGTTTACCAGTCATGATTCCGGTTCTGGTAATAGCGGAAGGTCTATTTCTCCAGTACTAACACTTCGTACTCTTTTACTTTGGGTAAAGTTAAAGTAATTTCCTGTTTATTCTTTTGTACCTGGATTTGATCGACCGAAGTCAAGCTCCGTACCTTTCGAATCTCATCCGGATAATTTAAAGTAAAACTTACATTATAAAGAGGCCAAATTTTTTCCATTGGACGAATCATGTCAGCGTTATAATTAATTAAATGTAGGACGATATATTGCTCATGTTCTCTGACAATCACTTCTAATGGACCGTAGTTTTTATCAAATTTGATCACTGGTGCTGCATATTTTTTTAAAGCATTCGTTAAAATTTTTCGATACTCATTTGGATTATACTGGTTATACATTTCTCCAAATGTTCCGGCTAAGAAAAGACATTCTCCCCGACCATAGGTATTTTGAATGAGAAATGGTTTGTCAGGTAGCGTTAGCGGGACATAGCGACCGGGTAATGGCTCCAAATATCTGGCAAGAACCTAAACCATTCTGTAACCAGGCCTGGTTTTTTCCCTTACAATATTTGCAAAAACAACACCCTTTGCTAATTACCGGGCCGTATAGAAATACACCATCTATATCCAGTTCTTCAAGACTATCCAATATTTTAAAGAAATATTCTCGCCAGGGAGAATTCAGACAAACGGATGGATAGGTATTATAAAGCATTACTATTTCATCATCTGAATTACGTTGTGACCATATTTCTTTGTTTTTCATTAATGATGGTCCTAAAATATGCACATTCAGGTATAGAATAATTTTTAAATTATTCTTCTTTGCTTTAGCCAGATATGCCTTCAGAATATCACGATGTATTACCGGATCATAGAGTGCGGAATAATCATCTGCCATGGGATGAAAAAGTTGCTCCACATTAAATCACATATTAATCCATTTATCAATCACCTCTAAAGTTTTTCCATTTTCAAAATTACACTGGAGGGCTGCGATTCTCATTGGTTTTTCAAACCATTGCTGAGTCTTCGCTCCCCTTTTATTGTCTTTTGAGTCACCATACAATAAGGCTGGTCTTAGATAACCAAGCATACAAAATATAAAGAGATATAATACACTATTAAGAATAATCCTATGGATTTTAAAAGCATGAAACTGAATCATATTTATTTCTCCCAAATTATCTAACCTGAACAATTCATCTCGCACAAAATCGCAGAGACATGCCCGCTGATAGGGACTTTTATGCTATTATTGCCAAAAACTTTGTTATTTTGGCAATAATTTTACTAACCTGGATAATTTATTTCTCGCGACGACGCAGCGATAATATATTTTATTTTATCCTAAATGAATATGATTGCTTAAAACAATAAATCTTACTATATATAAAAAAAATAATATTAACGTTGCGTTCGTTGCGGCCGCCGCGCCGCTGCGAGAGATTTTTACAATTGGATCATACTGATGAATATCTTTGTTTGCAGCCAACGGCTGCGGTATGAATAGATCAGGCGAAAAACATTTTTCAGTATTGAAAAAATCATATAAGTATTGATCTAAGTTTAATCATACTGCCTCGTAGTTACTGTGGAATCCACATAGACTGTTCCACCAACATACGATTTATGGAGAGTAAATATATATTTTACTTTATCAACCACGGTTTCAGCAACTTGTCGGTCAGATTTTACCGTAATCTCTGAGGAAGGCGGTCCCTCTTTTAGTGCTTCGGTTATTGGCCTGCCGTCTACTACTTCAGGGATGCTAATTCCCTGCAGATTTAATACGGTCGGCAATATGTCGATATTGCCGGTAGGTACATGACTAATGGTCTCTGATTTAAAATCAGGCCCGCAGGCAATAAATGTGGCTCCAATATCATAGGGGCTGGTGGAATTATGTCCGGCCACACCAGTAAGCGAGACAGTTCCTCTATATCCAAACTCATTGAATTCATGGGACCAATTTCCGGATGTGAGGATATCAGAAGAACGTTCATGATCCCACATTACAGAGCTAAAAGATAAGGTCCCTGGTACCCACCCTTCGACGCTGGAAGAACTTTGTCCATGGGTAAAAATCGGTCCAATCCATGCTGTTTTTTGCAATAAACGCACAATTTTAGGGATAGTATCTTTCTTGTGTTTAATTACATAAATAGCTTCTTTGGCAATAATAACATCCTTGGAAGATTTATCTGTTTTTAATCCATTTTCGATGAGAAGTGATTCAAGTGATTTTTCCCCGGTCCGTGTTGAGAAGCCGTGATCTGAAATTATCATTATATTGGTGGATTGTAAGATTCCACGTCTCTCTAGACCATCAAAGATACGAGCAATTTCATTATCAACAAATTTAAGTGTCTCAAGCGTTAACGGTGCTCCGATACCTTTGCTGTGGGTGGTACCATCCGGTTCCGTTATCCAGGCAATCATTACATCAGCCTTGATGCGATCAATTCCTATTTTAAGGAGAGCGTCGACCAATCGTCTGACCGTTTTTACCAGCGGTTTTTCGGTCTCTTCCATAGAAGGACCAAGTATTTTTTCTACCACAGGAGCAAGCGTATCTGGCAGGACAACGTCACGATTCACAATGGCGCCATTGCCTAAACGATGATTCAACAAATAGGCGGCACCGGAAGAGCCTGAACTTGAAATAAAGAGCTTTTTGGCCTGTTTGCCCAGAATCTCTCCCAGTGATATGGTTGTTAGTAGCCGCCCCGATGTCATTTCTTCAATCAGTCTTAGATCGGCAATTTTACCGGTATGCAAGACACGATCCTTACTCACCTCCGGCAGATACAATAAATTGTTTATAATTCCGTGTTTCCCGGGGTAGGCTCCGGTGGCAATCGTAGCCGCATTGATCCTTGTAGACGTTGGAAATACCGCATGATGATTTTGGCCATAGAAACCTTTTTCTTTAATCTGTGAAAGATGGGGCATTATTTCTTGTGTCACATAATCAGGCCTTAAACCATCAATAACAATTACCAATACACGATTTCCACTTATATCGAACGATACTCTTCCTTTATCGCTGCTATTGCACATAAACATCGTCTGGCCTGTCACAATAAAAAAACAGCAAAGAGATATAAATAAAACAATCCTGTTCTTAAAAATAGAATTAATAATTCTCATATTTTTTTCCTTTTTTCTCAGCATTTGAGGAAATATTTTGTTAGAAGTTTTTATAATTTTGTATCATAAGAGTCCGCCTAAAATTAGGCCATAATCAATTTAAACAATATCAATCTATGCTTGTGTTGCGACAAAATCTATAAAACATTTATTCCCCGACAGGTGAATCATATCTTAGCCCAGGGTAACACCCTGGGACATGTAATTTCACAAATCGGATAAACCCTGAAGGGGTTTCATATTTATTATTCCCCTTCAGGGAATTATTTTTATATATGTATTTCACTACACTACACAGGGCGCTGCCCTGTGCTTTGATATTATTCTCCTTCGGAGAATTTTTGTATTATTAAAATAGATTAATTATAAATTTTATCAGATTATTATCTCATGTTTTTGTTTAGATTGCTCATATTTCCCTTTCAGATCCACTTTAACTACCCTAACAAATTGCTCTGGTGTAGTAATATCAGCCGACAAAGAAGATCTCAAGCACTTATTTAAATTTACCCCTGCTATCATCCGGATATTGCACTGCGCTTTGTGAATATAATCCGTCCTTTTGCCATGGCTGAGTTACCGGGCGCGATTGAAGGAAACAGCGGAGCTGTATGGATACAACCATGGTCCTCTTCCCAATTGTTGAAAAAGTAGGCCACCGGGCCATCGACAATTGTTTCCAGCTGCCACAGGCCATCCTTAGACTCCACTCTAACACGGTCACCGGATAAGTGTGCAGGACTGGTTACCTGCCATCGTGCAATCAATCGATATTGATCCAGTTCGATCCCACCTATTGCCGGATAAAACTGCATCGTCCTTCTGCCCTCTCCTTGCGTTTTGATAATCTCCTTAAGCAACACATCTTTGCCATTCTCGTCTCTGACCCAGGTTCGTTCCATTGCCAGGTCCTTAAAAAGAGGGGCCCAGTTCAGATTTAAACAATTAAATGCGGCCAGATTTGTCACCAATTGATCAGAACTATTTCTAAACTCATAATCCCACACTAATTCTATTTGTTGCTCAGACTGTTTGAATCTTATGGTTAAGATTGATGTATATGATTCACTTTCCCACGATCCAACAGCAATGTAGGGTTTTAAATCCCAATCAAAACTAATATCCGGGTCGTTCAGTTCATTGGATGTGAACCATTCCGGGAAAACAAGCATAAACTCCTGATCAGGGAATGCCTGCAGTTTGAAACTGATCGGTCCCATACTTTGCCATTTTTTCGGTTCAACCCACTGGAAACCCTCCCCAGATTTTGCAGTCTCTGAATTACGTGCACATCCAATCAGTAATGCAATAAGCATGCTGTAAGCGATGACATATATACTGTGTACAAGAAATAGTCTCATTCTTTTTCCTTTCTTGGCATCGTTTGTTTCTTGCGGTAAAAATTTTAGCCACAGAGCACACGGAGAAGACACAGAGTCCACGAAGTTTTTAAATATTTTTATTATCTTTTTTCATGAACTCATGACTCTACCTTTAAATCAATCCTTTAAATATTCTATGATTTTTTCTTTAGATATCGATTTACGAATTCCAGGGCCGATTCATAGGCGGCATCTATTACCTTGGGATCACCATCTTTTAATCCATGCTCAGCGCCAGGGATAGTTATTAATTTATGCTCAATACTATATTTTTCAAAAAGTTTGGCCATCATTACCGATTGTTCATAGGGAACATCTGTGTCCTCTGTGCCATGGATAAGCATGGTCGGAGGATAGTCTTTCGTGACATTTTGAACCGGCATATAAGGGAAAAATTTTTGTGCTTCACTATGAGGATCCCAGCCGGATACCGCTTCCGGCCAAAATCCGTTTTGCCGGCAGTACTGATAAAAATGCCCCCCATTGCCCTTCCGAAGCCGCGAGTCGGAGATCGGCGGACCACTAACCTCTTGATAAGCTTCTTCTTTCGTTATATTTATTTGGTTGTGGCGGGCGTGCCGGCTGGGCGTGCTATACCAATCACCGATGAGATCACCATATCCGTAGAAGGCAACTAATACTGTCGGTCGGGGTTTGCATCGAAAACCGGAGGTAAGCGTGAGATAACCACCGGCGGACCCACCCATGACAGCAATCCTGCTGGTATCGATGAGAAAAAGTTCCGGTCCTTTTTCCCGGATCCAGGTAAAAGCATCTTCAAGATCTTCGATGATAGCCGGAAGTTTTGTTTCAGGTGCCAGTCGATAATCGATGGATATGATCGCATATCCTGCATCGAGCAACATTTTTTTTACCTGGTTGTTAATGTTTTCACGATGCCCAACAATGAGTGCGCCGCCATGGATCCAGACTACCGCTGGTCGAATGCAGGTATCATTGGCCCGATACACATCAGCCTTAATCTCAAGATCACCCACTTTTTTATATGTGTAAGTCTTCATAATAATTTCAGATTCATTATCGGGTACCTGGCACGCGGATGAAAATATAACAATTATAATGGTGAATAGTTTAAAAAGTATGCATCGGTTATAATTTTTCAGCATGATAATAATCCTTTGTATTCAAAAATAATTTACTATATAGAATGAGAATTATTTCTCGAGAAAATTTATTCCCCGATAGGGGAATTATGTCTTAGCCCAGGGCAGCGCCCTGGGATGTGTATTTCTACAAATTAGATAAACCCTGAAAGGGTTTCATATTTATTATTACCCTCAGGGAATTATCTTTTTATTGTATCTCACTCTTAAGAACATTTCAGGCGTTAATGCTTTAATTGCACGTAATACTCCTTAATACTCAACCGCCGTCTTATACATTGCCAAAATGTTCTCAAGGGGAGCATCAACTTGAATATAGGTATGACCAGGACCAAAGATATAGCCGCCATTTTTTCCCAGGATGTCAATCAGGCGTTTTACTTCATGCTGTACCTGATCGACTGTACCTTGATTTAGGATTTGTTGCAGATCCATACCACCATAAAAACAGATATCCTGGCCAAAATCCCGTTTGAGACCCACAGGGTCCATCCCGGTCGCCCGTGTTTGAATCGGTTCCAGCATATCAACGCCAGCGTCAATGATCATCGGTAACAAAGGACGTACCGCTCCACAAACATGAAGGAGAAATTTTTTGTTCGATTGATGCACCCTTTCAACCATTCGTTTAAGATAGGGCATAATCAGTTCCTGAAAGATCTCCGGACTGAAAAAGGGGCCCGATTGAGAGCAGTAATCGTCGGCCATATAGACGATATCAATGCCATCGCCCTGTTCTGATAACATTTTGTTAAGAAAATAGTAGCATCTATCAGCAATTTTTTCAATTAAATGCCGGGCATAATTTTTTCTGATGGCAAAATCAAGCATCAGGTCTTCCATACCCCGAACAAAAGTGGCGATAAAATAGGCACCCCATGTGAATACACCAATGATTGCTCTGTTTTGGTGATCATGTATTTCACTTTGATAGTGCGAAAAATCCAGAATATCCCCCGGAGGCCATGCATAGGCATCAATATCGGATATCTCATTTTTGCTGGTCAGGGGGCTAGAAATCAACTCATCGTAGGCACCTCCTGAATAATGCATCAGTCTTGTTGTATATCCCCATATCGATGTTTTTATCTTTTCACCCGATTGTTCTTCCGGGTAAATAAAATTTTTTGGAAGTATCATCCAGGTATCTACGTTGAGCTGATCGAACAGCTGTTCTTTTGTTTGAACTTTCAGATATTTTTGTAAAGATTCATATACTTCCAATTCTGCATCGAATGTAATGGGAATCCGATCAGTATATTTATGATTTAATGCAGCTATAACACGATCTTTTGAACTTATCACCATGAGTATCCAATTATCATTTATCTAATCCTGACAACAATCCTGACAATGGCATTATGTGTTAAACCATCACTCCTTACGACTGGTCACATCACTATAAATTAGTACTGCCCCATTATTGATTAAATAGGGTTTGAGTAAAAGTAAAATGATTATGTCCTTAACTCCGTAAAAATTGTATAGATTGCTTTCCCGACGTGTCGGGACTCGCAATGATGGCCACATTATCGTCATTGCGAGTCACGAACAATGAGTAGCCTGCCCGCCGACTGGCGGGACGAAGCAATCTCTTGTAATTATTAATGTTATGTCCATTTTTACGGAGTAAAAGTACTAATCAGAAAGTAAATTTGTTAAATTTCATAGTTCGTTATTGTAAATCAGGATATTATCTAACCAAATAAAGTAATCTTTTTTAGGGTTTATTAGTTTGATTTTGACTATATGTTTTTCTGCTTTTAAGTTATATTTCCAGCATATTTCATGGCGTCTTTTTGTAAAATCAGTTGGTAATCCTGCTTTTTCAGCTAATACTTCATCGATAAACACTTCAATTTCAGGATTATAATCATCATATTCCTTACTTTTAAGATTTACTTCTGATTTGCCTTTAACAATAAATCCAACACCTTTAAATTCAAAGGAATATTCAATATTATGTTCATTTAATTTTCTGCGGTTTTCTTCAATATATAAAATGTCGACCGGATAATGATTCATAAAGCCTTTCTCATATTTTACTGCCACAGGTTTTTGTAGTTTTATTGTAATATCGTTATTAATAATGGTTCCTCCATTTCTTTTAATATTTTGTATCGCATGATTGTAGCCCATTTTGTATACATCATTTAAAGAAATTGTTGTGTACTTAAAATCAATATCTTCAACTTTATTTAAACCTTGTTTCCAATAATCGGGGATTTTTGAGTACGTCAACATCGTTCCCAGAATACCTGCGGCGCTTGCAGGGTTACAATCAGAATCCTGTCCGCAACGAGTGCTAATGTCAATGGTCTTACCATAATCACCCTTGCCATATAGCAATCCAATAATGATGTAAGCTGCATTTATTTTAGCATCAATATTAAATGATGTAAATACTCCGTCAGGACAACCAATATCGGACGACCATTTTTTCTCACATTCGAACCAGGTACTTTTCCAATCATCAGGATATTTATGATACCAATTAATTACGTCAGAAATACATTTGTAAAAATCACTTTGTTCGGGAATGCATTTTAATCCTTCCGTCACAATGAACTCAACATCATCAGAAATAAAGGCTAACGAATACATTGCAGCAACATAAACACCTCCGTACCATCCATCGCCATAGTTCATTATGTGTCCTACTTTGTCGCATAATTCACTTGCTGTATTCTCCATTCCCGGAGACATTAATCCCGCAAAATCGGCTTCTATCTGAAAATCTATATCTTCTGAATGTGGATTGTTTTCCCAGTAACCTGAAGCAGGGGGCTTAATTCCGTTTAAAATATTGTATCTGGCAGCCTGATTTGCATGCCACAACTTATAGTCAGCATGAGCAAAAGCCTTTGCATGAGAGATAGCCGGTGCATCCAGACCTTCTTTTTCAAAAACTTCAACAAAAGTTAAGTCCATATAAACATCATCATACAAACCTGGAGAATGGTCAAAATACCATTTCATACGGTTTTCATCCCAGAATATTGGCGTGTAATCTTGAATCATTGTTCCGCAAAATCGAAATTCTGTAGGACCACCATATGTACAGCCTATTACCTGTCCAGCCCATCCCCCTTTAATTTTATCAAACAGGATATCTTTTTTTATCGTGATAGTTCCTGAATAGAGCGCTGCCGATTCGTTATTTAATTGTTTTTTTTCCTGGTTGCAGCATATAAGCATTAGTAAGAAAAAAAGAAAAATAAATAATAATAATTTCATTATCATTTGTCGGTTCTCTTTTTATTGTTGTTGTATTATTTTTCTCAAACATAAGAGTAAATACGATTGAAATATTTAAGTTGTTTTTTGTATTCATTATCCATTGGTTGTGGCTGACTAGTAAATCCGTAAAACAAAATAAACATTAAAAAGGTAAACAAGAAAAAATTCAAAACTTGAAAAATAAAACATATCATATGAATAAGCCAGGTAATTATTAAATTTCAATCTGGTCCGACCCATTAAACAATCTATTCAGCTTCATTTTTTTTCAGCAGATGTGTTTAGACGCATTTTTAAAATTTTCCGTGCCCGCTGAACTGCGTCGATACTAGATCTTAAATAATTTTGTTCCGCGTGGTGCTGGGTATAATATTCAAATTGATCCAGCATTTGAAGGCCTTCTTTAATTGACTTTTTTACTGCTGTTTCTTTTCCTCCCACAGTCACATAAATCGGACTGGTATGGGCGTATCTCAACCGTGAAGGTCTTATTCTCCGGGGATGTGAGTCTGCTCCAACCGAATAGACAGAAAGCTCTTTATCGGTCAACAAGTTATCACGCGCTGTACATCGAGCTGCAATCCAGGATCCCTCCCGAATTTCGATTTCGACTTGTTCCTTAATTATGCACCCATCGCTAGGCTTAAATGATCTTACAATATCACCGTTGACAACAATTTCAAGCATGGTTAACGGGTGATCCGACATTGCTTTAACCTCAACATGAACATTTCCACCCTTTGGAGGTAAAGGGATGGTGTCTCCCGGTTCATTGTTTTCCTCAATCTTCAGAAACAGAACTGGCCCGTTGGAGACAAAGTTATGACCGGCCATCCAGGATTTGTTGAATTCCTCAAGTGTTGATTTAGATTGCACCCGGACATAGGTTCTATTATAGCCCACGGGAACCTCTTTAGCCCCGGTTGCAGAGCCTGCTCCTGCAGATAAATGCAAACCCCAATTGAGTAAGCGGTAGTAAGTATCGGTATTCATAAACATCATACCCAACTCTGTATCTGGATAGACAGGAAAACCGTCCACTTCCAGTAAATTCGAATACACACTGCGCATTTGACATCGATGCATATGGAAATTATTATTAGCTACATTCACCGTATGAACTAATCCGAGAAGAGCATCGACAGCAACCTCGCGGGACCACCCGCCCTGATAATGAACCATTCCTCCGGAATTAACTGCGTATTCAAGGTAATCCATGTTTGGTCGGCTTTCCTCCGAAGACAAAGGCATAGGATTCGGTAGATTCTGGATGTATGCCGCGCCCCAACCATATTCCAGTTCAGCATCGTAAATACTTGATTCTACTTGCCTATCTGCAAATTTTAGCATTCGTGTCCGACCTGAGCCAGGCAATACCGGTCGCAGGCTGTCGGGACCGTTCCACCAGGTCAGGGAGGTTCCAAAATCTAATCCTTCCCCAATCAGCATTGGGCCTAATGTTTGAGCATCGACATGGAGGTGATTCTCAGCGCATAAATAGCCACGTTTTTTCATGTCAATCCATCGTTTGAGCGTGATTAATTTTCGAACGCCCGAAGGAGGTATATCAATTTCTTCTTTGAACCGCTGAAATTCCAGGCCATGTTCCACGCGCAGTAAAATCTTTCCAGCAGGTACACACAATTGTTCCTCTCCGTCGGTGTAGAACCAAAGGTCTGGTCCAATTCGTAGAGTTACTGCACCAGCTGGTGCTAAACATTCCTTTCCTGCCGGCCGAATCAAGATGCGACATGGAAGATTTTCACCCAATTCATCCTGTATCATTAGTTCTAATACACCGGCAGATACTTGACAATCTGTCATAGTAATCATTATAATTAGTAAAAGGCAAACTCTCAAGATTTGAAATTTAAATTGGATAGAATTGAACATCATCAGAAAATCCTTTCAAGAATGCCCGAATGTTTAAAGATGTAACTTTTTTTGTTTGCAGCCTTGGTCTGCGTTATGCTATTAAAGCCAAAAATTTTTATAGCCTGGTTATTTCATTTCTCACGACGATGCAGCGACGCGACTATTTATAAATAATTATTTTAATCTTAATCCGTGTTAATTCGTGTCAGTCTTCGCCTGATCCGGCTTCGACGGATAATCCGTGGACAATTTTTTTGTTTGCAATCACGGGCTGCGCTATGATTTAAAATTTAAAAACTTTGCATCCATAAATTTTAATTTTGCTAACAGGCAAAGTAAGTCGCCAGTTCATACCCGCTTTTCCTGGCAACTTCAGTGACCAGTTTTAGATGATCCAATTCCTTATCATTCACATCAATCCAACCAGTATCGTCATGGAACATGATCACCATATGATTGTTCTGCGTTGCATTTTCCTGTATTTGTTTGGTAATATATTCTTTGGGATCACCAAATGCTCTTCATTCTTGACCTTTCCACGTTGTATTCTTTGAATCTACATCAAGTTTCTCATTTATTTTAGTACTTTATTTTTTAAGCTATAACAATATCATTATGACACTATTATACCCAAAAACATGCAATGTCTCATTTAAAGTCTTCGGTTAAATATCTCTTCCATTTGGAAAGCGAGATTATTTCAAAAGATTGAGCGGAGGGTATTTTTTCTTTTGGTTTCATAACAATGGCAATGGTGCTACACTTATCCTTTTTTAAAGATAACGACACGGTTAGCATACGGGTACCGGTATTTTGATTCTCATCCGGATGATATGTGGTTTTTGTAGAAACCGTATCAAATAGGGCATTTGCCGGTTGAACAATTTCGGCAGTTAAAATTTTATCTCCTTTCTGTAATTCAGCAATATTACCGAGCAATGTAACTTTTGCCGATGTGAGCATGGCCCAACGGAAATGATCACCCTGATGCAATCCAATGATTTCATCTTGAATCAGGAGTGCGTCACGGTTCAATACTGCCAAGCCTCGTTGAACACTTTTGGCTTGGTGTTCATAGGCGGAGGATAGATCCGCAACAGCATGGGCCCGTTTGGGACTGGAATAAAAGGCAACTATTTTAGTATTGCCATAAAACTGTTGATTTTGATCATTGATAGTTGGGACATTGTGGCTGTGGGATGAGGTCCGGAAATAATGCCAGCGACGCCCACCATTCGTTCTATCAAAATAACCAGGCAGATTGTAATCATCGTCACCAAAATCTTCCGCCCAACGCTGACCCAGAGTTTCGAATACAAAACTGCCACAATCCAAATGAGCATGATTTACAGAATTCTTCCCCGCTTTAAAGCCGACCCATAAGGCCTCATTTTCCCAGGAACTCCGGAAAAAGGCCACATCCGTCAAACCACGATAAAATGTATCAAGTGGCAGAACAGTCTTTTCTGGCAAATAACTCGGAATAAACCATATGATTTCGAGGGCAAATAATGGATTGTGATAAAAGTAAATTTTCTTTCGTAAACCAGGTTCTTTTAAAATATGGAAATATGAATTTAGTATTTTATGATTGTACCATGCTAGTAATGGTTGCCTATAAAGTTGAGCCAACCAAAGTAGCGCAGGAGCAGAACCATGCGGACGAACGCCGCCATCAGCAAAATTGAAAAAGTTGCCAGATGGTCCGATGGCATCCATATAAAATCTGCCCGTATTTGTCAAGCCAGAAGATTCGGATATACCATAATCATTACCCAATGCACTCATCAACGATGATAGCAGCATCGTCAAGTAGCTCGTACCATAGACCCAGTAACCCGGTCCCTCAAACCAGGCCCCATCAGGTACATAACTTTGCAACGCATTGGGAAGTGACTCAAATCCTTTCTGAATAATCTTCTCCGCAAGAGCAGGCTCCTCATCACCTATGGCCAGAGCGGTGATTATCAGACCCCCGTTACAAACAAAATTCCAGTTATTAAATTTATTGCGAAACCGGTCCGGGTGTACACTTAATCCCGGTTCTAATGCGTATTTTACTAAAGCGGTTTTAATTCTTTTTTTGTCCTCCGGGGATAGGATGTCAAAAAGCCAATCATAACCGATAGCCAATGCCACACTCATCTCACCCACATCAAGAAAATGACTGGGATTCCAGTCTGGAAATTCCACAGCCGTACGCATTTCCTCAATGGCTCGTTGTGCAAATTTTAGATCACCGCTTAATCTGTAGGCGGTTGATAATGTTAAAACTTTGGCCAAACAAACACGGCTTGTAGTAAGTAGACGGGGACGGGGTCCTACTAATTTATAGGTAATTGTTGGTTCTGATAAAAATTGATTCGCTTGTTCAAATAAAATATCCATTAATTTCTGCAAGAGCGTATCTTTCTTTGCCAGTGTTTCAATTCGCCGCTGATCCGCTTTCGTAAACATCAATCGCGGATGTTCCTTACGCAAGTTTTTTTTCAATTGAATTTCCCGAGATTGTGCCTGGCTGGTGGTTCCATTAATTAAGCAAATAAATAAAAAGCCGAATATAACACTAGTGAGAATATTAAAATTACATCGAAACACTTTCATAATGCTCCTTTAGTAAAACAAGGTTGTGTCAAAAGTATTCATATGTTTTCCATTTAACTTATTATTTTTATTGGCTTAAAAAAAACATCCCCCTAACCCCCTTTCAAAGGGGGAATCGGATCTTTCCCCCCTATGAAGGGGGGATTGAGGGGGGTGTTTTGTTTTCTATTTCTTCAATTTCGAACATCCCCCTAACCCCCTTTCGAAGGGGGAATTAACACGATGCTCTTTGTACTAATGACTTTTTAAATTTAGTTTTTCATTTTTCATAGATCTTTTGCCATAACCTAATCCCGGATACAACGAACCGAATAGCCGTCCCACTTATTACCATGGTAACGGCAAACTTCTGGGTTGTCGTAATTAATGGCCCGGATCCAGGCGCTGTAGGTGGCATACTCTGTAGAGGTTAAAAAGTAGGCATGGTAACCCATATAGTAAAATCCATCATGGTAGCGATAGCCACCCGGTAACGCGGAAAATCCATTTTTATTGGTTGCTCCTGAATTAGGACTTTTCCAATGGGTGGTTCCGGTTTCTTTCATCTTACCGCCTGCACTGCTTTCTCCGCCAAGAGTGTCAATCAATATTTGCCATTCATCATCACTGGGTACGTGCCAGCCATTGGGCGCAATACCGCGAGGATCATTCACGGCATACCAGTTGTATAATTTGCCATATTTGTCTCCGTTAGTAGAATCCAGTCCATAGTAACACCAGGCCGGTTTACGTTGAGTGATTGCTTTTTCCCATGCCTCGCTGGTTTCCGCTTCGGGGATCGGATCACCATTTCTGAATATACTTACATTCAAGTTCCCGACCATCCATTCCTGTTCTCCAATTTTTACTGGGCAATCTGGAATATCACCGCTTCCATCTAATCTTTTTACCAATTTCAATCCTTCCTTAATCCAATCCGCATATGCGGGGATTTCACACCACACCCCATATTTTTCTTTTGTCTCCGGATCCTGACCCATGGTACGAAGGGCTGTGGCACGAGAAGCCTTTTTTAAATCGAGTACACCTAATACCAAACGCTCTTCAAACACGTTGGCTTCATCAATAATGTCACCATATACATCAACAATTTTTGAATTGCCGTGAGAACAATTGGACCTCAATATGTTCTGAGGATCTGCCGGGGGATTTGCCATCACAGAATAGACCATATTTTCAGTTGCACGTGAAATTTGCATGGATCGATAACCCAACATTTTATATTCCTTAAAAATTCCGGCTTCATTATTGGCAATGAATATTATCTGCGCCCCAGCAGCGACTCCTAAGCGAGCTAAGGCAGGATATCGGAGATCATGGCAAATGATGACGGTAGCTTCTACACCGGCAATCGTAAAGATTACTGGGCCCGATCCGGCCCGGTAGTGGGGTTCACCGGCACGCCAGGTTTTTTCATATTTTCCGAGTACCTTTCCATTTTCATCAATTATCAGGATATAATTCTGATAGGTATTGTTTTCATTTGAGGAACTTCCAAGCAGGACACCTATCTTTAATTCCTTTGCCAAATTGATAATCTCTTTTTCAGCCTGCCGCACTTTATCAAAGTCAATTCCATGAATTGCTTTTCCGTCAGGATACCCTGTCAAACAGCCTTCGTGAAACAGCACAATCTCACATTCCTCTGCTTTTGCTTCCTTAATTTTTTGTATTATTTTTATTCGATTTTTTTCAATATCATCATGATCTGTCAGGATCTGTGCGGCAGCAACTTTTATTTTTCTTTCTGAAGAATGGTTGTCTAACCTCTGTTTTTGTTCAGTATTCGATTTATGGTTTATGGAATTAATTTTCGATATTTTGGATTCTTGGGCATCTGTTTGCTGAGGCATAACTGATAAAAGCAAACTTATGAGTACCGTATTGAAAACCAATTTGGAAAAAATAACCGAACGACTTTTGTTGTCCATTGACAAGGGCTCCTTTTGTTAAATGTAAAATAATATGATTGTATCGCCTTTAATCCAACCATTTCACAAGCTCTATCCTGTTTCCGGAAGGATCTTTTAAGAAAAATCGTTCGGCATTGTACAATTTGATCTTTGGAGAAAATATTTCAACACCCCTATCTTTCAAATATGTTCTCCATTCTTCAACATCATCAACAGTAATGGCAAAATGGGCGATATTGGTAGAGGTTTTTACACGGTTCTCAACCAAATGTAAGGCCTGACCATTTGTGAGATCAATCCAGCGAATACCACTTTCTTTCACATCAGCAGGTGTTGTCAATTCTGTTAATCCCAGAACATCCAGATAGAAAAACAGAGCCTCTTGAATATCGTTAACTTCGATTGCGACATGGTTGAGAACGTTTATTGGAGGGGGGCGTAAATGTTGTTCAGACATACAAAACTCCGAGGTTTTAAATTAATTCTATTATTTATGTATACTTTTAATCCCTCGGTAACCGGTTGGCGGCTTGAAATAATAAATCTTTTTGTTTCTCATTTTCAAATTCAAACACCTGCTTTGCTCTGGACAGATCATTTCCGATCACACTTACTTCTCCACGTTCTTTTCCCTCCAGCCGTAAAAAAGAACCATTTCCGCCAATCGCCCGACTGCCATTTATAAGTACATCTTTACTATCTTTCAGACAAATGGTTGCCAATTTTCCGTCTTCAATTTTTTGTGTACCTTTGAGACCATCGATTTCCACATCATTTGAATTAACTAAAAAAATAGCATGCCTTTCGCGATATGAATACACCACGTTATTCTAATAACGGATTATTTTACTAAGAAAAAGTTATCATTAGTTGTTTATTTCAATCCTTCAACCGCCATCTTATAGGCGGATGTTGTCGTATAATATTTGGCGATCATATTCGGTACCTCCCAGGCAGGCATGTCATTATTGGCCAGAAAGCCCAGGTATTTTTCCATCACCTGGGCAAAATGTGCTTCATGCCCTAGACGGTACTTGTCCGGAATCATCACCTGCCACCGATCCTTATGTTTTTGTAATTCGATACCCGGATAGGTAATCTGAAGATTCTCAACCATCTGTTTAAGTCCTGATTCAACCGATGGGTCCTTGATCTGAACAAATAGTTCCGGACGATAATTCTGCTCTTCGTTTTGTAAAATAATGATATCAGATTTACTGCCCCGGGCAATGGAATAATGTGTATCCCCGCCACCGGGCGGTGCTTCGAAATTCCATTTAACCGACACTTTGATATATATGTCCTTTAATCGATAGGTCATAGCCCCATTGGCATAAACTTCAATAATATCCTGATCTGTCCGATAGGGTTCAAGATAATCGGGATACGCTGCCAAAGCGGTTACTTTTTTAAATTGTTCCCGGTCAATCTTTGTTGGCCAGCGCTTGGCTTCCACCATCTGAATATCTTTTTGATAATCAACGATTTGTTCCGGAAAACAACTCCATTGTACTAAATCCACCAGATGGGTAGTGACATCTACGATGCCTTCCCCCTGCTGCAGAACATCAAAATACCATCCCGGACGTTTTATCGGATTCCCGGAAACATATTTAAAATAATGATGGACACTTTCCTTTATAACCGCCGGATCTTCTTTACTACCTGTCAGCAACTTGCCAAAAATCTGCGGATTATTGACTAATACTTTCTGGATGATGGAGGTAATCTCATATCTTTCAGTCATTATATCATAGAGTATGATCCCGCGCTTCTCAGCCAATGTAAACACCTGCCTTAGTGTCTGAAAATCCTGATCATTAATACACATCGGTTTATCGGACAGGACATTAAATCCCGATTGTACCGCTGTTTTTATATAGTCTGTTTTTTTTTGGTTATTTCCGGAGATAACGATCATATTTCCGGACCGTTCATTGATCATTTTCTCCAGAAAATCAGTACCGAGATAAAGACGGGTTTCCCAATGGGTTGGATCTTTTTCACGTTTATTATAGCCGTCAATGCGTTTCAGGTGATCATAGACATCGGGACCATCCGGTGCATACACATGAACGACCGGTGAGACCTGCGGATACATTACCTTTTGAACCAGGGCGGCATGAAAATG
>CAZBBC010000055.1:0-25307 GCA_964489835.1 uncultured Calditrichota bacterium
GCAAACCCGAGGACAGCCATGGCTCGTCAACGCCCTCGCCTCTCAGCTGACCACACGCCATGATGCCCTCGTGGCGGACCGGAAACTGCCCGTGACGCGTGATGCGGTGCTCCAAGCACGGGAGATCGTGATCCAGCGTCGAGATACTCACCTTGACAGTCTGGTGGATCGGCTGAGGGAAGATCGCGTTAAACGAGTCATCGAGCCGATCCTCATCGGTGATGTGAGCTTTGACGCCACCTTTGATGATGATTTTTCTTATATCTGCAGGAAGCAAATTGTATGACTTCGGTAATACCAGTCAATTTTTTAAATTGATTAGTGGTTTCCCATTGGCCATTATCACGGTTTTTTTAGCGGGATTGATCCTGGTGGAGTTGGTATTAAGCGTAGTCGTTTTACTGGATGGCTATCGGTCATTGGTCATTTATTATTCAATCATTATTATTTTAATCCTATTTATGATCATAAATATCCTGTTCTATTTTAACGGTGTAGAAAATTGCGGATGTTTCGGCACAGCCGTAGCAACACCCCCGATATTCAGTCTTTTTAAAAGCATTTTGCTTGTATTGATCATTTGCCATATAAGAAAAGAATTGTTGTTAAATCGGACACCTTAAAACGGAAAAGGAATAAAAAACGGTATGTATATATATATATCGAATGGTTTTTCTGGTGTTTGTTTAAATAAATGTTTGATTGAGAAATAGGTTGAGGATGAAAATAAAGGGTGTCTTATTATTTTTAATGTCTGCTATGCTGGTGTTCTTACTTATAGACACAAAGAAAACAGATAATTTTCCAATAGGATCCGCTTTGCCAAATTTAACATTCGAAGGTCTCATGGGAAAAGACAGTATCCAGAACGATTCTTTACAAACAACGGTGATCATCTGGTTCCAACCGGGATGTGGGCATTGCCAATATCAGTTAAATGTAATTGACAAAAATATACAAAAGTTTGGCAACGTCCGGTTGTTTCTCTTATCTGGTGATCGGGAATCTTTAAAAGAAAATCATCGTATTTCCTGGCCGAACCTGGTTCGGGCCAGAAATGTATTTTTCGGGATTATTGATGAAACAAAATTTATAAACGAATTCGGGCCTATGATGACTCCTTCCTTACTAATATTTAATCGCTTTGGAGAATTAGAGAAGAAAATCCAGGGAGAGGTCCGCTTGGAAATGATTTTAAAAATTATCGATAGTCTACAAGTTCCGGAACATATATTGAGCGGCCATAATTAATCTTCTTGCCGCGGAGATATTTTAATTCAATCCAATAAAAAGGAGCTAGTTATGAATTCATTAACTTTTAACGAAATGTCAAAAATCACTGCTGGCGATGAGGTCCTGGAATGCTTTTTTGCCGGGATTATTTTTGGCGCTGCAATCGGAACTGGCAATATCTTAGCGGCTGCCGGCTCTGGTTTATACATCGCTTCAAATTGTTTTTAATTAAAACAGGAATCATTAAAAAAAAGGAGGTTAATTATGGAAAAATTAATTAATTCAAAAATGACAGTACTTGATAAAAGCCAGTTGGCTGAAATTAATGGAGGTAGTGAACTGCCGGTGTGCGCCGCTCTGGCAGGTATGGCTATTGGATCAGCTATTGTAGGAAGCCCATCGGCGCTGTTTTTTGCAGCCGGGTGGATGGCTTTTTGCCTAAGAGGATGAGTTTTTGTTTAAATAGACATTTTAATGGCTGTATATCTTCCCGGCATTAAATTGCCGGGAAGATATTTAAAACATTTAATGATGATATGCGTCAAATAATACTTCTTTTAAAATTAATATATATTATTCAGATAAACCGATTTCATGTTAAAAGCAATTTATATCGGCTTTTTTCATATATCTTTATTGCCTTCATATTATATCAAACAATACTGGTCAAAATGTTTTTTCCTTATTTTCTGTACAAAACAACAAATATACTATCCTATACGGGTTTGATGTATTTTTTTAGTATTATGTTTTTTTTATGGATCATCTCCCCAATTGTCTTCGGTATTAAATTATCGCCCGATATTGATTATATAATCATCCGATATTTACCGGTTAGCAGACTCAATTTTGCTCTGGTAAATATGTTATATGGGTATACAGGAATTGGACCGATTTCAGCGATAATTTTAATTTTTATAATATTAACGGAAATAAACGTTTCCGGACTTCAAATTTTTTTACTAGTTACTTTAGTGTTATTACTATTTTTTAATATCAGTGCTTCTCTCAGTTATTTTATTACCCATAGACTACAAAAAACAGTCTCCCAACTAAAAACGGCGAAAACCGGATTCTGTTTTTTAATTATATTCGTAATGTTTTTTCTGATGTTAAAAAATATTAATGTTTCCTTTTATACAATCATAAAATTTTTACCTCCCGGATTAGCCGCATCAGGATTAGAAAGTATTCTATCTAACGACAATCGTCATATTTTAGAATCAATATTCGGATTGTTTATGTATTCCATATTGGCAAATTATTTATTTATCTTATCGATCAGGAACAGGGATGTCTATCAGCTATCCACAAGATCATACCGGTTAAAAATAAGAAGCAGATTTTCTTATTTTATGATCTTAGTTAATCTAATCACCCAATTTATAATCCGCAGTGAAACTATTTTACAATTGTTTGTGGCAAAAGAAATATACTACTATACAACGAATATAAGATTGGTAATAACCTATCTCATTTCAATTTTCACAGGTTCATATTTTCTGTTGATACTAATCAGGGACGTCAATCATCCATTTGGGATGATTATTATGATCTTTTGCTTTGTAAGTGCACTTAATATTGGTTTATATATCAACTCATTCGCCTTTGAATCTGGGGCCGTCTATAATTATTTTATATTTCCTTTGCCAGGCAGATTTGTTCTTCTCTCGAAAAACATTGCTAATATTATAATATGTACCGTGATTTTTTTAATCATAACAATATATCTTTTATTTAATATTGAAATTCAGATTTCAATAGTGCAATTCTTTATTTTACTAATACTGTATTTCTTTTCGAATATTTTTGTACAGAGCCTTGGAAATATACTTTCAATCTATTTTCCAATGCGTGTTCCATTCAGTCAGTGGACAGGAATGTTTAATCCTTTTTATTCAATTGTTTTAGCTTCAGTTTTAACACTGTTGGCACTGATCCCTTCCGCAATCTACTATTTATTTAAAATTAATGATTATTACTTTTTAGTTTTATCTCTTGTCTTATTGGGGATTGTCCTAAAACTCTATACAATCATTCTCAGTTACTCAACAAAAAAATTTAGTAATAACAGGATGAATATTTTTAATGAAATAATATGACAGGTCAAAAGTTCTGTGAATAAATATAAATGGGAGAATCAATGTTAAACACAGTGGTTGTAAAAAATTTATGCAAACAGTTTAATCAAGTTTTCGCGGTTGACAATATCTCTTTCCAGCTGGGAAAGGGTCAAATTCTAGGAGTCGTCGGGCCAAATGGTGCCGGAAAAACAACCTTAATTAATCTTATGGCCGGTATATATACTCCTGATGCTGGCACCATTGCCTACTTTGGTTCTTCGTTTAATACAGATGCGGTAGATATTAAAAATCGATTGGGAATTTTACCGGATAAACTGGGACTATTTGAAGAGTTAAAGGGAGAAGAATATTTATATTTTGTTTCAAGAATTTATGGTCAGTCAAAAACGGAGACTAAAAAGTATATCGATGAATTGTTTTATTTTATGGATATGGAAGAGGAAAAAACTAAATACATTTACCAATATTCTACCGGAATGAAAAAGAAATTAGCTCTTGCCGCCGTCCTTATTCATTCCCCTGATATTATAGTACTGGACGAACCATACGAGAGTATTGATCCGATAGCAATAGACAATATCAATACTATCATAAAGAAAATGACCGGCAGGGGTGTTACAGCGGTTATCACTTCTCAGATACTGCCCAATATAGAAAAAATTTGTACCGATATTTTAATCATTGATAAGGGCAAAAAAATTTTAGAAGACAAAATTTCCAATATTCATTTATATATGAGTAAGAAAATTAAAAAGGGTATCAATTCATCCCTGGAAGAGTTGTTCATTAATCTGATGAGAGAGGAAAAGAAAGAGAAAAAATTGTCCTGGATCAGCTAGTCGAGACGATTCATAGCGCGGTAAACTGCAAGTATCTAAAGTGCCTAAAATAACTTTGTTAATCGCCCCAGCGATCCCTGCCTGCCGCAAGGACAGTTCCCCGGGGTCTCGCCCAAGTTGGATAATAAAGTCTGCCTTCGCGCTATACTTCTTCAATGATTTTGAGCCCCAGGGCCTTGCCGAATTCTTTCAGCGGTTCTTTGACATCGCCATACACCATCACCCGATGCCAGCCAAACCGGTCCCATTGATAGAAAAGTTTTTCAATATCGCCACGTACTTCCGCGACCAATTTTGTCCGGCAACCGCGCTCGCTGTCCAGTGTGCCCAGCGCCTTGGCCTGGTGGAGGATTAATTCCTTAACCAATCTCCCATATCTTTCGAAAATGTTGCTCAAGGAAGAGCTTTTCAACTACCGGTGAAAAGAAGAAGATTCACCGGATAGAGATCTTCTCGTATCCCTCTAAAGTCACCTGGTCATTTGATGTTTCAAATCTGACCGTGATCTTCCACGAGGTCGCGCATGAGTGCTATCCGTTGTTCCTCCGCCCCCGGCGGGACCTGATCGCCCGCGCTTGCGATAAATCTGAAGGTCTGTTGCTTCTGCCCCAGCCACTCCAGAACCTTTGCCTCGAATACCTCCACCGGGGTTCCGGGTAACCATAGGTCCGGTGAGATTCCGCCGGAAAGGATGAAATCATTCCCTGCTTCAGCCCGGCATTCTCCGGCTGACAGATCGCCCATTGGTGTGGGCGTGACCGCATCTGCGCAGTCTGCACCCGTGCTACAAATCATCTTAATGGCGCCCTTTAGTTTTCCGTCAATATGAATGGCCACATACTTGCCCGAACGGTGCAGGCGACGGATCGCTTCTTCATAGAACGATCGAGACCACTCGTCGAAAAACGAAGGTGGTTGAATATCACTGGAAAAATTATCCCCCATGATAACTACTTCTGCCGGTGATTCGCACAACAGGTCGACGAGGCAGAGATTATTCTGATTGACGGCATCCACGACCTCATGAAGGAGGCGCGAATAGTCGAGTGTTGCATACACGGTTGCCTCAATACCCATCCAGTAGTTCAGAAGATGTCCCATGGCACTGTATCCCGGCGAAATGTACACAACCCCATCGGCACCGACATAGTCCCGCCACTGCTCATATCTGTCCCAATGTGAAACAAATGTGCGCCTGCCCATGGCCTCCCCGAATACCAGCAGATCTTTCTCATTGTGGATTCCCCACTGGCTGATGCCCCAGGCATAGGTCTGCTCCTCCCAGACACGCGCTCGCTCGATGCAGCCCTGTGACGTCTCAAAACGCCAGACGATCTCAGGGGAACCATTCCTGTCCCGCTTGTGGGTGTTAACCTTGACATCTTCCGGATAGGAAGTAGTGTAGAATGCGGCCAGGTTAGGCATGTAGAACCCCGCACCGATCTTTTTATGAAAGTCGATCAGTTCGTACTCAGGTTGGGAATAATACGCCGACAGATCCCAGGGTCTCTTGTAGCGGTGATAGAACCAGTGGGAGAGGTCCAGCATGTAGGGAACGACGTCAGGCGTTTGCCCCCGGTACACAGCAAGGATTCGCTCACGTAGCGTCATGATTCCCCGATGAAAAGATTGTTGGTCCAGGCACGATGTCCTTCTTTATCTTCGATCTCCACATAAACATACGCCCAGTCCTCTGGGATAGAGATACTGAAATCGGTGAGCAATGGCCCGTCAAAGGATCCGATTCTCCTGCCATTCGAACCGGGTCCCACCAGCCGCATAAACCGGATCGGTGACGTTGTCATCGACAATTCGGCGCCATCGACTGTGATCGATTGAATTTCCGGACCACAACTTGAGTAGAAATTACCACATTTTATGGCATCCATGATCTTCAGACGGGTGCATTCTTCAGCATTGACCACAATCCAACCGCCGTTCCAACCGGGATGGTCCGGTCTCAAATGGGCATCGTCGACCGCAAAAGCCAGGACATTGGGATTCTTGCCCAGAAGGGCATCCCAGTGAACCAACCCGTTACTCTTACCGTTGAGCCATTGACAGACATGGTTATACACCTCAACACCATCAAAAGGCCAGCGGAGACAGTCGTCCAGAGAATTCCCGCACCAGTGAGGATGGGCAAGAATGAGCATAGCTCCCTGCGCACGGGCGGCCTCCAGTCCGGCGACAAAGCCGTTTTGAGGTGTAACTCCTTTCAACGTACCAAGACATAGGACATGAAAACAGGCTCCTGTCGTGTCCTGACCGTCAATCTCGACACCATCAAGCCACAGCAAGGGATATGACTCCCGATCCGCCGCGGTATCTGACGGCAGCCAATGGTCTGTGCGGAACAGAAAATCATATCCCGCGGACGCATACAATTCAGCTAACTCTGCAAAGGATTTACCACCGTCGGACATAGTGCTATGCAGATGCACATTCCCTTTGAACCATTGACCCAAAGTACGATAACGAAAAGTCTTCATTGTTCCTCTCATCCAATGTGGCGTTTCAGCCGTTGGCGAATTCAATCAACGTTGATTAACAGCACTTTCATCCAGAAATATTATTTCCCATAAGTGTCCATCTATATCTTGAAAACTGCGTCCATAAATCCATCCATCCCTGGTCCTGAGATTCTTTAGTCTCTGTTTCGCCAGATTCAATCGCTGTCTATACATATTCACGGTAAATACGCAAATAGGTGCGATACTCTTCCAGTGAAACAGATGGAGGCGTCTGATGGTCCACGCTTGGAATGAAACCGCCTGTGCTCATCAGCGGATACAGACGTTCCCACTCTCTTCGTATAGCGGCCTCGCCTTTATTCATGATCATTTTGTTAAAGTGACCAATCATCCTCAGATTTGGGAACTTTTCCCGCAGTGCCAGACCATCAACACTGGCTTGTCGTTCCAACGGAAGCACACCCTCTATCCCGTTATCCAGGAGCCACGGAACAAGGCGTGTTACATCACCATCGGTATCCACGATAGTGAGCATTCCCATCTCCTTCGCCCGGGCAATCATCTTTTCGTAATAGGGTGTCATAAATTTGTCCATCAGGTCCCGTGAGATCATTGGTCCGCGGTTGTAGGACATGTCTTCCGCTACCGTCATGAACGTCGGATATCCTATCTTTTCAATCTGGTCCAGAAGGCGCAAATTGAAATCGAGCAAATCCTGGTTGATCTGATGCAATAGTTCCGGCTGTTCAAAAAATGCCAGCATTAGCTTGGTAAATCCCATCAGCGTGCGTGGAAACCAGAAGTAACCTTCCAGAGTAATCCATACAACAACTTCACCTCTCTGCTGTCGTTCTATCCAAGGCCGCATCCCATTAATCGCTTGGCTGTGGTCAGGAAATAGATTGGGGCGATGATTGATATAGTCATCCATATTCGAGATGATACCTTCTACATGGTGCTGTTCAGCCTCAATTGTAGCCTCGGTGGTACTGAACCAGAACTGCTTATAGGGATCCAGCCCTAAATATTCATGTATCTCAAAGATGTCTGTCAGATCCTTAGGTAGATCTTCGCCATGCCAACGCTCAATAGTCTGATCCCACCACATCGCCCATTCCCAGACCGGCAGGCGATCAAATTCTTGAAAATTCATTACGGCACGAAATCTTTCAACATGGTTCATTGGCTGGAACCTTCATTATTTTTCTCTTCTTCATGAATCCAAAAGTTTTTCTACGATATACATATCCAGTGCTTCATAATCTCGCTGTGAAATCATCGTATTCATTTTCTTCTGATCCAGGCTACGCGATATTTTCAGCAGTCTCTGAAAAATCTTACGACTGTTGGACAGATGTTTGGTAGCCACAGAAGCTTTTTGGGTGCGCATCGCTTTCACATCTAATCCAATCCATTCACCCTTCCTGCCGTAATCGTATTGATCCAGAATACGCACCTGATTAAATGCCCGGCGCAGATCCACGCTGCCAAACGTCTTGTCTTGATCAAACTTCAAACCATTCTGATCATTCAAGTGTACGGTCCATAATTTCTGATGTGCTAAAGCAAACCCCATTTCATCCGATGGATCCAATCCGGCCAGAATGGCATGGGCACTCTCGATATTGACGCCGACGCGAGCAGGATCTTTCGTGAGATGGGCAATAGCCAGGGCATGACCGGTTGTCGGCAGGTAGGCCTGATCCATTGGTTCATTTGGTTTGGGTTCAATCGCTAGGCGAATTCCCGGGTCATAGTCTAACATCCTGTTGATGGCCTCAACAAGCCGGTCAATGGCAATCTTACTATCCTTTGCCTCACGAATATAGGTTCCTTCACGGGCCAGCCACAGGACGATAAGATCCGTCTCCAGAGCCCGGGCAATATCAATCGACCTCAGGCTTCTCTCGATGGCATATTTTCGCAATTTCGAATCATTATTGGTATAGCCACCGTCAATGGTCCGGGGATCTTCCCAGAGTCTAGGTGCCACAAATTCAGCCTTCAATCCATGTTTCGCAAGACTTTTTCTCACCGCTTTTGCCCGGTTGATTATCTGTTGTGCGTTAAGCGTGTTCATCTCCGGTACCGCATCATCATCATGAAACTGGACGGCACCAAAACCCAGTTTCTTGTAAAGGCCAAGTTTCTGATTGAAGGATATCGATTCACGAACCGAGGGTCCAAAGGGATCACCGCCTTCATGAATATTCCACGGACCAAACGAAAATCTAAATACGCCTCCCATTTTGCTTCTCCTTTTTTAGGATAGTGTCATGCTATTACAGTTAAATCTAAGTTGTTTTTCTCTTAGTGAATTTTTCCTGCGCGTATCATTTCTCCCACTTGTTTGAGTGTGTTAACATCAATATCACGTAGCCGTCCCTGGTAATCAGGCCCTACATTGACTGAAAATATGTTCGCGTACTTCACGGCTCCGAGGTAGTCCCTGTAGATCTTCTCCGCAGAATGACAAAGGTTATCATGCTTGGGGAGGGAATAGAACCATTGGGCACCACCCTCGTGTGCGGGAAGAATGGGATAGGTGAACTCCGCTACCAGGTATTTGCTATAATCCTGCTCGGCTTCCTTGTTGTACTCGGTAGCAGCGGCATCACCCAATTTACCCGGGCGACCTCTTTCGCGCAGACACAACCGGCCGGCCGGTTGTCCATGATTGAAACCTACAAATGTATTCGGCTGAAATTTATGCATCCATTGAACGGTTGCTTCGTGTGACAGTCCACCTGTTCCTACCGCATGGTCCATCCACCAGAATTCGATGGGACCGTACTGCGTCAGCAGCTCCTTAAGTTGTGCTTTTTTTACTTCCGGATTTGAACCGCCCTGGCCCCCCTTGCCATAAACGGCACCCGGCCAGTTCCAGTCACCCTCGGAGAAATAAAGGGCCAGCTTAAGGCCGTACTTATCGCATGATTTTCTGAGTTTGGCCAGGACATCAATGCCCAGCGGGCTGTTGGTGACTTTCTTATCGGTGGTGGCCGTGTTCCAGAGGCAAAAGCCGTCGTGGTGTTTCGTGAGGAATAAAATGTAATTCATACCAGCGGCTTTAGCGGTTTCACACCATTGATCGGTATCACAGCCACGGGCTTTAAAGTATGAGGCATCCTTGTCGGCGGTTGGTGTCCATTCCTGTCCTGAAAAGGTGCTGAAGGACCAGCAGATAAACATACCGAAGGTCATGTCCTTGATCTGTTGAGCCCTGACCTCGTCCGGTAGTTTGGTCGTGGCGGGTTTTGGCGTCGATGTGCAGGCAGACCCAAAAACTACCAAAATCAAAAAAAAGGTTAAAATAAAAACAATTTTTTTCATACCAAGATCTCCTTTATACAAACTAATCCTGAATAGGTTGATATTCTAATGCTTCTCCGTCAATTTACTCAGGACAAGTCATTGCGTAAAACGGTTTTACCAATCTATCCTTTAGCTTTCATGATTTGGGGTTCTCGTCATCCATATCCCATTTTATTGGATTTTCAATAATATATTTTCGTATACGGAATATCTCGTTTTCATTACGGACAATGTGTTCATAATAATTGCGTTGCCAGAGATGTCTGTCAAACGGATGCCAGGCATTTTTTTTGATGTTGCGAATATATTCATTGGTAGTCATGGTTTTAAACCATTGTATCATTTGGGATAAAGATACCGGTTTTTGTAGGGGCGAACCGGTGTGTTCGCCCGATTTATTATTAATCGAACCATTGTATTTGTCTAGTTTAATATCAAACGAATCGGCGTGTTTGCCCGATTTATTATCAAACGAATTGTTGTCTTTCACCGACACGTTTCTATGTAATGCATGATATTTGTTTTTATTAACCATATGGATACCATCTTTTATATCAGGGCAGACACGCCGGTCTGCCCCTACGATTATTATGCCATGTAAATGGTTGGGCATGACAATAAAATCATCCAATTCAACATTGGCAAATTTCTGTGGTAATTGATTCCACCACCTATCAATCATTTTACCTGCAGCATTCATTTGCATTTTTTTATCAATAATTTCGCCAAACAGACAAGAACGGTTCTGCACACAAATGGTTACGAAATAGGCACCAGATTGGCTGTAATCATAACCTTTCAAACGGATTGATCGCCGATGATATAGATCCAGATTGTATATCATTCTCTTTCCGCAAAATATTTTTGTTTAAAGGCTTCATGTTTTTTCTTGGCCAGGGTTAACACTTCCTGAAATTCTGGATCATCACGCACCGAATCGAGAAAGGGATCAATTAAGAAAAAAGGATAACAGTAAAAACCGCTTTCAACTGCTTTCCTGAGTAAACGAAGTCCTTTTTCTTTATTGCTATGCAGACAATATAATCGTGAAATGAAGAATATAATTTCTGAATCATAGGGATTAGTTTGCTCCCAACGATCTAAGACATGTAATCCTTCTTCTGTATTTTTTTCTATGAAGGCTTTTAGGGACCAGGCAAGTGTTCCCCATATAGCATTAGGATCTTCATCTAGCACTTGATTGCAATAGGCAAGTGACGAATCTAATTTACCCAAGATATAATAAATTTCACCCCTTCTTTGTTTTGTAAATAAATTGTTTTCATAATATCTACTTAATTCTAATGCTTTTTGATATTTACCCCGAAATAAATATGTTAATTGCATAGCCCCTAATCTAAGATTTTTACTATCGATTGATATTGTTCTTTCAACTTCCTTAGTAGATTCTTCAAGCATTCCTGTATATCTATAGATATAACTTAAACGATAATGCACCCAAGCATTATTTGGATTTATTTTTAATGCTCTAATAGCTAAATCGTAAGCATCATAAGTATTTCCTATATCTGTATATAATCCAGCTAATTGAACTAAGGCATCAATAAGATCATTATTAAGTCTAAGAGCATCCAAATAGTACTTTTTTGCCATTTCATGATAAGATGATTTATTATAAGAATGTTGGGCTAATCGTGTACTATGAAAACCTAATTCCACAAAAGCAGGTGCATATGTTGTATCTAATTGAATAGAATTTTTCAGCATTTTAATAGCTAGAGTAGAACCTTCATTAGTAAGAGGATATGAAAAACTGCGTAAATAATAATCGAAGGCTAGAGGATCTTTAGGAATATCTTTGAACATCCGATTCTGCTCTGTTGGTGCAAAATTAATTCTTAATCCTTCAATTATTTTAATAGAGACTAAATCCTGAAGCTTAAAAGTATTTTTAAATGACTCCTCTAATTCGTCATTCCAAATCAATTTCTGATTTGTAGCTCGAAACAGTTCAAGATTTAAGCGAATCGTATTTTTTTCTTTAAGATAATTCCCGGTCAAAATATATTCTACATTTAGATCAGTCCAATCATCAAGATAACGAACAGCGCTGAAGGGTAAAACATTCAAATTGTGAAGATATGCTAATTCTTTAATGATCCCAGCCGCCAGAGCACCCCCTAAATGATTCGTTTCCGGGTCACTCTTTAAATTAGTAAAAGGCAACACGGCCAATGATTTTATAGATTCTTCTGGTTCAGAAGTTGGAAAGAAAAGAAAACGGGTGATTAGAGCAATTAATATGAAAATAATAACCAAGGAAATGATAATTGTTCTGGATTTAGTGCTTTTTGTATTTGAGGGTTTTAGTATTGATTTATTAATTTCTAAATTTTCCCGGAGGTTATGTAAGTCCTGCAATAATTCAGCCGTGCTAACATAACGTTCCTGCGGATTTTTATTCAATGATTTTTTTACAATATTCAGTAGTTCAGACGGTATATTTTCCAATGGTTGCGGTTCTTCATTTAATATGGCATAAACAATTGATTGCTCATAATCCCCTTTAAAGGGTCGTTCCCCGGTGAGCATTTCACACAGGACCACGCCCAATGACCAGATATCGGTGCGCTGATCGACCTCTTTTCCGCTGACCTGCTCCGGGGACATGTAATAAATCGTGCCCAGGGTTGAGGATTCTTTAGTCAGTGTGCTGACACCTTTTAACTTCGCCAGTCCGAAATCAAGGATTTTGACCCAGCCATCATTATCGATCAGGATATTTTCAGGTTTGATATCGCGGTGGACGATACCGGCCTTGTGGGCCTGGGCCAGGCCCTCGGCGATTTGATTTATAATTTTAAGAACATCTGGAACTGGTAATTGGACATTGGGAATTGGAGACGGATCCGTTCTCCCCCCTATGAAGGGGGGAGTAAGGGGGGTGTTTAAAACTTCTCTTAATGTTTTGCCCTCGACATATTCCATTACAATGAAGATCTGATCCCCATCTTCGGCAATTTCATAAATAGTGACGATGTTAGGATGATTAAGCGAGGCGGCTGCTTTGGCTTCTCTCTGAAAACGTTCGACATTGTCTCTGTCTTTGGTAAGCTGCTGGGGTAGGAATTTAATAGCGACTTTGCGTTCCAGTTTGAGGTCATCAGCCAGATAAACCTCACCCATCCCGCCGGCACCGATTTGCTCAATAATTTTGTAATGAGAAAGGGTTTTACCAATCATGTGAATATCTTAGCCACAAAAAACGGAGAAATAAAGAAAATTCTAAAAAGTTTTCATCAAAGGAGCGGTTTTTAAATCTTGGGATCAGGATACTTGTAGATGATAAATCGTGTCCCATTTTTAATGAACGGAGAAGTCTCGTTAAATTGTCATCTATTATTTAAAGTCACATTCTTTGTTTTATCCTTTACAAAGATGAATAGTCCCGTCGAAATTATCGACAAGGCAGAACCAAATACAAATGTTGATTCCGGACTTATTTTATCCCACAGCAAGCCGGCAATAAATCCACCGGGAAGCGCGACCAGCCCGATGGCTGTATGAAATATTCCTAATGACGTTGCTTTTAGATGTGTCGGTGCCAGATCTGTCACAAATGCTCGTTGGGCCCCATCGATCATCGCAAAGAATATCCCATAAGTAACAAAAAATAACCCTATGGAATAAATAGTTGAAGTAAATATCAAACCACCGGAAGTGATTGCAAATACTAAATAGCCCATGAGCAAAATTGGTTTTCTACCGATTTTATCAGATAATACACCAAAAGGTATGCTGCAAATAGTATAAACGATATAAAACAGAACATAGAGAAGGATTGCCCTGTTATCGGCTAATCCTATGTTCTGCGCCCTTAACAATAGAAAGGCATATCCAAAATGCCCAAAGGCAAATATTGAAGAAACGATTATAAATAATCTCAAATTTGTCGGCAGTTCCTTAAAACTTAACTTAATAGATGTTTCTTTTGCACCTATTGTTACGGGGGATTTTTTTTCTTTGATAAATATAATGGCAAATACGGCGATTATCGAGGGAACAAAAGCAAACAGGAAAATATTTCGATATCCAAACGTTGGAAGAAGTAAAAAAGCTAAAAGTGCCCCTAAAACCGAACCAATGCCATCCATCGCCCGGTGAAATCCAAAGGCTTTCCCCCTAACGTTTTCATCACAGGATTCAGCCACCAGTGCATCTCTCGGGGCAGTTCTTAAGCCTTTACCAATTCTTTCCAGTACCCTGATAAAAAGAACAAAAGACCAGGCACTGGCAAGAGAAAATAAGGGTTTTGTGATAGATGACAAAGAATAGCCAAAAAAGACAAAAGGTTTTCTTTTTTTTATTTTGTCAGACCAATAGCCAGAGAAAACTTTCAATAAAGAAGCGGTTGTTTCTGCGGCACCTTCTACAATACCCACGACAGAAGCGCCAGCACCCAGGACGGTGGTCAGGAATAAAGGAATTAAGGGAAAAACCATCTGGCTGCTGAGATCCGTAAATAAACTAACAAATCCCAAAATAAGTATGTTCTTAGTAATACCTTTGAATATTTGACGTTGTTTGTCCATTCAAAATTTTAGACAGGATCATCCCGACTCAGTCGGGATCAAATTTTTATTTTCTTTAGTAGCATAGGAGACTTATTTTGTCAAAATCATTTTTCTGGTTTCACTGAATCCGGCTGCCTGTAGGCGATAATAATAGATTCCACTGGGAAAATCAGCGGCATCCCATGGAACCTCATAACGACCGGCCTTTTGAACACCGCTAAACAGGTTGGCCACGTTTTGTCCCAATAGGTTGAAGATAGTTAAATGAATGTAATTGGTATTTTGCAATTCATAAGTAATCATTGTCCTTGGATTAAACGGATTGGGATAATTCTGACCTAACCAATAGATAGTCGGCACTTGTGATATCTCTTCGGCGATCGTACTGACACCAAAAGAAATATCAGTATACACCGGCAAATGATCAGAAGCATAATAAAGGGCGTTGGCAATTTCAGGAGAAACGGCACCATTGCTGCCACTGATGATCGATTGATTAAAATGGGCGCCGTCATTGCCATAGGCCGTATAAGAGCCCTGAATCACCCGGCCTGATAGTGAGCCGCTCACCAGAATAAAATCAAAACGGTCATCCATCCCCCCGGTGGCTCCATCATCGCCGATATCGCTGGTTCTGGTACTCTGGGTGTGAATCGCGGTAAATCTGGAATTGTTATGCCAGATCCCCGGAGTCTGAATCGGATCAAACAAGCGGCCGCTATTTTCCGCTTCTTCTCCGGTCAGTTTCTGATAGGCGGGTTCTAAGGAGGAATATAGATTTAAATCCCCAACCAGGATAAATTTCGTTGTCGGAGAATGCTGATTCAGATGTTCACGCAACAGGGTAGATTCAGCCAGACGTTTTTGTTCATTATCAATACCGCTGCTGGCCTTTAAATGGGCACTATAGATAAGGAGTGTATCATTGATGCCTGGAATTTTGAGTTTATATTCTGCGATATCTCTTAAAGCGGTAGAAATATATTGGTCGGTTAAAAACACGATTTCATAGGGATTATAAAAAATATGATTGTCAGTGTCATAGGTACACCCGTTATGAAAACCAATGGTGTCAAAACGGTTTTCAAGGACGGCAATCGAAAAGGAATCAACGGCGGTTTGCCCCTCAATTTCCTGCACAACGATAATATCAGGATCGATTGCCTCTACAATGGTTTTGAAATTTTCGTTTTTATCCTGACCGATATAATTTAACAAATTATAAGTCATGATTCGCAGTGTCCGGCTCTGGCACAGGCCGGTCATCGTAAATATGAGTATCAGAAGTATTACAAAAGGTGTTTTTTTTATCATATAATCCTAATTTTTTTAGTCTCTTTTTGTTATTATAAAATCCGTTTCGCTTACGGATAAAATCGATTCGCGATTACAATATATAATAAGTATAAAAAGAATGTGATGATTGATATCACTACTGGGGTTCTTGGGGGATATCCCCCTCTGAAATAGAGAACTGATAACGTTCAATGCGGTTTTGGTTGGTATTGGCAATATACACTACTTCATCATCTGAGACGGCAATGCCCAGTGGCTGGTCAAATCTGGCATCGACAAGACCTTTTTTCCCCAGATCGGCGATTTCACCTGCTTTGAATCCTTTATTGTGAAATTTGCTCACTTTTCCGTTATCATCCGTATCGAGGACAAATATGGCATCATTCTGGCCAAGGGCGATATCGTAAGGCCCGAGAAACCGGTTGAGATCCATAATTGGATCGATATATAATGTATAAGCAGCATTAAAACTGTTCCCCTGACGGTTCAGTTTTTGTACAAAAAAATTCCCCCCCAGCTGGGTAAAATAGACGTTACCAGCTTTATCACAGGTGATACCTCTCGGATTATCTACGGTCCCGGCCCCGGATCCAAAGGTAGCAATGTCATCAATATATATTGCCGTGAAGAGGGGATGCCAACCGTCGGTAGACAGTTCAGCCAGACCACTGAATATCATCTGCAAACGCAAAATCCTGTTATTTCCCTGATCGGTGACAAATATCGTATTATCATCTTCCGGTCCGAAAGCAATACCATAAAAGGAACTATTAACATCAGTATCGGTGTAAAAAGGGTGGACTTTTAACAGAGAATCCAGCAACGAGGCCTCTGAAGAAAAGACCAGTTCACCGCTGTCAGTGGTATCCACGGCAACGGCATTAATACCTACATTATTTATATACTGATTCCAGGCATAGATGGTATTCGAACCATTGACGATCAAAAGATTCAATTTTGCATTCATCGCTATCCCAATGGGAGATTCAACCGGTGCGATTTGATCCAGTTTTTCATGGGTTACCAGATGACCGGATGGGGAGGTGGTTATGACGCGGTTATTGTTGCGGTCGGCAATAAATACATAACCATCATTTCCAATAGCAATATCTGCCGGTTCCATCGGTTTTCGTGGTAAATAACCAAGTGTTGAGGCGTTCCAGTCTGGTGTTAAATGAATATAGGAGGTATCATTGGCGCCGAAAGATTCGGGCGAACTTTTTACTGATGGTAACAGCATTTTTTCACCGCAACTAACAAAGATGCTGCCGGTGATCACAAATAGTATTAGAATACTACGCAATTATTTAATCCTTAAAATTGAAAGTCAAGCGTAAACTGATGGGTTGCACCCAAATTCGAAAAATTCTTATAGGCATAATCGACGGTGAAATTCAGAAAACTGACCGGTACCTGAAAACCTGCGCCAAGAGTAAATTTTTCTTCATCATAATTTATCTTATATCCGGCACGTATATGCAGATTTTTTATATAACTGAAATCAAGTCCGATAACGGCGTTTTCTGCGTTATCGACAGGATGGTTTATTTGAAGCGATGTTGTTAACGCATACTGCTCAGTTTCAATTACTTCCATTGCCGTACCAACCCTAAATGTCGTCGGTGGAGAAAACGATTCATAAGACTGTTCGGTGAATCCACCTGTTTTGTTTGCTTTCATGTAGTTGCCATCCGGTTTCATATCGGGGCCGAAATTTGACAGACTGACAGCAAAGCGCAAACTCTTAAAACCGGTCCAGTAAAAAGTACCCAGATCAATCATCCAACCGCCCATTTTCAGTTCAGCCAATCCTTCTTCAACATATTTTACCGAAGCCCCAAAGGAAAACTGTTCCGTCATTTTCATGGCAAAGGTCAGCGCAGCGAAGGTGTCGTAATATTGAAAATATTCACCGTTTCCGGTTGGATGATATTCGGTTGTTACTTCCATCTCCGGCATGTGCAGCATGCCCAGGCTCAAACCAATCGATCCTAAGCCTTCAATATGATGAATGTAACCCATAAATTCATACTGAATATCAACCGGCCATTCGATATGACTGAGGGTGAACGAATTATTCGGTACCTGCGCGGCAGCCGCCGGATTCCAGTATAAGGTGGTGGCATCGCTGGCCATCGCCACAAAAGCGCCGCTCATCGCCGTCGCTTCTGCACCGACATCAATCTTTAAAAATGTTGCAGCCGCTGTTCCGACACGCTGGCCGCCCAAAAGCGGGAATAAATTCTGCGCCGGTACAGACGTGCCCAGCACCATTATCATTAGTATTTGTATTGATATACGTCTCATGCCAGGTTCACATTTTCCCCAAACGTGTTTTTAAAATTGGACTGATAAACCAAATCTGACTGTTCGCGGCCAACGAAATTTTGACGGATTATAAATCGGATTTGGATTGGGATTGTAATCTCTTGTATAGGTCGAAGTAAGAATATCTCCGGGACGATATTCAAGACCGGTATAGGGATTAATTATTCTGGGGATTTTAGCGTCAAAAACATTCTCAATCTCAATCAGACCGGTAAGAGTCGTTCCCCAAAGATCCACATATTTATATAACCGTAAATCCAACTGATGCCAATAGGGAGCCAGTTGTCCGTAAGGGTCGGCACTATCGTATATTTCTTTTTCAACATCGATCAACTGCGTATAACGCATACCCGATTCTATTTCCCAGTGGGCACTGATACCCCAGCGATCGGAAAAGGGCACGCCGAATATAACAATACCCTCTTCATCAACATGAAAATTTAAATCCAGGGTCAGCCTTATTGGTTTATCCCACTGCAGAAAATTTTCTTTTAACGGTTTTTCCTCCAGACGGCCTGCTGCCACCAGTAGATTGTCATTTGGATTAGAACTTTTCCCTTTGCTAACGGCATAAGTGAAATTAAGTGTTCCGCTCAGATATTTGGCATAACGTTGTTTAATACGTAATTCTATTCCCTTTGAACGGGCATAATCCATATTAAAATACATCAGAAAGCTGATATTGCCCAGCCGTGGATTTTCTAATTCCAACTGCTCCGCCGATGCATAGTCAAACTGATCTTTATAATAAGCTTTTAAATCCATCACCAGGTTCTCGTTAAACTTATGTTTGATACCCAGTTCATAGGAGACGCTTGTGGTAGGATTCAGATTCGGATTCCCGAACAGCTGATAGGTGGCCGGTGACGTTGCTTTCAATTTAGCATACACATACTGACCTTTCGGTTGCTGGGAAAAGTGGCCATAATGGAAGTAAAGTACATCACGGTCAGAGACAGGATGTGAAATCCCAAGCCGGGGACTTAAATGGCCTTTGCCACGCAAACCAAAGATCTCAAAGGTTTCATCATAAAATCTGCGTCTGGCTTCTTCAGATATAATCACTGTTTCAGGATCATTAATCGCTTCTTCTACATACTTTCCCGGGAACCAGTAGTCGTATCTCATCCCAAGATTAACGATCATGCCATCGTATTTAATTTGATCCTGAACATAAAAGGAGCCGTTATAGGATTTGACTTTATAGATATCATAACTGCGCCCAAATCCACTTTCACTATCCACCCATGGATCAACGATATCCACCACCTGCATGGTTGTCGCTGCCATCTCAAATCCCGCTTTGACCTGTTGACGCTGTGTGATCTGGCTGGTTATATCCCCCCTGATCGACCAACTATCGCTGTAATAATCATACCATTGGCCGTAATCGCCGACGTCATAAAAACCATCACCGCGTCTGATGGTGAGATTACCGTTCGCATCAGCCAGATAATATCGTATCGGATACAAATCGAGTTCTTCTGTATATTCGGACCAATGTTTGTTTTGGACCGCACTGTGAGTGGAATTATAAAAATTACCCAGGGTGACCTCATACCAGGTCACGGCATTCAGTGTATGTTTCCAGGAAAGATTCCCCAGTATAGATTCAGTAGTATAGGTTGGATAATGGTCCAGATTCTGGCTGAAATGATACGGGTAATAACTTGATGAAATCAGATAACGTCGGAAGTAACCCTGGTTAATATTTAACGAGCGGTCATAGGATAGCGAAATTTTTTGGCTGGGATTTAATTTCCAGGTCAGTTTACCCAATAAATGCCAGTCATTTTCCTGACGTGGAGCAAAAATCTCAAGTCCTTCACGGCTGGGGTATAGCTTTGAAGCGCGGCGTAGAAAGGTGTCGGAAATATTGGCATAACCGGATATAAAAAACGTGAACTGTCCCGGCGAATCGAGACCCAATAAAGGCAAAAGATAATTACTAATCGGCTCCGGTCCACCCAGATCAAGTTCAACAATTTGTGTATTATAATTATCAAAAATCCCCACCCCGAAATGATCGGTTTTAATATTAAAACTACCGGAATAGACCTCATCACCCTCTTTGGTCACCACATCAATGATGCCGGACATCGCATGACCGTATTCGGCATTAAAGCCACCGGTGACAATTTTTAATTCTTTTATGGCGTTCGGATTGACGTATACCGTATTGCCATATCCGGAGAGGGGATCTTTTACAGAAACACCATCAATGATATACATACTCTCATCCGCACGGCCGCCACGGATATGAATCTCGCCGTCTGTTTTTACCACGCCGGCCTGTTGGGCGAGAATATCTTCCACATTCTCTACAATTTTTTGTTCAATGTCAGATGAAGAGAAGGTTGCTTCGGAAGATGTAAGATCGACATCAAGCAGCGGTTTTTCGCCGATTACCTCAATCTCTTCTCCATAGGCAAGAATCGATTCTTCCAATTCAAAAGTAAGAGAAACCGTTTGTCCCGGAATTATAGCCACACCGGTTTGGAGTTGAATTTTATAACCGATAATGGATACCTCAATATCATGTTCTCCGGGGCTTACATTTTCAATGATAAAGGCACCATCCAGGTCAGTCGCCGCCCCCATATAGGTGCCCTTCAATTCAACATTGACACCGGCCAATGGTTCATGGGTCTGTTTATCATAGATCATCCCGGCAACTTTCCCCTTTTTTACTTCCTGACCCGAGACAGAGAAGACTAAAAATATAACCCAAAAAATACCATTTAAAAACGTTTTCATTATTTAAACTCTTCTTCTAATATGTATCGAATCACATCGGTCACATTACCAGCCCCATAACAATAATGAAAAGGCAATGAAAAGTATATCGATTTCCCGGCACCGACTGTGTAACGAATCCCCACCGGCGGTGAACCGGTGTATGGAACATTCACAACGGTGACCGTATCCGGTTCCATCCGATATACCACATCGGCTCCCTCTCCGGGAATCAGGGCACTTACGCGGTTACCGATTAATTGTCCGACAACCAGATCTAAAGAAGAATCGGCTTCAGTACCGGAAAATGAGGCCAAGACTTTTACACCAGCCAATAAACGACCGCCAGGATTTAAGCGATAGACAGAATCGATATTGGTGAAGGTCCAGGTTGTATCGGGCCGTTGTTCATTACCGTTTGAAATAAAAACATTGCCCCCTTCAGCGATATATTGCGTTAAGCTTAAGCCGGCCTCCGTTAGATTATGCCGGCCCAGGTGGGCAAACCAGATCACTTTGTTAAAATAGTTCAGATACGCTTTTATATCTATTGTTGCATAGGGTAAACTGTTTTGTGGATTTATTGCAGGGGTTGCCGTTGTGCCGATTTCCCAGACACTATAATTTTCCTCTCCAATAATGTCATTTAAAATTTCTTCATAGAATGTTTGTGTTTCATAAAGTGTCTGATCCAGAGAATAATCATTCACCAGAAGTACATCACCTTGCGGTTCCTTTACAATCCATCTATTGGGGACATCGTCATCATCAGGATCGGGAAAAGAAATTATTTGACTCTGAGCGCCGGCGATATCTTCCGCTTTAACATAAAACCGATGTGCACCGGGTGGAATATTACTAAGTGTAACACTTCGTTCAGACCCCGGTAATTCGAACCACTGTGATGTGTCATCAAGGGCATAATATATTTTTGTTATGGTTTCTATACCATCGGGATCGGCCACATCCCACATAAAAGTACGGGTTGGAAACGTATAGGATGTTACATTTGGATTGGCTGCCGGGGCCGGTGGATTGCTACGATTTTTAAAAGCGATTTCCGGGAAGGAATTAAAAACAGGAAAAACCTGCATCGCCGGGGTAGGATCCATCAGGCTGTCATTGTCCACGGCCCAGACCCGAAAGGTAAACTCGTCATAACTGGTACGGATCGGGACATAAAAAGTGTCATATTCGGAAGTGGTCCAGAGCGGTGTCTCCTGGTAATTCCATTGGTAATAATAACCAACAACTTCGCCATCCTTATCTTCACCCCACCAGTGAATGATCTGTTTGCTTGCGGTGGTATCGATACCCGGCATTAGTAGAGAGTCCTGGGCTAAGAATAGGAACAAGTATGTTTCCGGCGCCTGATTAGCCATTGGTTTACCGTCTTTTTCCGGATGAAACGGATTGGTATCACAGGTAACCAGTATCAAACTGAGTAAAAATAAAAATCCGCTGAAGTTTTTCATATTCTGACTTTGGACTATTTTTTTCTTTGATTGCAGCAACATACTGCGGTATGAATAAATCTGTGAAACTCTTTACGCGATAAAGACAAAATCCCCGTTCCCGCCTTGCGGCGGGAACGAAGAAGGATTGTATCTTTACTACTTATTTTAACATTACCATTTTCTTTGAGGCAATGAAATTACCCGCTTTGATGCGGTAGATATAAACGCCGGTTGGAACAAGCAGTCCATGGTCATTTTTTCCATTCCAGTTAACCACGTGCTGGCCGGCTTTGAAATTTTCCTTAACCAGTGTGCGGATCTGCTGACCAAGCATATTGTAAATCATGATGGTTACATCATGTGCCTGTGGAATTTCAAAATAAATTCTGGTTTCCGGATTAAACGGGTTTGGAAAATTCTGCTGTAGTTTATAAGCATATGGTATTGGCTTATAATCCGGATTAATCCCAACAACATTTCCCCAGTCGTTTTGATCACGAACGGAAATTTTATACGTGCCGAAACTATAGGTGAATACCCCTTGAATATTATCAATAATATCGCCTGGTCTGATGGTATCACCAAAGGCATATAAAAATCCATCCGGCTTGTTTACATGAAAATCATCATAGGCTATCATATCATCATCTACCAAACAGGGACCGCTACCATCATCAATGGTGACATCATAACTATTGACGGATACCAACTCAGCATTGGATACTTTAACCTGTACGCCTTCATAGGATTCAGCCTCAGGACTGTTACCGGCAAGAATACCTGACTCCAATAGCTCAGAATTTATAACATTTTCTGAGCTTAGAATCTCAAGGGAGTCTACTAAGATCATGGTATTATTGTCCCATTTAAAATGATAATCCGCATTATAGTCGGTAACCGTTCCCCAGACCCGGACTTCTTCCCCGCGGGTCAGTAACTCCTCAGCCCCGAACAGGAAGATACCATTCCAGGGCCCTTGACCATCCTGAATTACACTGGCATGAAATTTGACCGAATTTGCTGTGTCAGCGGTAACAATACCGGTGACCGAGACTTTACAGCCTTCAAATGGAGAATCCGCGAGTGGCCAGGTTGTATATTGTATATTTTCTATGGTCAATCCGGCGTCTGAAATAACATAACTATATTGTATCAAAGAAGTATCCGAGGGTGCCAATGTGGAACCATCCGCATCATCAGTGGCTTTGATATAATAGTTGATCCGTGAACCATCTGCCTGTGCCGGAATCTCGCCGCTCCAAGTATCACCGGTTGCTAAAGACATAGCTGCTTCCTGGTATAAGCCGCCATTTACCGAATAATTAAGCGTAACGGAAACAATTGTGAAATTAGTTTTAACATTAACCGATACTTCAACGGCATTGGAAGAAAGAGGAATAAGAGGATCTCTGACAACATTGGTGAGTTGGGGAGGCGCAGATCCTACAACCATGTCGGAGACATATGATGGAACAATTTTGTATGTAGAGGAATCAGCGTAATCTCCATAGTGATGATAAACCCACCCTTGAATGGATTCATAAATTGTACCAACAGGTAGAACATTCTCACCATTATACCAGGTTAATAAACTATCGGAATCATGATCGACCCATATTTCACCGGTACCATCGTTAACCGCAAACATACCGTAAGGTTCTGAGGGAGGATTTACATCGGTAACAGCGGCGTCCTTTACAACGACCGTCACATTACCCCATTGTTCTGCTGTCACCGGTAACCGGAAATCGCCTGTTTTGATGGTATCAGGCACAGGGAGGGGTTGACCCGCGTCGAGGATGTTTATCGGACTGGTGATCCAGAATTCAGTCATGTTACTTGGACTGGTGGCATATTCATCGATATAGCCTGTCATTTTTATAATATCGCCTTCATACAAGGTTGGATATAATGTCGAATCAGGAGCGTAAGATAAAATTCCACTCCATGGACCACCACCAATTTCGCTCAATACGAATTTTATGCCATCGCCGGCGTAGCTCAAACCGGTAGGTACTGTAACGATACCAGTGATGGTATAATAGGTCGTATCTTCTGCCCCGGTTGCGGCGTAGGAAATGTCCGATACTTTATCAACGGGGGTCCTTAGCAAATCGCTATTGCGCACCTGTTGGATTCGCTGAAGTCTTGTATATTCGCCTCCTTCAACCACATCCCAGGCCAGACGCGGATAAATCTGGAATTCATCATAGCTATACATTACCACGCCGGTTATTGATGCTAATTCATCATCCATTTCTGCAGTGTAATAAAATTGTGCATGGGTATCAATTCTTAAATTACCAGAGCCATCACTAACTCTGAATTCATGATAGGCATCCAGGTCAATCTCGGTTACGGTGACATCTGTAACACGGACTAAACAACCTTCGTAGGCTTCATTAGAATCAACATCGGCGGTAGTTACCGATAATGGCTCATATACTTCATTTTGTGAGGTGTGAAGAATATATTCGCTGATATCACCGATTTGTGTATTACCATAATATTCAGCAACCACACCAGTAATGGTGATACTATCACCCTCAGCGGCATAATTAACGCTTGAGCTGTGAAGAACCTGTATACCGCTCCAGGCTGCCGCTGAATCCATAATCCAGAAATAACTACTTGAGATCCCACCATTAGCGTAAACAGCACCTCTGTGTTCTGCTACTACGATACCGCTGATCGTAACAGTGGAATCAAGCAGAGGGGAATCCCCCGATGGATCTTCTGTGTACTGAATATCATAAATCTTTGTCACCTGGCCAAAAGAAGCCAGCACCATCCCCAGTACTACGATTGAAACCAGTAAAATTTTTTTCATTAGCCTTTCCTTCCTAATATTGTGTGATTAATAAATAGAAATTAAAAGAGTCTCTGGTTCTTTATCACCCCTTTCTTAAAATATTACGTGTTTTTTAATGTTAATATATGATTGAAATATATTAGCCTGATCTATTCATGAATTTTAGATTTATCAAATAGCGACAATAAAGTTTCCCCT
>CAZBBC010000056.1:0-5198 GCA_964489835.1 uncultured Calditrichota bacterium
TTGGGGATGAGTTTTTTGATCCTTAATTGATCATTTTTATTAAATCAGAAAAACGTAAACATAATGACAATGCGATTAATTTGAAAACACATTGCTTATGACTTATATTAGATTCTAAGTTTTAACATCTGAGAGTTTATCTCTGATTGATGAATATAGAACAAGGATTAACGATTTATGATTTAAGAATTGATAATAAATGAATAAATTCTCCCGCAGATCTGCCCAATGTGATATGCTAAATACAACGAAATTTATTTGCGGGAGAATAGTCCGGGCACAATTCTGAAATTTCGAAAAACGTAATTACCCTTAAAATAGAAAAAAATCAAATTTGTATTGAAAAAAATTTTCAGGAGTAATTTTCATGGAAGAACACAGATGTATAAACCAACATATATAACACGTCTTGATCAGATCCCGGAGTTGCCGGAAGAAGAGCGTATAAATCTGGAGGAGGTCACGGAAAAATTTATGTTCCGGACGAATGATTATTATCAGAAGCTCATCAACTGGGATGACCCAGAGGATCCACTCCGTCGTATTGTAATTCCTGACCGGAAAGAACTGAACACCTGGGGACGATTGGATGCTTCCGATGAAGAAGAATATACACAGGTCCCGGGTCTCCAACATAAATATGAGTTTACCGCTCTTCTACTGGTTAACGATGTCTGCGGAGCCTATTGTCGGTTCTGTTTTCGTAAGCGCATATTTATGGATCAAAATGATGAAGTGGTTCGCGATGTTTCCCCGGGCATCGATTATATTGGCGAGCATAAAGAAATAAATAATGTGCTGCTGACCGGTGGTGATCCCCTGATTATGTCTACAAATAAACTGGAAAACATCATACGGCCGCTTCGGCAAATGGATCACGTGAAAATAATACGTATCGGAACCAAGATTCCGGTTTTTAATCCTTACAGGATCATTAACGATCCGTCATTGCTGGACCTGTTTAGAACTTACAGTACGAATGATAAAAAGATTTACATTATGGCACATTTTAATCATCCGAATGAGCTAACGGATACGGCAATCAAAGGGATGAATTTATTACAATCTACTGGTGCTATCACTGTTAATCAGACGCCACTGCTTCGCGGAATAAACGACAATCCTGACGTATTAGCTAAACTTTTTAATAATCTGTCTTATGCAGGTATACCTCCCTATTATCTGTTTATCTGCCGGCCGACACTGGGTAATAAGACTTATGCGGTACCGATCGAAGAGTCTTTCGAGATATTCGAGCGCGCGCGTATGCATTGTTCTGGTTTGGCCAAACGGGCACGGTTGGTAATGTCGCATAGTACGGGAAAGATTGAAATTGTTGGAAAAACCAAGGGAAGAATTTATATGCGTTATCACCGGGCCGCCGATCCTCAGGAAAAGGCACGCTTTATGATATTTAAAAGAAATCCGGAGGCCTATTGGTTTGAAGATTATAGTGAAATTAAAAGAGAGTATGCGATAAATCATCCCTACCGCGTAAGCGGGCCGGAATAATCAGGAAGCATTATGGTACAGGAAAAAATATATTGTTTCACAGAACCATTATATTATATCATGATTGTCCGGCCAAAATTTTAATCATTGGCAATTATCAACAGAAAAACAACAGGTTTAGATACAAAATAAACAGGTGGACTTGATTTAGAGAACTTACCCTAAATCCCTCTCTCGGAAAGAGAGGGACTTTTGGGTTCAAGAGAAGGTCGAAGATGCGGCTTAGACGCAGGTTTGGGGATGAGTTTTTTATTCCTTAATTGAATCATTTTTTTAACTGGGCACTAATTAGATTACCTAAAAACCAACCGCAATGACTGTTTTAAAAAAACAAAATCTCACCCATTATATTTTTATAAGCCTCGTTTTTGGTGCCCTGGCCGGTTGGCAGGTTGGTCCACCTATTTTACCTTACGCAGAGTTTTTTGCCGAGTTATTTTTACGTCTACTACGTATGGCAATTATGCCTTTGATCATTACTTCTATTATTTCCGGGGTCGTCAGCGTCGGCGATGCAGTTGGTCTGGGAAGGCTGGGTATCAAGACTTTCGGCTATTACTTTGTGAGCAGTTTTTTTGCGATCATTACCGGATTGATACTGGTTAATATTTTCCAACCGGGTGTGGGAGCGAAAATTGGTTTGGAAGAAAATCCCCAGCAGGTTGCGGCTGCCGAACAGAGTATCCAGGATTTGTTCTTAAACATCATACCGGAAAATCCATTTCAGGCAATGGCTTCCGGTGATGTTTTACCGGTAATATTTTTTTGTATCCTTTTCGGATATTTTATTACGCGGTTGTCAGAAAAACCAAAAATGCAATTAAGTGTTTTCTTTCAAGCGGCATTTGAAGCGATGATGAAGATGACCCAATTTATTATTTGGAGCGCTCCCATTGGTGTATTTGGAATCATGGCACGGATCGTTGCCCGGACTGGTTTTGGTGCTTTTAAATCTCTTGGTTTATATTTTAGTATCGTTCTTCTGGGATTATCGATTCATGCGTTTATTAATCTTCCCCTGCTTTTAAAAATGGTTGCCCGTATCAGACCTGTAAGACATTACAAGGGAATGACAACCGCCTTAATGACCGCATTCTCTACCTGTTCTTCGATGGTCACACTTCCTCTGACACTTGAAGCGGTCACCGGTAATTCTCAGGTTTCCAACAAAGTGGCGAATTTTACATTACCGATTGGGGCCACGGTAAATATGGATGGAACGGCGTTATACGAATGCGTCGCGACAATTTTTATCGCCCAGGTCTATGGGATCGAACTAACAGCAGGCGCTCAGGTCATTGTCATTATTACTACTCTTCTGGCATCGATTGGAGCGGCCAGTGTGCCCATGAGCGGATTGGTAATGATGTCCATTATTTTAAAGGCGGTGGGTTTACCGCTGGAGGGGGTTGCTATCATTCTGGCGGTTGACCGCGTACTGGATATGTTCCGTACGACCATTAATGTGTTAAGTGACAGTGTCGGCGCTGTGGTCATTGCCCGTTTAGAAGGAGAAACGCTTCCCCGCCTGTTAAAATAATTTTTATTAAATAGAATTTATAATTTGACAGAGGGGAAATATAATATTATATTTATATGCTGAATTCTTTAATTAAACGGAGGGCGTATGGCCATAAAAACTATGGATTTGACTGAACTTGTAATTAATAGTGAAAATATATATGAGGCTTGTTTGGTTATTGCCAAACGTGCCCGGGAAATTAACACCGGACGGATTGCTGAACGAAAAGAAAAAGAAGTTCTTGACGAATCCGGTTATGATCAGGATTTAGATATTTACGACCGCGAGTTTATGGAAGGCATTGAACACGAAAGGGAAATCAATCCGACGGTTCTTGCTCAGGATGAGTTGTTAAAAGGTAAATTGAAATATCGGTATGTTACTGAAGATGATACAAAGATCGATAAATTGCCCTCTGAATGAGGGCTTTTTTTTGTTTTCTCCCTCCTGTAAATTTTGCTTTCATCTCTTCTATTTCAGCATTAATCTTTGATAAAACCAGCCTGGATTAATCCATGTACCAATTGTTTTATAATAGTCATTTCCATACCTTTGATGTGCAAAATCCAGTAAGTACCGCGCTGCTTGTTATGAATGGCCGGGTTGTCTATTGTGGTAAGCAGCAGGATATCAACCTGCCGGATTATTCTCTGCAAAAAACAGATCTGAGGGGTCTCCATGTGTATCCGGGTTTTATTGATTGTCATACACATGTGGCCGCGGTGGCGTTGAACACTGAACGTATCAGTCTGGATAAAAGCCACTCCCGATCAGCCGCGCTGGAAATCATAAAAAAACATGTGATTAAGTTTAAACCCGGAGAATGGATAATTGGCGGGGGTTGGAACAGTAATCTTTGGTCCAAAGGAGACCCGCATAAAAAATATTTAGATCAGATTACGACCGATCATCCAATCGCTCTGTATAATAAAGATGGACACACCCAATGGTTGAACTCAAAGGCACTCGAAATTTGTGGTTTTAATAACACCTCTGCCGATCCGCCCGGAGGGAAAATCGGCAGAGATCAAAACGGCAGAATGACAGGATTGATCTATGAAAAGGGATGTGACATTGTGAATGGGTTTTCGGAAGATATAACCTATGATCAGTTACATCGTTGCCTGAATCGCATCATTCCGCAATTATATGCCCTTGGTATTACCAGTGTGCACAGTTGTGAAAATATGCGAACATGGTTCCTTTTCCAGGAATTATCAAAAAGAAAAGAATTGGAGATTCGCATATGTATGCATCCACCGCAAGAAGAGGCAGATGCATTTATCCAAAACGGTCTTCGTTCCGGATATGGCGATGAATGGTTACGTCTGGGAGGATTAAAATATTTTATTGATGGTTCTCTGGGTTCGCAGAGTGCAGAAATGTTTGAAAATTTTAAAGGTCTGGATCATTCTGGAATTGGTATTATGTCGGAATCCCAATTGACCGACAGACTTTTTTATACCGTTGAAAATGATCTAAGCGCGACCATTCATGCAATCGGCGATAAAGCAAATAATAAGGCCTTAAATGCCTTGACTAAGGTAAAGGATATTTCAAAAAAAAGGAATTTGCGACATCGTATTGAACATGCGCAGATCCTGCGAGAAGCTGATATTCCGCGTTTTAAAGATCTGGGTGTTATCGCTTCTATGCAGCCATTGCATATCACCGATGATATTAAAATTGCTGAAAAATATTTAGGTACCCGAACAAAAAATGCCTATCGGATCGCTAGCTTAAAACGGGCCGGTACTAAAGTTGTCTTCGGTTCTGACATGCCGATTGCCGATCCTGATCCTTTGAAAGGAATACGGGCAGCATTCAGCCGGCGTTATTGTCTGGATGAGAATGAACCCCAATGGTACTCCGAAGAGTGCCTGTCAATATCAGAGGCACTTTATGCCTATACAAGAGACGCGGCCTATGCTTCCTATGAAGAACAATTAAAGGGAACATTAAGCAGCGGAAAATTAGCGGATTTTATTGCCACTTCGGTTGACCTGGAACAAGCCTCTGAATCTTTACTCAGTGAAGCAAAAATTGAGATGACAGTTCTCGGTGGTAAGATCGTTCATCGATCTAATCATATCATCTGATATTCACCTGGAAAAGAAATCTCTAGCAGCGACGCAAAGATTTTATCCACGGATTACACGAATTA
>CAZBBC010000056.1:5298-25117 GCA_964489835.1 uncultured Calditrichota bacterium
TTACACGAATTATATTTATAATATTTTATATGACAAAATTAAAATAAAAAAAATTCGTGAAGTTCGTGGATTAAATTTCTCTGCAGCTTTGCGAGCGTTAGCTTCAGCCACGACCGATCCCGACACGTCGGGAAAGCAATCCATAAATTTTTACGGAATCGATGAGTTTTTTAATCATTAATTAAATTAATTTTTTGATCCGGACACTAATGATTTTGCATAGTTATTTTAGGCACTTTAGTTCACTTTTAACTTTAGTCACTTGCGGTTTACCGCACCATGTATTAATTCCACAAAATGTTCGTTAAAGGTTTTCCCTGTTTTGTTTTTAATTTTACCGATATCCTCGAGGGTATATTGGGCCAGAATTTTTCCCTGATTTAAAATGATGATTTCTTCACACCAATTTTCAAGCAATTCAAGTACATGAGAGGAGAGAAGTATTAACTTCCCCCGACCGGTCATATCTTTCAGTAATTTCTTAGCATTGAATAAAGAAATGGGATCAAATCCATTGAGGGCTTCATCCAGGATCAAATGCTGCGGTTCTCCGATAAGCGCAGCAACGAATGATATTTTTTGACGCATGCCATGAGAATATCGATAGACTAACTCGTCAATGGTATCTTCCAGATCAAAATCAACCACAAATCTTTTTAACTGTTCTGATACGTCCCATCCTCTTATTTCACCGATCATGGTCAGATATTCCCGTCCGGTAAGATAGGAAAATAAATCCGGATCTTCCGGTGCATAACCAAACATTGTTTTGACTTTCTGCCGTTCCTTTTTAAATTCATGCTGATCATAATATATATTACCCTCATATTCGCCGATCAGACCGGCCAGGGCTTTTATTAATGAGCTTTTTCCTGCGCCATTGGGTCCGACCAGACCGTAAAGAATTCCATCTTTCAGTTCCAGTGAGACATCATCGATTGCAATGACCTCAGGATAGCGTATGGTAAGATTTGTGATTTTTAGCATATTGGACTCATTTTTCGAATTGACGATAACTGATGTAGTTTAAATAGATAATGATTAATAAAGTGATGACTGGTCCGACGAGGTAAAAATTATAAATCATGACAAGAGTAAAGATAATCAAAAAATGATAAGCATAACCGGCAAAACGAGGATTATCAAAAAAGATGATACGAATAATGGTTATGATGTATAGTATAAATATTGAAAAGAGGGTGATACCACTTAGCAGATTCAAGATCTTGAACCAGGAAATTCCATGGATTAAAGTCATTACCAATACAACCGTTAAAATAACCAGTATAAAGAGAAATTCACTTAAAAATTTGGCCAGACTGAGCTGATAATAGCGCAACGGTAATACTTTTAAGAAAATACGGGATTCTTTGACAACATATTTTTCATTGAACTGGTGTGAATAATGTTCCCATATGAATAGAAAAGTCAATAGTGAGGCAGCGGTGGCAAAATTTTGATCATAATAAATTTTAATAAAAATTAGTAACAAGACATAAATCAGGAGGCTGATAATTTTTAATCGCATATAATTTTTATTCCTGATATACGATAACAAATCTTTTATGAACAACGGACGAATAGCCCTTGGTATGATCGCGGGAAAATTAAAATATGTCAACTTTGACAGTTTTTGAGCCGATTGGTCCAGCCGGGGGCGGAATCTGTACACGATGGTATCCAATGATAACAAGGAAGATTTCCAGAACTTTCGACAAATGAGCCCGGTACTGATAACTAAAAAAAGGCTGAAATAGAGGGATATATCAGTAAGCCAGTATAAGCTAAAGAATACAATAAAATAGAGAACAACGACCAGAAAATAAAGCGCCAGGGCAGAGCGTTTCGAACCTTTTTTTGTTGCCAGAGAATGGGTGATGAATACTGAATAAAGCGGAAAAGCCACAAATATAAAAATGGCATATAATAAGGGTAAACCTCCGGTAGAAATTGCCAGTGCGGTAAAGATCGGTAAAGAGATCAGAATCATGATGATCTCATATTTAAAGAAATAGATCATTATTGCTGTTAGTGTATCGGATGGTGATATAGGTTGTGTACTGAAAATCAATAAACCTTTCTGCCTGGGAAACAGATTGAAATATATAAAAGGAGTTGTTGCAACAACAACGATCAGAAGGATATGAATCAAAATATTGCTAAGACCCAGAGGAGTGATTCCCGGCCGTAAAAGAAGTTCATTAAAAAATAATACCAGTTTATCGGTAAAAAAAGAATAAAAAATAACGAAGAGAATAATAATCTCAATCCGGATTCGAAATTTTAGATGTCGCCAATAATTATGCAGCTGTTGTAGATGACATTTCAGAATAACATTCATAATTCTTTAATCCGGATTTTGGCGCATTCGGATTATGTATGAGAGAATATTCTGGTAGCGCTCATTCAAAGTGGCTTCCCCGCTTTTTCGTATATGCAGGTTATAGATTTTATCGAATTTTCCCGAAGTAGCATGCACCCGCAGCGGTATTTCCGTTAAAGCCGCCAGATAAGCGCAGATCCCGTCATGATGTCCATTAATATCCATCAGTAAGTCGAAATTCTGCCTCCGGATATTCGCCAGGTATCGATGATTAGGAACCCCCAGCCGGTTGCTGTCTCTTTGATGTAGTGCGGATAAATCGATGGTTGAGATTTTTGCCCTAATAAATTCCTGTTCTAAATCTTTAAGAAATTTGCGGGAGCTAATTTCTTCTGTTTTATCAATAGGAAGAACGATTAGTATGTTTTTTACATTCCTGATTGCATTGAAGAAATCTGTCTCTTTATTTGTTTCTTTTATTAAAAACAAACGGCTATCGAGTAGTTTCTCCAAAAAGAAACTTTTTATAAAATTTTGTGATCGTGCATTCATTTTTTATTTTTTTCCGTCCGCTTTTTTGCGTTTTGGCCAAAGCTGATTTAATCTCTCCCTGAGAATTTTTTCTCGCCCCAGATCTGTTGGTTGATAATAAATTTTTTCCTTCAGTTTATCTGGTAAATACGTATCCAGAACAAAATGTTCCGGATAATCGTGGGGATATTTATAGTTATTACCATATTTTAACTCTTTCATCAGATTGGTAGGCGCATTTCTTATATGAAGAGGAACTTCTATCGAAGGATTCCGGCGAACATCTTTTGCCGCATGCTCAATTGCCAGATAAGCGGCGTTACTTTTAGGACACCCGGCTAAATAAGTACTCACCTGGGCTAATACGATTCTTGCTTCTGGTAAACCGATGGCATGGACAGCCTGAAGACCGGAATTAGCCAGAGAAAGTGCATAGGGTTCGGCATTTCCGATATCTTCGGAAGCCAGTATGATCAACCGCCGGGCGATAAAAACCGGATCTTCACCACTTTCAAGCATCCGTGCCAGATAATAGACGGCTGCATCGGGGTCGCTACCTCTTATACTTTTAATGAAAGCCGATATCAAATCATAATGATAATCACCCTTTTTATCATATAGCAAGGCATTGTGTCTGGCAACTTCCGTAATTACTTCAGTGGTGATATCGACAGGGCTCGTATCATTTTCTAAATAGGCAAGACAGCTTTCCAGTAGATTTAATATTCGCCTGGCATCTCCGGAACCATAATGAAGTAACTCTTCCATTCCACTGACGGTGATTTCCTGTGCAGATAATATCTTATCCTCACCGATGGCACGCATAACAATGCGCTTTAAATCTTCCTCATTTAATGGGGCTAATTTTATAACCTGGCAACGGGAGAGGAGCGGAGAAATAACCTCAAATGAGGGATTTTCAGTGGTGGCGCCGATTAATTTAATTGTACCGTCTTCAACGGCATGAAGCAGACCATCCTGCTGTGCTTTATTATAGCGGTGGATCTCATCGATGAATAATAAGTGGCTTTTCTGCTGTTGCCGGAATACCTGTTGTGCCCGATCGATGATAGCTTGCAGATCTTTTTTCCCTGATGTGACGGCAGAAAGCATCGAAAATGGAATCTTACTTTCAACGGCAATAACCTTTGCCAGGGTTGTCTTACCGACACCCGGTGGCCCCCAGAAGATCAATGAGGGGGGAATACCCTTTTCGATTTGGCGCCGGAGCGGAGAATCTTTTGCAAAATATTTTTCATGACCGATAACACCATCAAAAGTATCCGGCCGACATCTTTCCGCTAAAGGTATCTGCGAATTGTCAATATCTCCCTTAGTTTTGATAAATAAATCACTGGTTTTTTGTATATACATGATTATTTAGTTTGCTCCAAAAAATAAGATACATATCATTGGAAATGACAAAAAAATTTAGCAAAAAAACTCCAGCAATTTATTACTGCAAAAAATCATCCAGCGTTTTACTCGATGGCAATCTTCCATAACGCAAAGTAAGTCGTGTTAACTGCACTGGTGGAAATTTGCAGCCGGTTTTTCCCATGATGTACCAGATTATTAATCCGGAACTTTTCAAACTTTAATTCATCGGCTTCCGAGAGTGTATATCGTGGCGTATATTCGGCCTGAATAAACCGGTTGTTTACGGAAATATTGATCTCACTGGCGCTGGTGAATGCCAGCGGATATTTTTTCTCGGTCCGGTATCCCCACATTTTCAACCACAGACTATTTTTTAAGTTGATGGAGGCTGGAATGTTAAAAGTGAAGACAATGGCGTCATTGAGAGGTGGATTTCTATAGGCAAAAGCATAGCCAAGGAACCATACCTGTTTCTTGATAGGATCCGGTTTTTGAATTTCAGGTGCATTTATAGGATCGGAATGAAACAGGTGATTTTCATCAATATAGCCCAACTGAATACTACCCAACTCATTTTTAGGTGAGATACCTCTTGGGCTGAATAAAAGTGAGAAAAGTGGCGTATAGATAAACGTATAGGCGGTCGGAAAATCCTCACCAATCTGAATAGTTTTTGGTTCCGGTGTTTGGTGAAAATCAACGGAACCGAAACGAACCTGATATTGTCCAGGTTTTAGATCACCTTGCCAGGTGCCGGTAGCTATTTCTTTTTCGTTCAGATAGATCTTACCATTGACAGGAACAGTTTTTAATGTGATCCACAGAGATGATTTTTTCAATGTAAAATGAACCTGTTGGCGGGAAATTGATTCGCTCAAGTGTACGATTTTCTCCGATGGCTGGGCGGTATATCCGTCTTTTTGTAAAGAAATCACATATGAACCCAGAGACATCTTATCCAAAATATAATCTGTCATGTATCCGGAAGACTGACCGTCGATGAGAATGTCAGCACCAGGAATATTTGATGATACTTCAATTAAACCATAAATGATTCCGCTGTTCTTTGATTTCATCGTAGAGCGCGGGACAAACTTAAAGGTTAAATCTAAACTATCTCCTGCGGAAACGATAACATCGGCAAACGGCGGAAGGACATTATAGTTATCTTTTTTCAGGGCAATCCGGTAGTCACCGGGCGGTAACCGTAATTTCGAATTTTCTCTAACGGCTCCGTAAAACTCATTTCTCACGAATACTTTAGCATCAGGATGAGATGAATGAAGATTTATACATGCGCTTTCCGGATTTTCAATGGGTGTTAGTGAGAAATTCAGGGTTGTTGTATCCATACCATGGATATCGATTTTATAAAAGGGGGGGGATGATTTAAATCCTTTTTTACGATAGGTAATTTGATAACTGCCCGCTGCTAATCGAATCGGATGATCCGGGGATGTTCCCAGTTTTAGCTTTTCATTAATGTACAGCTGGCCCTGACTTTCATTGGCCTCAACTAGAAGATAACCTCTGGGCTGATCGTTAAACAGATTTGCTAAGAGAAAATAGACAATTATTGCCAAAATAAAGATTACAGGTATCGCCCATAAAGAAATACGCAGAATTTTTTTAGGTAGGGAAATAACTTCAATAGTAAATTCATCCTGGCTATCAAATTCCTCCAGGGTTAACCAACGGGTTTCACCGAGATGATTTTCATATAACTTATAATCGGAGTGTGACTGTTTAAAGGAGTCATTTTCCTTTTCTCCCTGAACGTTTTTTACACGTGACAGGCGCTTCTTCCTGATCTCCTCGGTTGTCTCATGCTCAGTCTGCAGGCGCTTTTCAATGTCCGCGGATATTTGGTCTTTTAAATCTTTGATATACGCATTGACTTCCCGGCTTTTGGGAACTTTAGTCCTTTTCCCCCAGGCTAAAACGGCCGATATTCTTTCAACAAAACTTTTCTGGTATGGATAGTATTCATGCTGCTGATCAATTTCGTTTTTAGTCAGCCATTTGAATTCATGCAGGTGGTTCGAACATCTAATGAAGGCCTTATGTACTGAGAAAAGTTCCGCTTCGATCTGACGGTTAAGATAAGTTTTTAAGGCATAGGGAAGATCCTTCTTTAAATCGGGATTATTTTTTTCCGAGGGATTTCCGTTTATGCCTTTTTGAAATTGATCCGATGAGTTTTTAAAAGAATGATCATTTGTCATTATTTATTTACCGATTCTACCATGTAGATAATAGTTCAAAATTAAATGTGTTCAATTCAATTCCCCCTTAGCAAAGGGGGTTAGGGGGTTGTTTTTAACATAATCTTTTGAAATATGCCAATACTTTACATCCCCTTAGTCCCCTTTTTTAAGGGGAAACTTTACTGTTGCTATTTGATAAATCTAAAATTCATAAATTATTCAGGCTAAATATTTAATTTTTTTAATCAAATAAATTCTGTGTTCTCTGCCTGCCCGCCCACTGGCGTGGTGGTTTAATCTTTTAATCCCTTTTTCATTCTTTCATACATCTTTTAATACTAGCTAAATTTCCGGTATGTAGCGGTCAGCTTGATCAGACTGTCTTTTATTTTTGCCAGTTTTTCTTTCTCACTGCTGATGATGTTTTCCGGTGCTTTATCGATAAAATTTTTATTGGCTAGTTTGGCGGAGATACTTTTTTCAAGTCCCTGTAGACGGAGAATTTCCTTGTTTAATCGGGCTTTTTCTATTTCCATATCGATGAGATCAGCTAATAAAATAAATAATTCAGTTCCTTCCACAACAGCCGTAGCAGTGGCACTTTTTTCCAGGTCAGCCGAATAGTGTTTAATTTTATCCACTTTGGCCAGACTGGAAAAATAGTCTTCATTACGCTTGATGATATCCAGAGTGTCCGCATCGCTGCGGACATAAAGCGGTGCACTCTTACCGGGGGGAACATTCATTTCGGCCCGGACATTTCTGATGGCGCCGACAAGTGCCTGGATAAAAACCATTTCTTTCTCCGACGATTCGTCCAGATATTTGTTTTTTGCTTCCGTCCAGGGACTGGTGACAATACTTTCCTCGTCTCCGGTTTTAAAGGACTGCCATACTTCTTCGGTGATAAAAGGAATGAAGGGATGAAGAATACCCATCGTTTCTTTCATAATATAAGAGGCCACGCTCAGAGCGGCACGTCGTTCATCGACATTGTCATCGTCATAAAGACGTTTTTTGATCAATTCAAGGTACCAGTCACAGTATTCATGCCAGAAAAACTGATAGATCGTGTTTAAAGCATCATTGAGTTTATATCGGTTTAAGTATGATTCTGCTTGCCCGGCGGCTCGTTGAAAACTGCTCAGGATCCAGCGATCGGCCAATTCAAAATGAGTGTAGTATTCTTCAAAATCGATATCAACTTCTTTCAGATGCATGGACAGAAAGCGGTATGCATTCCAGATCTTATTGGAAAAATTTCGTCCCATTTCAAAATGTTTGGTGGACAGATTTATATCCTGCCCTTCCGAACTGAGCATGATCAGTGTAAAGCGAACGGCATCAGCACTGTATTGATCGATCATTTCCAGGGGATCGATACCGTTACCCAGTGACTTGCTCATTTTGCGCCCGTGTTCATCGCGGACAATCCCATTTAGAAAAACATCATGAAAAGGAACATCACCTATAAACTCCAGACCGGCCATGATCATCCGTGCAACCCAGAAGAAGATAATATCCGGCGCAGTAACCAGTAGATCAGTAGGGTAAAAATATTTGAGATCTTTGCTTTCCTCCGGCCAACCCTGGGTGGAAAAAGGCCAGAGCCAGGAGGAGAACCAGGTATCCAGAACATCCTTATCCTGTCGAATATTATGACTCCCGCATTTTGAACATGTCTCCGGTTTTTCCCTTAAAACCATCATATGATCACAATCGTCACAATAATAAACGGGTATACGATGCCCCCACCAGAGTTGCCGGGAGATACACCAATCCCGAACATTTTCCATCCAGTGTTCATAGGTACGAAACCAGCGGTCGTGAGGATAGAGTTTTACTTTGCCCTCTTTAACCACTTCCAGGGCTGGTTTGGCTAAGGGGGCAACTTTCACAAACCATTGTTCGGAAAGATACGGTTCGATGATCGTATTACAACGGTGACAGTGGCCGACACTATGATGATGATTAGTAACTTTTTCTAAATAACCAAGTTTTTTCATTTCCTGAATGACCTGATTTCGAGCCACAAAACGATCGTTACCGGCAAAGGGGCCGGCATTTTTATTCAGGGTGCCATCGGTATTCATGATATTAATTTGTTCCAGCTGATGTCTTTCACCGATCAGGAAATCATTAGGATCATGTGCCGGGGTAACTTTCACGGCACCGGTGCCAAATTCGGGATCGACAAAATCATCGGCAATCACCGAAATTTCACGATCCATCAGGGGCAATATCAATTTTTTACCGATCAGATGTTTATAACGTTTATCATTCGGATTAACGGCAACGGCCGTATCACCGAGCATGGTTTCCGGACGGGTCGTGGCCACAACCAATTCTCCCTGATGGCCCTGATAGGGATAAATAAAATACCAGAGATGGCCGTCGGTTTCCTTATGTTCCACTTCTTCGTCGGACAGAGCGGTGGAACAACGGGGACACCAGTTGATGATATATTTGCCTTTATAGATCAGGTCCTTTTCATATAAGCGGATAAAGACTTCTTTAACAGCGTTGGAAAGGCTCTCGTCCATGGTAAATCGTTCCCGGGACCAGTCACAGGAGCAACCTAGTTTTTTTAACTGATGGATTATCGTCGAGCCGTATTTTTCACGCCATTCCCAAACTTTTTCAACAAATTTTTCCCGGCCCAGATCGTGACGTGAAATATTCTCTTTGGCCAGACTTCTTTCAACCACATTTTGGGTGGCAATACCGGCATGATCGGTTCCCGGTTGCCAGAGTGCTTCAAAGCCTTTTTTTCTCTTATAGCGGATATAAATATCCTGGATCGTATTATTAAAAGCATGTCCGGCATGAAGAATATCGGTCACATTCGGAGGAGGAATGACAATAACATACGCTTTTTTGTCAGCTGTCGGATTGGCGGCAAAATAGTTCTTTTTCAGCCAGAATTTATACCATTTATCTTCGACTCTTTTCGGATCGTAAACTTTTTCTATAGAAGCCTTACTCATCAAATCTCCTAAACATATGAATATTTCATTTCGCGTGGACAATTTTTCTGTGATTTAGCGTCTCTACTGAAAAATTTACCCATTGGTCAAATAAATAAATTTCAACCAGAACTTCAGCTGTTTGGCCAGGACGGAATAATATTGTATTTCCCTATAAACTATAACGGCTATTCAGAACAGTTTAACATATAATTTATGAATCTTCGACATCTTTTTCTAATAATAATCGAATTTTCTTACAGGGGATTTTTGAGGATTTTCGGGCCGAGATAAGCGAGGGAGAAAAATTTGATCAACAGAATAGTTATAAACGATGGTGTGTATCAAAATTTCTGTTGAAAGACCGTTTTTTCATTGTGCCCTTTCAGTAATGATTAGATCTTTTAATGAGAGATATGATTAAATTTATTAAGTAATTTTCTTTTCTCAGATTTAGACTTATCCATCACTTCATTCGTAGAATATTCAACAAAAACCTCCATCCCATAATTAAGTTCCTGCTTCCGCCAATAATCTAACGGAGGTGTAGTCATGGCGTAGTAACGGGCATATCCGTTTAATACGGTAGAGTTGGTATCTATACTTACGGCATAATGGATACTGGTACCGACTGAAATATAGAAGATTTCATAATCCGTCAGATCATATTCAAGGTCAAAAACATTCCACCCGGCGGAGGAAATATCAAAAGAATCGGAGATCAGATTATCTTTGGGTTCGTCATTCTGATCATCGGACAATCTCACATTAATGGTAGTCGGACTAGTATAAAGTTGAGGCAAATGAATACGAACCTTTTTTAACAGGCAAGTGGTCACATCCACCGGTTTTTCAAATCTTTCAGCCAGGGAAGTATAATAAGCACGCAGTGGAAAGCTGGGATAATAGGTCTGATAACCTTCAAAAGTTCCGTCATCAATGTATGATATCCAGGTTGAAAAAAGATCCGCGGAGGAAGGTTCTAAAGGTATATCAGAAAGGTCCAGATCTGTGGATGGCGAAGACTCATCCATGGCCTCATCAGGATTACTTTTTAGAAATACCTGAACGATAAAGTCATAGCCACTCTTGCTTAATGTATAGTCAATGGTATTAATGGGTATATACCAAATGTTATCCTCCGTATCGCCTTTTACCTCAAGATAAACAGATGTAAAGCAGGGTGTAAACGGATCCATATTACTTGAATCGTGCAACCGGATACCTAATACGATAAAAAACTCAACACTGGATTTATTAGTACTGAGGGCAATATTTATATCTGCATTTGACGAATACCCATCTTCATCATTATCAACATAGTCAGAAAGCCAGATATCTTCTATGGTAACGGTAGTTTTTATGGGTTGAGTGGATTGTTTACACTGCCATGAAAGGCAGAGCAATACGATTAGAATATATCTCAGATTTCCCAATATCGATCTCATGTCTTATCCTTTCTTAATGACGCTATCTGATTGTCATTACGAGTTACAAAGAATGAGTAGCCTGCCTGCCTATCGATGATCTATCACGTCCAATATTTTGCGGGTTCTACCGGTTGGTATATCCTGGCAGTAGATGATGATCCCCTTGTCCAGAAGCCAGTGCAGCTGTGCGATTTCTGCTTCGTTTAAATACAGATAGGAGAGGTATTTCTTACGGTTATCAGAGAAATGGATGCCGCCCAGATTGATTTTTCCCGGTATATACCCCCGGTTGACTATATTAATAACCACCTGTGGTTCCCTGACCAATACGATCGTTTTATCATGCGGTTTAATGTCCGTTGACAAAATTTTTGAGGTTTCTTCAACATTACAAATCAACGCCTGCAGGTTAGTCGGTACACAGGATGTATAGAGCTCTTTTTCCCAATCATTCTGGCTGACATCATCATCGCAAAGCAGAATCCGTTCACTTTTCAACGGTCTTGCCCAGCCTAAAACCACCTGTCCATGAATCAGCCGGTCATCGATCCGGAACAATTGAACATCCATTATGATGTTCCTTCCACATGAATAATTCCTCTGTTTCCATCTTTTATCACCTTCTTTATCAACTCTCTATAGGGTAATTCGTTCAAATTGTTAAAGAAGGAGAGGAGCATGGGCATATTAACGCCGGCGATAATGGTCATCCTCGGATGTTGTTTGCGGATCATATTAGCCAGACTCCAGCAGCTACCGCCGGCAAGATCGACAAAGCAAATAATCCGGTTCGGTTTAACATCTTTAATATTATCATTGATTTTTTTCACCAGAACAGGAAGGGCATCTTTCATATTGGTATAAGGAAAAATATTCTGTTGTTTCCCGAGAATGCCTTCGGCTGCCTTTTTCAGACACACAGCCATTTTTTCATGGGTCAGGATAAAAGTAGCGTATGTTTCCATTATTCCATATCACGACGTAAGGGTAATTCGGTCAATTCCCGGTTGGTTGCGCTTTTTGAGCGCATATGTTCTTTTAATCGCCGGTTGAATTCTTTAGCGGTATAATAACCCTGCATTTTTAATAACTGATTCATGGCAATTGTTTCACAGATCACCGTCATATTTTTACCTGGATTAATGGGCAGATTTACCAATGGAAGATCAACCTCCAGAATTTTTGTGGTCTCTTCATCCAAACCGGTACGATCCCACTCTTTTTTTGTATCCCATTGATGCAGACGGATTTCAACTTCAATACGTTTTTGCAGCCGAACACCGCGAATACCGAATACCTTTTTTACATCGACCAGCCCAACACCTCGTAACTCGATATGATGCTCAGATATTTCACGACCTTTACCGATCAGGATATCTTCCGCGGTTCGCGTAATCAAAACCACATCATCGGCAACCAGACGATGCCCACGTTCAACCAGGTCTAAAGCCACTTCACTTTTTCCAATTCCACTTCGCCCCGTGACCAGCAATCCGATGCCGTAAACATCAACCAGTGAAGCATGAACAGAAGTTTTCGGCGCAAATTTCATATCCAGATAATCACTCATCAAATGCATCAGTTGGGTAGTCGTCATCGGTGTGCCAAATATAGATATACTTCGCCGCGTAGCCGCCTGTAGCAAGTATTTTGGTAATTTATTTCCGTTGGTTACAATGAGAATAGGAATCTCAAATTCGATAAAACGATCGATTGATTGAACTAACTTATCATCGGAGAGGGAATTAAGATACCGGACCTCGGTGTTTCCCAGAACCTGAACCCGGTCGTAAGTGAATAGTTCAACAAAGCCAGCCAGGGCCAATCCGGGACGGTGGGTATCGCTTTTATTGATCTTGCGGTTAAAACCGTTCTCGGAACTCATCAGGCTGAGCTTCAGCCGGTCTTTATTATCTTTGAAAAAAGTACTGACCGTTATATGTTGCATCGAGGCTTTCATTGGCAAATCCAAATAATATATTAATTTAATAATTAAAAATCTATGTACAATTATCCCAGCTCACATAATCGACCGAAATCTAATTTTTTATAAAATACAATTTAAATTAAAATCCGAAATTCTAAGCACGAAATCCGAAACAAATCTTAAATTTAAATATCTAATCTGATTAATTCATAAACATTAGATCTATCATTTAGCGACCATTAAGTCTCCCCTTAAAAAAGGGGACTAAGGGGATGTTAAAAAAAATGAAGATTTTTTAAGACCATTATTTATAAATCAAAATTATTTATCTTTTTTATATCAAAAATCGTCATTCCTTGTTCGATATTCAAAATATCTCTTCTATAAAATTACAAACCATTACAAAAAAAAAGGGTGCCGGAAAAAGGCACCCATTCTTAAACAAAAAAATTCTATCTAAACCGCAATAATATCGTTCAATTTCTCGTTCCTGTGTTCGCGTTCTCTTTCCTTAAACCGCTTGATCTGCCGTTCACAATTATCCAGAGCCAGATCGATGGATTTGTAAATGTCTTCAGATTTTTCGCGAATAAATATAGTCTTGTTATTCAATGTCAATTTAAACTCAGCGATCTGATCCCTCTTTTCATAGGAGAAAACCACTTCAGTATCAATAACACCTTCATATAGACGTTTTTTACGGCCAATCTTGTCGCTCACATATTTTTTTAACCGGTCTGATGCTTTGCCGCCTCTTGCGGTGATAGATAAATTCATTTAATCCTCCTTTTATTTATGATACATTATTGCACAAACTAATACACGGCACACCGTGCCCCTTGGGGGAAATCCCAAATCTAAATCACCAAATCCCAAATAAATCCCAATTACCAATCACACTCTTCTCTTTTCGCTTTTCTTATTTCTTATATATAAACGCATCATTCATCATTACCATTCCCCGCGCCGGGATGGGCACGGCCATAAACGGATTTGAGTCGCTCAATGGAAGTGTGTGTATAAATCTGCGTGGTAGATAAATTTGCATGTCCTAAAAGATCCTTAACGGCTCGTATATCCGCGCCCTGATTCATAAGATGCGTGGCAAACGTATGACGCAATACATGAGGGCTCTTCTTCTTTATTTCGGATACTTTTCCCAAATATTTACTAATATTTCGATGAACGATCATTGGATACATCTTTTTTCCCGATTTTAGGATGAAAATATTATTGACATCGGAATGTGCATACAGATTTCTTATTTTTAAAAGTTTTTCTAATTTTTCCCGTGCATATCCACTGATGGGTATTACCCGCTGTTTATCTCCTTTACCGGTTACCTTTATCAGGTTCTGTTCCAGCATCAGGTCGGAAAGCTTAAGATCGATCAGTTCTGCCCGTCGTATACCGGCAGCGTAAAACAACTCCAGCATCGCCCGGTCACGGATTCCCTCAAAAGAGTTTTCATCCGGCATTTCCATCAGCGTTTCTACATGCTCGATCGACAGAAATTCCGGTAGGCGCTTCTCAAATTTGGGTGTTCGGGTGGTTAAGGTAGGATTAATCTCCAGATATTCATGTCGGGTTAGAAATTTGAAGTAAGATTTTATCGAGGCCAGTTTACGGGCAATACTGATCTTTCGCAGATTTTGCATACTCAGCCAGCCCATATAACCACGAATGATTCTCTTGTCAACCAGTTGCCAATTAACAGTATCGGTGTGAAAATATTCTTTTAAAAATGACTCGAATTGTCGTAAATCATTATGATATGCTTCTACTGTGTTTTCTGAATATCTGCGTTCTAGTTTGATGTATTTGATGAATTCGCGTAAAAAGCGATGCATTAAGCTGTGGTTTCCTTTTTAGATAAGTCTACTATATTTTTACATTCCGGACACTGCAAAAAGTTCCCTTTTGCCCGGGAATATTTTTCTTCGAGGTAATTATTACCACATTCCGGACAGGCAGAATTAACGGGTTTATTCCAGCTGACAAAATCACATTTTGGATAGCGGGAACATCCGTAAAAGGTTTTCCCCCTGCGACTCTTTCTTTCAATGACATCTCCGTCACATTCGCTTCGGGGACATTTAATGCCTAGTGGGATTGGTTTGGTATTCTTACAATTCGGATAATCGGAACAGGCCAGGAATCTTCCATATCTGCCTATTTTATAAACCATCGGTTTTCCACATTTATTACAGATCTCATCACTGGTCTGGGGTACATTTTCTTCAGCCAGCGGTTTGGTATTTTTACAGTCCGGGTATCCGCTGCAGGCAATAAACCGCCCATTACGTCCCCAGCGAATAACCATCGATTTTCCACAGAGGTCACAGGTGACCCCGGCTTCTTCCTGCAGGTCCGATTTTATCTCTTCCTGTTTGGAGTTTACTGCGTTCATAGCCAATTTAAAGGGTTGATAAAAGTCATTCATCACCTTCTCATACCCACGGTCGCCGCTGGCTATACTATCCAGCTCGTTTTCCATCTCGGCTGTAAATTTCACATCAAATATATTGGGAAAATTCTTTATCAGGATCTTATTTACGGTTTCACCCAGATCAGTGGCCCACAATTTATTTTCTTTTTTTTCAACATATTTACGTTTTAAAATTGTCGTAATGATTTGGGCGTAGGTACTGGGTCGTCCGATCCCCTGTTTGTCCAGTTCTTTTACTAAAGTACTTTCGGTATATCGTGCCGCAGGCTTGGTAAAATTTTGCTTCGGTTCTACCTCTTTAAGATCAAGCGTTTCATTGTCTTTCAAACCTGGTGGAATCACTTCCTGTTCGTTTTCGTCGTTTTCTTCACCGATTTCCAACTGACGGCCATAGACCTTCAGATAACCATCGAAAACTAAAACCTCACCTTCCGCTTTGAATAAATAATTACCCCCACTAACTTCTACAACCGTTTTATCATAAACCGCCGGCTTCATTTGACAGGCGATAAAGCGTTTCCAGATTAACTCATAGAGTTTGAACTGATCTTTACTCAGATGATTTCTCAGGGCCTGGGGTTCGAATTCTGCGGTAAGATAGGTCGGACGTATGGCTTCGTGAGCATCCTGGGCTGATTTTTTACTGTGGAAGACGCGCACTTTTTCATGAAGATAATTCTCTCCATAAATTGACTGGACATAGGTACGGGCTCCACTGATGGCCTCTTGACTGATCCGGGTGGAATCGGTACGCATATAAGTAATTAATCCGATACTGCCTTTGCCGGGTATCTCCACGCCCTCATACAACTGTTGGGCAATAGTCATGATCCGGTTGGTCGAATAGCTGAACAGACGGGCAGCTGCCTGCTGCAAGGTGCTGGTAATAAAGGGAGGAAAAGGTTGTCTATTTACATTTTTGCGGATCAGCCCACTGATGATCAGCGGTGCTTTTTTGATTTCAGCTATGTGCTGCTCGGAATCGGCACCCGTTTTTATTTCTGCTTTTTTAAAATCTTTTTTACCGGAATCCCGAATTTTGATCAGTTTGGCCCAGAATGGCGTTTCCGGCTGACCTTTGACCAGGATCTTGATAGTCCAGTATTCTTCTTCTATAAAACCGCGGATAATTTTTTCCCGCTCACAGACCAATCGCAGTGCTACCGATTGTACACGGCCGGCACTTAATCCGCGATATACGGTTTTCCATAATATCGGGCTAACCTCATAGCCAACGATCCGGTCCAGTACCCTTCTGGCTTGTTGTGAATAGACCCGGGTCATATCGATTTGACGGGGGGATTCGATCGCCCGGGTCACCGCATTCTTTGTAATTTCATTAAATTCTATGCGATGAATGTCTTTACCTTTTTTTTCCAGTATCGAGGCAATATGATAAGCAATTGCCTCGCCCTCACGATCAGGATCAGTCGCCAGATAAACCCGGGTGACTTTCTGAGCGTGGGTTTTTAGCTGTTTGATGATTTTTTCTTTTCCACGGATCTTTATATACTGTGGTTTGAAACCATCATCGACATTAACACCGAACTTACTTTTAGGCAAATCAATCACATGCCCGACAGAGGCTTCTACCTCAAATCCGGGTCCCAAATATTTCTTGATTGTTTTTGCTTTACTTGGTGATTCAACAATAACCAGTGATTTTTCTATAGCACTCATGCAAATTATTCATCCTTATTCGATTTTCATGTTTTATAACAGCAATTAATGTTCCAATAACCAAATAATTGTACAAAATGTTCCTGGGCAGAAAAAATTTTCTTTTTAGCGGGGCAAAACTGAATGAAGTAATTAGAAATATCATCAAGAACTAGTTAATACCGGTAATTATTGTATCGGAGTATCTCCCTGATAAAAGGGATAACCATTGAAAGACGTACGGCTATCCATACCGAACAAAATGGTGGCAACAATCGACTTTAAATCATCGACAGAGATATCATCTTTGCCAAAAGCAACGGCACGTTCAATGAACATCTCAATATCATTTTCCTTTATCACTCCCAGCTGAATCAGCTGCAAAAGGAATCCGTAAGCATCCGGTGATATAATTAATCGTTCAAAGTCAGGGTGATCTTCCAACTGATCACTAAACTCGTGACCTATATCATGCCGTTCCTGCGGCCGGTTTTTCAGGTATTCAAAAATCCAGGAAAAGGCCAGACTGACTTCAACATCCGTATAACCCTTTACCAGAAGTTCCCTTGTCAGATCAACCTGGTCTTTTTTATTGCGTTCCTGTTGAAGCTCATTCAGCAGGTAGACAATTATTTCAATTATTCGTTCTTGCATAGGATTCAGTATTTATTTCAAACTACACAAAACCATTTTTAAAATCAAGATTAAAGAAAGAGGTATTTATTTTGTGATAATATGCTATACAATAGTTATTAAATATGTGATAATAATCAATTTTTACTTGCACAAAATATCTTATAGGGGGAAAACGTCATCAAAAGAACAACCTGTAAAAAAATTATTTGATTGGAAACTCGTGGATCGATCCTAACTAATACCGTCAACGGCCACTGCCTCTAATTCTTCCCTCAAAGTACCTTTATCAATCATCATCTTCGCACAGTTGCCGCAAATATTCGTAAGTGTAAATACCGGTGTCATGGCCATCGCTCCATTTCACGGCGATGGCATAATTACCAACATAACGCCAGCTGCTCAACTCGATCTGTTTTTGATCAGAACGAATCACTTTTAGAGGATCTTTTTTCTCTCTTTCTGCCTGGCAGGTGGCACAGGGACAGTGCTGTCTTAGCGTTTTTGTGAAACAGATGTTTTGTTCGCCATTTTCCCATACGATATTTAAAACACTTTCACTGATCCTGTCAATTTTTTCAGGTTTCAATTTCAATACTCCCGATCAGTATTTATAAACCCGGATCTTTTTGGCAGAGAAAATGCGGATTTTTTACCTGTCCTCTCCTGCTGTGCAATATACGGATTAAATGGGTACCAATCGAACATTTTATATTATACATTTCCTAATTCTGAACATAACGAGAAGTGAAGAGCAAAAACCGTAAAGCGTTGAGCGTTGTGCGTAAAGCGTGAAAAGAAAAGAGAGAAGAGTATAGAGAGAGAAGAAATGATCAATTTTCTCTCTTAACTTTTCTCTCTACGCTCCACGCCCCACGCTCTACGAACTGCGCTCTGCCCAGATCTGGCTTAAATGAACAATCGTTTCCACTGCTTTGGCCATATCCTGGACAGAGATCCATTCTTTTTTGCTATGAAAATTATGACCACCGGTAAAAACATTGGGGGTTGGCACACCCATGAAACAAAGTCTGGCACCATCTGTACCACCTCGAATCAAATTTTTTAACGACTTAATTCCGGTACGATCAACAGCTTCCAAGGCATATTCAACCACTTGCGGATGCTTATCCAGGATTAGTTTCATGTTACGATAGGACTCCTTTATTTCGACTGACAGCGATGCTTTAGGATACCTGGATTCCACATCCTTGCATAATTTCTTTAAAAAATCTTCTTTATCTTTCAAGCCATCAATATCAAAATCCCTGACCAGAAAAACGATTTCTGTTTCCTCCACGCCGCCTTTGATGGAATGAACATGAAGATATCCCTCGCGTTTTTCAGTCGTTTCCGGAGACATTCTGTCAGCAGGCAGCTGATCGATAAAGTGTGCGGCAATTTTAATGCCGTTGATCATTTTGTTTTTAGCATACCCGGGATGTACATTGACACCCTTGATCCGCACGATGGCTGTATCTGCACAGAACGTTTCGTCTTCAATTTCTCCGACGGTTTCACCATCGATCGTATAAGCATAGTCAGCGGCAAATTGTTTTACATCAAAATGTTGGGTTCCCGTGCCGACTTCTTCATCTACCGTAAAGGACACCCGGATCTTACCGTGTTTGACTTCGGGATTTTCAATCAGGTAATGCAATGCACCCATAATTTCCGCAATCCCGGCTTTATTATCGGCACCCAATAATGTGGTTCCATCGGAGGTAATGATATCATGACCGATACAGTCCTTTAGAGCTGGATTTACCTTAAACTCGATGATCTGAGAGCGATCATTTTTTAATACAATATCCCCGCCCGGGTAATTTTTAGTAATCACAGGTGCGACATTCTTACCGCTTACCTCCGGTGAAGTATCGACATGCGCAATGTAGCCGATGGTCGGTACCTTGTAGTCTACATTCGAAGGCAAGGTGCCAAAGACATAGCCATGTTCCGTTATTTCAACATCTTTGAGTCCGAGTTCTTTCAATTCCAGCAACAATTGTTTTGAAAGTTCCAATTGCTTTAAGGTACTGGGATATGTTTCTGATTCTTCACTGGATTGTGTGTCATATTTTACATAGGATAAAAAACGTTCAAGAAATAATTCCGACGTAATGGGCTTCATATAGCTTCCTTATATTTGGATGATCATTCAATATGGATATAAACTGTTATTGAGGAAATATAGCAAAAATTTTGTAATAAATTTCATTGAATTTTTTAGCCTGAATTATTCATAAAATTAAATATTTTAGTCTATAAATAACCTAAAATCAATGAGTTAATTCCCCCTTAATAAAGGGGGTTA
>CAZBBC010000057.1:0-24838 GCA_964489835.1 uncultured Calditrichota bacterium
GACATTTCTTCAAAAAATATATGTTTTAGACTACCGACCATCGGAATAGGAGGCAAGAAATGATAGAGACACTGACAAGCAGAGAGCGTATACAGCGTGTACTTAATCATCAGCCAGTGGATCGGCTGCCGGTGGATTTAGGCGGTATGCATTGTAGTGGTGCCCATGTAAGTGTGGTGTATGCTTTGCGCCAGGCGCTTGGACTGGACGAACCGAACACCCCGGTAAAGGTACAGGACTGCTACCAAATGGCCGGTCAAATAGGCTTGGATTTGATCCGGACTTTAGATCTGGACATTGCCCTTATTCCGTCCCGCACCACTATGTTTGGCTTTCCAAATGATAATTGGAAACCATGGACAACATTCGAAGGGACACCGGTACTGGTGCCGGGATTATTTAATACGGCGCCTGAAAAAAACGGAGATATTTTACAATACCCGGAAGGGAATAAGCGTTTCAAACCTTCCGGTAGGATGCCTAAGGACGGATTTTATTTCGATGGTATTGTTAGACAGGATCCGATTGATGAGAGTAAACTAAATCCGGCGGACAATCTGGAAGAATTTGTTGCTGTCAGTGAGGAAGATCTGGTGTTCATGAACCGGGCAGTCACTGAACTTTATGAAAATACGGATCTTGCCCTTACCATCAATATTCCCGGTGCCGCCTTCGGAGATATCGCGCTGGTACCGGCGCCATGGTTGAGAAATCCCAAAGGTATACGTGACATCGAAGAATGGTATATCAGTACGATTACACGCAGTCAATACCTAAAAGATGTATTCGCAGGACAGGCAGAGATATGTATAGAAAATATCAAAACGATCTACCGGACCATTGGAGACCGGGTACAGATTGCGGTTCTGGACGGCACAGACTTTGCCTCTCAAAATAATTTGTTTTGCGATCCGGCCCATTATTCCGATCTTTACCTTCCGCATGCAAAAAAGGTGAACGATTATATACACGAAAATACATCGTGGAAGACACTGAAGCATTGTTGTGGTGCTTGCGAACCATTGATCGGAAAATTTATAGAAGCAGGATATGATATCCTGAATCCGGTACAATGTTCGGCAACCGGCATGGATCCTGAACAGCTGGTAGAAAAATATGGTGATGATATCATATTCTGGGGTGGTGGTGTCGATACCCAAAGCACATTGCCTTTTGGTGCTCCTGAAGAAGTTTATCGTGAGGTGCAGGAGCGGGCGAATATTCTGTCCGGAAAAAACGGTTATATATTCAATGCTATTCATGTGATTCAGGCGAGAACCCCCATTGAGAATGTCCTGGCGATGTTTGAAGCAGTGGGTAGAAAAGTCAGGGGATAGAAGGAGGAAATGTTGAACGACAGTCTTAGTGAAAATCAAACAGGAAGTCTGGGATATCTCTTAAAGATCGCTTTTGTGGCTACCATCGGTGGTCTGTTATTTGGATTTGATACGGCCGTGATTGCCGGGGCACAGCCGTTTTTCCGGCAATACTTTGAGATGTCTGAAGCCGTTCTCGGCTTTTCAGTAGCTGCGGCGATTATCGGATGCATTCCCGGTGCAGCGTTTGCGGGAATCTTTAGTGATCGCTTTGGCAGGAAAAATGTACTGATGGTATGTGCGGTATTATTTGTCGTTTCCGCCATTTGGACAGGACTTGCCACATCTTTACCTGAATTTGTTATCGCCCGCTTCGTCGGAGGTCTTGGGGTTGGTGCGGCCTCCCTGCTCTCCCCGATGTATATTGCTGAGATATCCCCTGCACATATTCGTGGCCGGTTGGTTTCTCTGAATCAACTGGCGATTGTAGGCGGTATCCTTGTAGCCTACTTTTCAGATTATTTTCTTGTCCATGTGGATAATAACTGGCGATGGATGTTTGCTGTCGAGACGTTGCCGGCCGTGCTGTTTTTCTTTTTATTAATTATGGTTCCCGAAAGCCCGCGGTGGCTGATCAAGCAGAAAAGAGAAGAAGATGCCCTTGGTATCCTGACAAAAGTCGGGGGAAGTAATTACGCCGGAAAGGAAGTTGTTGAGATAAAAATGACCATCGCGCAGGAAAAGGATTCACTGGCCCAACTTTTTCAACCCGGTCTGCGCCTGGCCCTGATCATTGGAATATTTCTGGCTGTATTTCAGCAGATTACAGGTATAAATGTGGTCATCTACTATGCACCAAAGATCTTCAGTATTGCCGGATCTTCGATAGATTCGTCATTACTTCAATCGGTGGCCGTCGGCGGGATGAATCTTTTGGCAACTCTGTTGGCGATATATGTGATCGATAAGTTCGGACGGAAAGTTCTTCTGATTACCGGTTCGGCAGGTATGACCATTTTTCTCGTTTGTTTGGGAGCCTCATTTCAGCAAGATTCTCAAAATGTCAGCTTAGTGCTTATATTTGTTCTGGGCTATGTTGGTTGTTTTTCGGCCTCTCTCGGACCCGTGGTCTGGGTGGTGATGAGTGAGATATTTCCGACGCGTATCAGAGGGCGGGCCATGGCCATTACTACCGTTGCCCTCTGGATAGCCTGTGCCGTGGTTGCCCAGGTTTTTCCCATCATGCTTGAATCTCTGGATGCTGTTACTACATTTGGAATTTTCGCGGTAATGTGTGTTATCAATTTATTATTTACCTGGAAAGTTATTCCGGAAACAAAAGGGAAAAGTCTGGAAGAAATTGAAAAATTCTGGATGAGGCAGGCAGCTGCAAATCAATGAAATTATTTTAGAATTTGTTAAAAAACTTGACCTAACGATAGTTAAAAAAATATATTTAATTATTATATTCGATTTTAATTGATTGTTCATACGGGTAGAGACATAACGTGCTCTAAACATGACAATGTAGAGACATAACATGTTACGTCTCTACCTGTATGAAGGCAGAAAAAGGTGAAACCCGGGATTTTAATTTGAAGCTTGAAAATTTGAGTCAGAGACAAGCATTAACACTGGCCAATAGGATTGTTATAAAGATCGGAAGCAGAATATTGGTCGAACGGACGGGCAGACCTGATATCCCGCGTATCCATTCGATTGTAAAAGAAATCGCCCGCTTGCATCATGCCAAAAAAGAGATTGTACTTGTTTCCTCGGGAGCTATTGCCGCCGGAATCGAAACACTCGGTTTGAACACCCGGCCCAATGCGCTCCCTCAGCTTCAAATGGCTGCTGCGGTAGGTCAGGTCAGGCTAATGAGTATTTATGATAAATATTTTTCAGGGGAAGGATGCAGGATTGGTCAGGTACTTCTTACACATGACGATTTAAAAAACCGTACACGGCACCTGAACGCCAGAAATACCATGCTGGAACTGATACGCCAGAATATTATCCCTGTGGTCAACGAAAATGATGTGGTTTCAGTCGATGAAATAAAGTTTGGTGATAATGATATGTTGGCTTCTCTGGTTACTATATTGATTGAAGCGGAAGTTTTGATATTATTAACGACAGCAGACGGCCTTCACACCTCCTATGGAACCGAAAATGCCCGTCGGGTTGCTTATCTGAAATCGGTCACATCCGATACCCTGCTATTAGCACGGCGAAAGACCAGTAATCTTTCATTGGGTGGGATGGAATCGAAATTAAAATCGGCGGAAGCGGCAACCCATGTCGGTGCCCGCGTAGTTATCGCTGATGGGCGGAAAAAGCAAATATTAACCCGTGTGTTAAGAGGAGATGATACCGGTACTTTGATTGGTGGTTCCATACAGGAAAAGCGGTCAAGCATGAAGGGGCGAAAACGCTGGATTGCCTTTTTCCATAAAACAGATGGCACTCTTTTTATTGATGAAGGGGCACAGAAAGCTGTTGAGCAAAAAGGTCATAGTCTTCTGCCCATCGGAATTAAAAAGATCGAAGGCCATTTTAGTAAGGGCGCATTGGTAAATGTGAAATCTCTGAATGATAAACTGATTGCCAGAGGACTGGTCGATTACTCAAGTGAACGATTGGCAAAAATCAAAGGGCATAAGACATCTGAAATAAACGGGATACTTGGTTACAAGGACTACGAAGAAGTAATACACCGGGATAATATGGTGGTGATATTAAAAAAGGATGGGGAAAATTGATGGGTTTGCATCAGCAAATGATCACGATGGGTGATAAGGCACAGGTAGCGGCAAGAGCACTCGTATCTTTAAGCGGAGATGATAAGAATGATATTTTAAGAGCGATGGCAGATGAGATACGAAATCAGAAAGAAATAATTAAAACCGCTAATCAGAAAGATCTACATGCCGGAGAAGCAAACGGTTTATCGAAGGCAATGCTGGACCGTTTAACGTTAACGGATGACCGAATCAACGGAATGATCGCAGGCATGATCGATGTCTCCAAATTGAATGATGTCATTGGAGAAGTTATCAGTGAGAAAACAAGGCCAAACGGTTTAAGAATAAAAAAAATACGTGTACCGATTGGTGTTATAGGTATCATTTACGAATCACGGCCAAATGTAACAGCCGATGCTGCTTCACTCTGTCTGAAGTCCTCAAATGCCGTGATCCTGCGCGGAGGCTCGGAAGCGATAAACAGTAATATGGCCATTTGCCATGCCCTTCAAATGGGAGGAAAAAAGAAAGGGCTGACCGGGGACGCCATTCAGCTGGTCGCAACAGCGGACCGGGAGGCTGTCCGGGAATTGGTTCAGCTGGAAGGGAGGGTGGATCTGATTATTCCCAGAGGTGGTGAAAGTCTTATCAGAGCGGTAACTGATATGGCCCGAGTACCGGTACTGAAACATTACAAAGGAGTTTGTCACACCTATGTTGATGAAACGGCCGATATTGACAAGGCCGTCAATATATGCGAAAACGCCAAATGTCAAAGACCGGGTGTCTGCAACGCCATGGAAACATTATTGGTTCATAAAAATATCGCACAAAAATTTCTACCCCAAGTTGTCCGCCGTATGCAATCAAAAGGTGTTGAATTGAGAGGGGACAGAGGCACGCAAGAGATCATCCCGGGAATAAAAAGTGCCAGTGAAGATGACTGGTATACGGAGTACCTGGATCTGATCTTATCGGTAAAAATTGTATCAGATGTTCAGGAAGCTATTGATCACATCAATAAATACGGATCTCAGCACTCGGATGCAATAATCTCGGGATCTGAAGAAAATCAATCTGTCTTTACGCAGAAAGTTGATTCCGCGACGGTTTATGTTAATGCTTCCACTCGATTTACGGATGGAGGTGAATTTGGTATGGGTGCAGAGATGGGTATCAGTACCGATAAACTTCACGCACGCGGACCTGTCGGCATCGAAGAGCTAACAACCTACAAATATGTAATCCTGGGTGAGGGGCAGGTCAGGACCTGATGCATGATTTTATCCTGACCCTCTCGAATCTGAGCGCTATCACAATTTGTATGGAAAATTTATGGCATCTTTTGGCAATTCGGAGGTTAAAGTATTTAGGAAAAAGCATACGGGTTTTATAGATTCGATCGTGTGGTACAATACACTTAAATTCGGAGGAGTGAATTTTGGTTGATAAGTTGAATATTTGTGTAACCGGGGGTGCCGGATATATCGGCAGTCATTGTGTAAAAGATCTTTGCGATGCCGGTCATCATATTACTATCCTGGATAATTTTTCATTGGGCTGGCGTGAAAATATCGACTCCCGTGTTCAGAAAGTTGTTGAAGGCGATATTCGCAATAATGCTGATCTGGAACGTGCTCTCCAGGGAGCAGAGGTTGTGTTTCATTTTGCCGCCTGGAAAGCGGCTGGTGAATCAATGGATGATCCGGTGAAGTACGCAGAAAACAATATTTGTGGTACATTAAATTTACTTCAGGTGATGCTTCGTCTGGATGTTAAATACATCGTTTTCTCATCATCGGCGGCAGTTTATGGCAATCCACAGTATCAGCCAATAGATGAGAAACATCCCACTATTCCGGAAAATTATTACGGATACACCAAATTGGCGATCGAGCAAAATCTGCAGTGGTACAGCCGGTTGAAAGGCATAAAATACGCCGCCCTTCGCTATTTCAATGCCACTGGATATGATATACAGGGGAAAATTAAGGGTAAAGAAAAAAATCCTGCCAATCTTTCACCGGTAGTGATGGAGACTGCCATCGGTATGCGTCCGAAAATGATGGTTTTTGGGAATGATTACAACACCAAAGACGGCACCTGTTTCCGGGATTATATTCATGTAAACGATCTGGCTTCCGCTCATCTTCTTGCCATGAATTATATTCTCGAAAAAGATGAAAATCTGTTAGTAAATCTGGGAACAGGAAGTGGCTATACGGTTTTGGAGGTCATTGAAGCCGCACGGCGGGTGACCGGTAAGGAAATTTCTTATGATATCGTTGACCGCAGGATCGGTGATCCGGAAGGACTGGTTGCCAGTTGTAAGCGTGCCTATGATATGCTCGGGTGGAAGGCAAAATATTCAGATCTGGACACGATCTTCAAGACGATGTATGAGGTGTATAAATAATTACTTGAATTATAGTTGTTTGGGTTTATTTTAATAAAAAAGGGGAATATCATCACAATCACTATATCTGAAAAACAAGATAAAAAAAAGCAATATTATAAATATTTTTGGATTTCTTCCGAATAATAATATCATAAGACCAAGAATTCCAGAGTACAATGGTTAACATTAGAAAAACGATCTTTCAATATATTAGAATATTGGTGATGGGAAAAGATGCAAGAAAATCGCAGCTATAAGCGGGTGCTATTTCCGCCCGAGGACGATACACTGGTTCACTTTTACGCCTTCAATACGGGCGAAATTATTTCTGCCAAAGTCGTAAATCTGAGCGAGGGTGGGATCTGTATTGCCCCGGTGAGAGAAGAACTTAAAAGTATACCTAAAATCGGGGATAAGCTGGTACTGCTTAAAATAGAGTCTCCCCAAAAACTAAATTTTCTTCTAAATGCCGACCTGGAAATCACCTGGGCGCTGACCCATGATACCTTAGATCAATTTGGTATTGGCTGTAAATTTGAGAGATTATCTGATACGAGTAAGAAACAGATTGAAGAATTCCTTCTGCATTGATAAGATTTACCCTGGTTACATTTTATCCGCTTTCTGAAAGATTTAATATATCTTTAATTCCTTCTATTATTATCTTCCACCAGAGCGATCTTTCCTCTGAATCGGTTCGTTTCGTCTGGAACGCCGGCATACGATATAACATAGGTCTTTAAATCTGTGATTTTTTTATGGCGAAAAATTTGTTCAGTTAAAAGCACCTGACTTTTTGCTACTAAATATTCGATCCAGTAAATTTAGGTTTATACCAGAAATTTTCTAACCACGAAGCATCACGCCGGTATAGAGTATTGCAGAAGAGGTAATATAGCACCTTAATGTCATGCCTGCGAAGGCAGGCATCCATAGTGTAAATTTATATACCTATTGTTCCTTATGGATTCCCGCCTGCGCGGGAATGACAACTTGCTTGATAAAACACAATACTAATGTGTAAATGTCTAATCTGCAATAGCCTGCAGTGGTGGACACAGAGCACACGAAATTTTCAATTAATCATAAGTAATTAAGAAATTTATTTTTTAAATTCTAATATGTATTTATAAAAAATATTAAAAAAAATCTTCGTGTACTTCGTGTTTAAAAAAATTCTTACATCGACTACCATCATAACTGGGATAAATAATGATAATATATGATTTGGTCGTGAAATACCTCTTTCTTTACTTTTTGATAGTCAATACTGCCGGGTGTCAAATGGAATCGGGCAAGGCTCGAAATAATGAATCGATACAGGTTACCCTAACAGAAAACCTGGATCAGGGTTTCCGGAATCCCCCGGCGGATGCCAGGCCCCGTGTCTTCTGGTGGTGGCTCAATTCTATGGCCACCAAAGAAAGTATCACCAGGGACCTGGAAGAACTTAAAGATAAGGGCTTCGGTGGTGCTTTATTATTCGATGCCGGCTCTTCCAGCTACAAAATTGCTCATAAAACAGCCGCCGGACCGGTATTTGGGAGTAAGGAGTGGAAAGAACTGTTTAACCATGCCCTTAAAGAAGCAGACCGGTTGGGGCTGGAGTTGAGTCTGAACATCCAAAGCGGCTGGAATCCCGGCGGTCCGACGGTCACACCCGACGATGCCATGAAGAAAATTGTCTGGACTGAAAAAAAAATATCCGGTCCGGTCACTTTTACAGATTCCCTCCCCCGAGCTGCCGGTGAATTTTATCATGATATCGTTGTCCAGGCTTACCGGCAAAAAAATAAGGGAAGTTACCGGCCGATAAAAAACTGGGGCTATAAATCACTGAACAGACAATTCCACGGCGGCGGTTGCTATCCGCTTTATATGCTGCGTGAACAGGAACCCAATGCCTTAGGGGATGCAGAATTGCACAGTGATTCTCTGATCGATCTGAGTGTGCATATGGAAATGAATGGTCGTCTGCACTGGGTGGTGCCGGAAGGTGACTGGGTGATTTTACGATTTGGTTATATTCTAACCGGGGCTAAAGTCAGTACCGCCAGCGATGGTTATGACGGGTTGTCCTTTGATCATCTGAGCACAGAAGCCCTGGAGCATTTTTTCAGGGATGTCGTCGATCCCATTTTAGCATCCGGCGGTGATCTTATCGGTAAATCTCTGAAATACCTGCATACGGATAGTTGGGAAATGCGATTGGTTAACTGGACAAAGAATTTCCGCGAGGATTTTATGAAGATGCGCGGGTATGATCCGATACCCTTTCTGCCCGTACTGGCTGGTCGTATCGTGGACAGCCGGGAGGTGTCCAACCGTTTTCTGTATGATTTCCGTAAAACAGTCGGTGACTGCATTGCCGATCGTATGTATGCCCAGTTTGCCCGGATGGCCCATGAGCGGGGATTGGGTCTTCATCCGGAGTCGGGCGGACCCCATTCGGCGCCTATTGATGGTCTCAAATGCCTGGGCCGGAATGATTTTCCGGTGGGTGAATTCTGGGCCCGGTCGAATACACACCGGGTACGGGAAGATGATCGTTTATTTATCAAACAAAGTGCCTGTGCCGCCCATATTTACGGTAAACGTTTTGTAGCCGGAGAAGGACCAACCACCATCGGCCCGCAATGGGAGCGCTCACCCAAAGATTTAAAAAGTGTCTTTGACCGTAATTTCTGTGAAGGTATCAATCGCTTTTTCTGGCATTGTTTTACCAGTTCACCCAAAGCGTTTGGCTTGCCGGGAAATGAATATTTTGCCGGTACCCACCTCAACCCAAATGCCACCTGGTGGGAACCATCGAAAGCCTTCATTAAATACCTATCCCGGGTGTCCTTCCTGCTCAGCCAGGGTCTTTTTCAGGCCGATGTCTGTATTTATTATGGTGATGATGTCCCCAATTTTGTATCCAGGAAACAGATCATCAAAGAGCTCGGCCCCGGATATGATTATGATGAATGTAACGCTGAGGTCCTGCTGGAACGAATGTCCGTAAAAAACGGCAAAATAATTCTGCCGGATGGCATGAGTTATCATTTACTGCGTTTACCGGACCGGGAGGCGATCACATTGGAAGTATTACAAAAAATTGAGCAATTGGTTAAGGATGGTGCCACCGTGGTTGGTCCAAGACCGAAAACATCGACCGGATTAAATGGCTATCCGGAATCGGAAAAACAGGTGATCGAACTGGCCGGCCGTTTGTGGGGGGCCTATGATGGAGTGGGGATTACCGAAAACCGATACGGTCAGGGACGAGTTCTCTGGGGAATAGATCTGCGGGATATTCTGATTAATGACGGGATCCGGCCTGATTTTGCATTTATCAGCAGTCAGGATAGCAGCGCGCTGGATTATATCCACCGCCGGGTAGAGAACACGGATATTTATTATGTGGTCAACCGCCTGGCCCGACAGGGAATTTATGACACCAAATATCGCTACCTGACCGATCTTCCCGATCGCTATGAACGGGTGGATTGCCGATTCAGGATTAAAGGGAGAGCTCCGGAAATCTGGGATCCGCTGACTGGAACAATACGAAAGATTCCTCTTTACAGGGAGGAAAATGAATGCACGACCGTTCCCTTGCATCTGGGACCGGAAGGTTCGGTCTTTGTCATCTTTCGGGACGAGAGCAATTCTCCGCACCTGGTTTCCATGGAAAAAAACGGGCAGCGCCTTTTTCCGCTTGGGATGGGAAAACCGGGACAGTATCAGCCATCGATATTTACCGAAAATGACACGCTCTGGCTGGAGGCGTTTAATGCCGGTGATTACCGATGTATATTTTCTGATGGTCAATCGAAAACCATCCCGGTGGATGATCCGCCCAAGGAAATTTTTATTGAGGGGGAGTGGCAGCTGGCTTTTCCGAAAGGGTGGGGGGCACCGGAAAAGGTCACCTGGAAAAAACTACGATCCTGGACAGAATCGGATGTTGCAGGGATTAAATTTTTTTCGGGAACTGCTACCTATCGAAAAAAAATAGGAATTCCTGATAATTGGCTCACGGATTACCGGTTGTATCTGGACCTGGGAAATGTCCAGGAACTGGCGGAAGTATTAATTAATGGAAAATCAACAGGGGTGCTGTGGATGCCACCCTTTACGACAGAAATAACCACCAGTCTCAATGCCGGTGAAAATGAGCTAGAGGTGCGGGTAACTAATCTGTGGCCGAACCGCCTGATTGGTGATCAATTTCTGCCGGAAGAGCAGCGCTTCACGCGCACCAATATTCACAAGTTCACCACGAATGATCAACCGCGGGTTTCCGGATTGCTGGGACCGGTACGGATTATTTCAGCGAAGAGGGTACCGGTTAAATTCTGACTTCTAATATCTGAATGTTTATCTTTAATATTTGAATATCGAACAAGGATTAACGATTTCTGAATTAGGAAGTGTAAACAATTTTATTCCCTGACAGGGTAATTCCACATAATTGGCAAACCCTGAAAGGGTTTCATATTTCAACAATCCATAAACAAAGGCCGGTGGAGACCCACCCCCAATCGGTCAATACACCTTGATGAGAAACCCCGACTCAAATTCATACTTTTTTAATAAGTAAATATATTTATATCCCCACCGATAGATAGATCCAGAATAAATTTGACAGTTCCTTACTAAGGCCCAGAGATAAACTCATGCCGGCAGAAAGGCTCTCCATAACCGGTTTAGCAGCGGACAGAACCAGATGGTACACCGGTTCTTTTTGAGGTTCCGGTAAATATTTGCTGGAATAGGTTCCAAAACCTAGCATAGCGCCGAAATCAGCGTTTAGCGCGTTGGCCTGGGTCGATAATTCAACCCAGTAATCGGAATGGTTTAGATTATTTTTTGTACTGGGCTGGCTGGGTACAAAAAAGACAGCAGCAGCAAAGGAACCAATCCCGACTTTACCATAGATCTCAATTTCCTGTTTGGCATCATCATTGAATCTGTCAAATAAATCATAGGTGAATGCGGTCGCTCCAATAGTACTGGAGATTTCACCACCGCTTGGTAGGGCAATCTCAAAGAACAGATCACTCTCTACCGATGGTCCATCGGATCCAAAACTTACACTGGAAACCCAAAATCCGAGTGAAAACACATTTATCGATAAGTTAGCGGTCCCCTGCAGAGCATTGCCATTAAATTGTTTAACGCCCCGCCATGTAAAAGTAGAAACTGCGGTCACATCTCCCGAGAATTTCAATTGGGCTGGCAGAATATTGGCCAGTAAAAAAATTAAGACCATGCCCTTCAATGCAAAGTATTTGATATTCATATATTTCATTTTTCTTCCCCTATAATTTTATTGGTATTATCAAAAATATTTAATTAAAATATAGGCAAATACAACATGGTTGTTCAATAAAGCAAGTCTTCTTTAACACAGAGAAACGATGGGAATCACGCCAGTGGGCGGATCTGCCGGCCGGTAGACGCTGAGTTCCGAATAATTCACAATGGATATGGCAACTCTGATGCCAAATGCTATTATATATCCGTAAGTATAATGAATATAATCATATATAGTAAATTATTGACCAGGATTATTTTCACAAATTATTACAAAAATGAAATCACGTTGACAATTAACTACAATATTGTAATTAATAAAGATCACATTCCCCGGTAAATTTATAAATCACATCATTTATCGTAAGAAAATATGACTATTTCTGTCTGCTCCCATTATCGTGTATGGTTACTCCTGTTATTATGATGATTAGCAGTTGAGAAAGCGATTAAGGAAATTAATGATTTTATTAAGAATTACAATACTGTAAGATCGTATATTGTGGATGACGATTTTGTAAAATTGCAATCATATTGGATAAATTATTCTGTTTCTAGTTATAAGAATTATCACTATAAATTTAATACATGGATTAAGTATTATATAATGGCAATAAATTCATATAATTAACTCTGTGTGCTCAGTGGTTGATGAAAAAGACATAAGGATGAAGAATGGATTCGCGTCAGAGAACGTTCCTGGCTCTTGAACACCGGGCCGCCGACAGGATTCCGATCGATTTTTGGGCAACATCATCAGTGGTTCAGCATCTGGAAAAATCCTTTAACCAACCATATGCATCATTTCTGGATTATTACGACGTGGATTTTCGTTATATTGAAGGTCCGGAATATGTTGGTCCAACGCTTGTCCGGGGAAGAGATATTTGGGGCGTGTCCCGCACTACGGTTGTTGCCGGATCGGCCGGACAGGCGGAGTCCTATGCCGAGGTAGCGACAGCGCCTTTGAGCGATGCGGAATCTCCGGAAGATATTGAAGCCTACGATCATTGGCCGGATCCGGACATGTTCAACTATGACGTCATCGAACAGCAATGTGACGTTATTTTGGAAAAAAACCGCATCGTCGTCTTTATGGGTGACCGGCTCAATCGCGTGGCCCAGCTCAAACCGGCGATGTATTTACGGGGCTCAGAAAAGATATTTGTAGATCTTGTGATCCGGGAGGAAATTGCAGGGACTATTTTTCGAAAAATCAGGGAATTCTATCTGGCTTACCTGGAAAGAATTCTCCGGGCAGCCCGGGGGAAGATCGACATCGTTCTGACCGGCGATGATTTTGGCGGGCAGAACGGGCTTTTAGTCAGCGCTGATATGTGGCGCAGGTACATCCAGCCAGGATTCGCCGATTATATTGGTCTCATTAAAGGCCACCAGGCGGCAGCGATGCATCACAGCTGCGGATCGGTGGTAGAGATCATTCCCGATATGATCGGATGCGGTCTGGACATCCTGCAGTCCGTTCAGCCGGAAGCCAGTGGAATGTCACTGGCCGGTCTCAAAAAGAATTTTAATAAACGACTTTGTTTTCAGGGTGGTGTATCGATTCAGAAAACCATGCCGTTCGGGTCTACTGCGGATATCCGGCGGGAAGTGTCGATGCTGGCCGATGTTGTCAAACCGGACGGTGGTTATATCTTCTGCACCGCTCACAATATTCAGGCGGACACGCCGATGGAAAATATCGTGGCCCTGATGGAAGCCTATCTTGAATACGGAAGATACTGAGTTCGTAAGCAATAAAGTTAAGGAGTAAAAATGCATCATTCGATTATACGTCTGCGTTCTAATCATTCAATATTTTTTGCGGTGATGATCATGGTACTTGCCCTGATATTATTTTCCTGTACGACACCAGGTGTGCTGGTAGAAATCAAACCGCTGACGGATCCGGTACCCGGTAAAAATCCTGACCGGATCATTTTAAATTTAACTGAAGATCCGGCAACTTCCATGGCCGTGACCTGGCGGACGGATTCAACGGTTATGAAAGCTGTCGCCCAGATTCTCCCGGTACAGCCCGAGCCGCAGATCCCTTCCGAAACGGTGCTAATTTCTGCTAAAACAGAACGCTATGTAAATGCGTATAAAGATGAACCCCCTATAAGCGCCTGCCATCATTCAATCATATTTAAAGACTTAAGTCCCTCAAGCAAATATATGTACCGTGTCGGTGACGGTAATACCTGGAGTGAATGGTTTCATTTTAAAACCGCCGGTCGCGGAACGAAGAAGTTTTCCTTTATTTACTTCGGTGATGTTCAAAATAATATCAAATCGGTTTGGTCGAGAGTTATCCGTGAATCTTTTGCTACTGACCCGAATGCCGGATTTATGGTCTATGCCGGTGATCTTATCAACCGTACTGGCAGAGACCTGGAGTGGGGGGAGTGGTTTCATGGAGGCGGTTTTATTCATGCGATGATCCCCAGCGCCATGACCCCCGGTAATCATGAATATACTGGTGACATGACCCTGGATCCTCACTGGCGCCCCCAATTTACGCTTCCGGATAATGGACCGCAGGGACTGAAAGAAACCTGTTTTTTTGTTGATTATGAAAATTTGAGACTTATTTCCCTGGATTCGGATATGATCAATGAATCTGAATGGGCGGCAAAGGCACAGGAACTCTGGCTTGATTCGGTATTAACACATCATCCGATGAAATGGACAGCGGTGATGCTCCATCATCCCTTTTATTCTACAAAACCCAATCGGGATAATGTTGAACTCAGAACCATATTCGGACCGATCCTGGAGAAACATAGCGTCGATCTGGTCCTGCAGGGCCATGATCATGGTTACGGCCGTGGAATGGAGAAGATCCCTTCCTTTATCAATCCGGATACAACGACCAATACGATGTTTGTCGTTTCCGTGAGTGGGGCGAAGATGTATGATGTCTCCGAAGATCGCTGGATGACCCGGCGTGCGGTCGATACACAATTGTTTCAAATCATAACGATTGAAAAGGACACCCTGAACTTCAAAGCCTATACAGCTACCGGGGAATTATACGATGCGTTTGATATGGTGAAACAGTCAGACAGTAAAAAACGGCTGATTAACAGGATCCCGAAGGTAGCGGAAAGATTGACAAGGAAGCAATAAGCGGATTTCCGGTCTTTAAGCCTGCCAGTTATTAATGTTCCAACCTTTTTTTTTGGCGATCCGAGTTAGTTTTGAGTCAGGGGTGACGCAGTTCGGATAACCGACTTTTTCCAGCAGAGGCAGATCTTCTTTTGAATCGGCATAAAAATATGCCTTTCCCAGGGAAAAACCATGGGTCTGGCAATAAAGTTTTGCCTGCCGGAGTTTTTCCTCACCAAAACAGTATTTGCCTATGGGATTTCCGCTTAAACGGCCCTCTTTCACCTCCAGCCCGGTACAAATCATGTCGTCCATATCGAGGAACTCTTTGATCGGTTGACAAATATAGTTAATCGCGGCGGAGAGCAGGACCGTTTGGCCATTGTTGCTTTTATGAAAATTGATTTCTGTTAGCGCACTTTTTCGGATCGCACGCTTTAAAAAACGATCGTAGATTTGATCGGTTATTTCGGTCAGGGTAGTTTCTTCAATACCGGCGAACCACTTCGTTACCCGGCCGATTATCTTTTCCGGTTGCATGAAACCCAGTTTATATAAGGTCGATAAAAACATACCGTTGATCAGATGTCTTCTTGGCAGCATGCCCGTTTTATGGGCATAATGGGCGAGTATTTTGCCACTGTTTGTGTTCAGTATGGTACCATCAAGGTCAAAAAATGCGACATAGTCTCTCATTAATATATTTTCCTATATTAGTCTAATATTTTTTTTCTTGCAGAGGCGCAAAGACGCAGAGTTTTTAAATCACCAAAACATCATATCCACGGTAGTCTTTTTATTTGTTCTTTTGTCTTGATACAAAAGAACCAAAAAATCAAGGCTGTAAAATAATTTGAAGAAATTCTACCGCTCGCTTCACTGAAATTTTTAAACTCGCTGCGCTCAGACAGAAAAAATTTCTTTTCGTTCCGCTTCGCGGGTAATTTCTAACAAATTATTTTAAGGCCATTTTTTATATTTAAATAGTACGATATTTTTTTCTCAATAAGATAGTGTTAATATAATTCATAATAATCCGTGACAATCCGTGACAATTCGTGTCAGTCAATCACTTGATCCGGCCTTAGACGGAAACCTGCCTGCCCGGCCTGCCCGGCGCAGACGTGGCTATGACGGGATCCGGCTTCGACGGATAATTCGTGGACAAAAGACACTGCGAACTTGAGTCCCTGTTGGCCCTGATCGGATGGGCGAGAGATCTTATTTACTCCGGTTTGAAAAAATGGGGACCGGCCGGATTGTAAATGATAGTCAAGGCTTCGGGATGGATACTTACATCAAATGCAGAGGCATAAAATATCTCCCCATCCAGATGGTGGGGGACCTGGTGGTCAAATTCAAGTCTGATCTTTCCGGTTTGATAATAATCCACCTTTTTATTGCCGAGATGTGCCCCTTTAGGTACCACAAGAAATATTTTAAATCTCTCTAAAATACCCAGCGCCTCTACCATACATACATCAAGCAGACCGTCATTGGCCAGGGCCTTTGGGGTAAGATAATATTTCCCCGCAAAACGTCGGCCAATGGAAATGGTATTCATAAAACATTTCGACCGCTTTTTTTTCCCGTCTAGTAAGGTATACATTTCTGATTCCTTATAAAAGAACAGGTTTTTTAGAATATGCCACAGGTATTTTGATCCCTGATCTTTAATGACCCGCCCATCTTCGGTATAATTTTCAGAGGCGACTTTGGCGTCAAAGCCGATACCCATTCCATTTAGAAAATAATTATGATTACATTTACCGACATCTATTTTAATCGTATTTCTTTTGAAAAATATGTCCCAGTCACTTTCCGAAAATTTATCGGGGAAGCCCAGAATCTGAATCATATCATTCCCGGTTCCGGCAGCGATAACACCCATGGTGACATGATTATTACCGAGGAGGGCTCTGATGATCTCATTGATGGTACCGTCGCCTCCCACGGCGATTACATGATGGAAACCTTTTTTTATAAATTCTCCGGCAATTTCAGTGGCGTGGCCTTTTCTCTCCGTAAGCACAATTTTGGCATCGATATTGTATTTATTGATCATTGCTTTCACCGTCTCTGCATATTTAGCGGCAAAACCATTGCCGGCAATCGGATTGACGATAAAAACCCATCGGTCACTGGTTGTATTCATGTCTGCTTCTCCCTTGTGTTTTCCGGTATTGTTACTTATTCTGAATTCATAGTTTCTTTGTCACAGAAAGTTTCGGAAATTTTAATATTTTTAAACCACGAAGTGCACAGAGATCACGAAGTTTGTATTTATTGAATAGCGATTGGTGATTTTTTAATATCTGTATCTTATTTTTGTGCTAACCAGGGAATCGTTAGCTCTTTAAAACCATGACGATGCCGGTTTGACATCCAGGCTTTATATATTTTATTGGTTATAAAATAGGCAATGACTGCAAGAATGGCACCGGCAATAACATCAATCACCCAGTGATAACGCAGGTATACCGTACTAATGATGAGAGCGCTTACACCAAATATCCAGAACCATAAAGCCGGCTTTTTATGTGTAAAGATATCTCTGTGTCTGAGGGCATAGAACAAAGATATCAGACATAAGCCGGCATGCATGCTGGGCATGCAGTCTGTGCGCACCCGCTCAATATAATTCCAAAGGTCAACCTGGGCTGCATAAAGGGATTCCCTGCCGGTGAGGTTGAATACAAGGTTTGAGGATATTCCCTTAAGTTTAACTGTATACAATGTCACCTGATCACCGAATACTGCAATATCAGGATCGAGAGTAAATCGCGGTCCCATGGCCGGAAAAATAATAAAGCTGGTCAGAGATATGATCAATGCCAGTATCTGGGCAAATATTACTTCCTGAAAAATATACCGTTGATTTTTTTGGATTAAAAAGACCAGATAAAAAAATGGATAAATAATGAACATACTGTAACTGATCATAAAAAAGTCTACCATCACCGGGTGTGTAAACTGCTGCAACCAGATCGTTGGTTGCGCTCTAAATATTATTTCATCCATCTGCATTAATGTTAGGTCGATATTACGAAATGTATGGCTAAAAAGATCACTGAACAGGAAAAGATTTTCATAGATGACGGCAATGATCAGGTAGGGAAGATACAGCATCGTTACCTGTATATAACTTCGATAGATTCTTTCTGCCCGGTCCGACCGGGGAAAATTTTTAAAGTGCTTTAAATTTAATAGCGTATGCATCGCCAGTAACAACGTATAGGTCCAAAGCAAGGTAAAGAAATTGATCTTTTTGAATGTAATCTCGTTATGATAAATCAATATGATCGCCGCCAAACACAGAGTAACTGTCGCTACTAACCACCATACCGGATTCCTTTTAAGAAAAAGAGTTTTAATGGAATGATTTTTCATTTTTCGCCGTTATATCTGTTTGTATGGACAAGTATCTTACTTTGTGGTGAATAAATCAGGTTAATCAAAAAATATGGTTGATAACCATGATTTATACCAAATTAATTAGTATATTAATTGTTGGTCAAAATGTCTAATTTAAATTTAAAGAAAAGGGATAAAGAATGAAAAATTTAGAGAAAAAAATTGCCGAACTTGCGCATCAAAAATTTGTTGCCAGAGGTGGCACTCATGGTTATGATATGGCCGACTGGCTAGCGGCCGAAAAAGAATTAACGGCCGGGAAAAAACCGGCAGCCAAAAAACCGGTGGCAAAGGTGCAGAAAAAAACAGCCAAACCGGCCGTTAAAAAACCAGTCGTTAAAGCTAAGAAATAAAGCAACCCGCAGATTTTATCCAAACTAAAAAACTGGCTTTACTGAAATAGTATCATATGCTACTAAAGAAAATAAAACATAATAGAATAAACAGGATACTATAATTATTAACCTGATCTATTCATACCGCAGCATATTGCTGTAATCAAAGAAAAAAATAGTCCACGGATTTTCCGTCGCAGCCGGATAATCCGTGGATAAAAGTTTTTAAAATTTTTGCTAAAAAAACAAAGTTTTTGGCTACAATAGCATAAACCACAGAGTACACAGGGTTAAATATATGATTTTGATACATTTATAAATTATTTAATTGATATATTATTAATATTAAATTTAAAAAGTATGATTATTGTAACTGTTTGTTTATATTAAAATTAATAATACTCTGAGTCCTCTGTGGTGTATTATTCAATTTAAGTAATAAATAGTAAAAATTTCTTAAAAAAAAAGAATAACAATATTTTATATAAAAAATATATCATGTAAATCCTGTAATCCTGTCTAAAAAAATATGTCACAGTATCATATGATATTAACTATAAATAACCGGAGTCAGGAAACCGGATAAAATAATATCCCAGTTTTTAGGTCTCAGTGATAAATGAATCCCAAGTCCCAATACCAAAAACATCGTTATCTTCGTGTGCTTCGTGGTTAATTCATTTTATTGTTTGCAAACTTGTACCACATTACGCTTTAAAAGATCTATTTCTCCATATCCAAAACAACAATCGTATCCATCGGATCGCGGTCAGCTGACGCTACTAGAATCTCATATCCCTGATCCGTCCTGCTCAGGGAGACCTTGCCACCGGTCAGACAGGACGCTTTAACAATATTCTGAGGTATGCTGTCCAGCATCAGTTTTTCCTTCGGCCACTGAAGAATGTGGAGATAGACCTTATTATCGCGGTGTGTGGTTACTCCCCATGGCTGGGGTTCAATGGGGCCACCGCGCGTGCCGTAGATGCTTTCCCCGTATTTTCCCAGCCATTGGCCTATCTGCTTGAGGCGTTCAACCTGACGGGGCTCAATTTCACCGTTGGGCATAGGACCGACATTGAGCAGGAGATTACCATCTCCGCCAACGGTATTCACCAATATGTTAATACACTCTTTGAGTGATTTTAGCTCATCGTCAGGTTTCCAGGCCCATTGTTTTCCGATCGTTATGCATGATTCCCAGGGCTGGTCAGTATTAAACTTTCCGATGCGCTGCTCCGGTGTTTCAAAATCGCCGATATATTGCCGGCCGTTTATCGAGGTACCTTCCATACCGTCACGTTTTTTATCGAGTCGGTTATTAATAATCAGATCCGGCTGCAAGGTACGACAGTAAGCATACAGGTCCCGGCCGCGTTCCTCTGTCCAGGGCTCTTCCCACTCCCCATCGAACCACAGCACCCCCAAGGGTCCATAATTCATGACCAGTTCCTCTAAATGTGTTTTCATATATGAGACATAGCGGTCCATCTGGGGACTGGTTCCTGCTGGCAAAGAGTATCCGGGGCCACCACGTGAAGAAATATTATAATCCGGGTGATACCAGTCGAGGATGGAATAATAGGTACAAAAGGGTAGATCTTCATTCTGGCATGCATTTGAAAGTTCTCTGATCACATCCCGTTTAAACGGGGTGGACATGATATTGTAGGCGGTGGTTTTTGTATCCCACAGGCAGAACCCGTCATGGTGTTTGGAGGTGAGCACCATGTATTTCATTCCGGCGGATTTGGCGATAGAAACCCACTCAGAAGCGTCAAATGCGGTCGGATTGAATTGTTTGTACAGGTTATCATAGATTTCAACAGGAATCTCTTTTCCACGGGACCAGCCGATCTCGGTCCCTTTGAGACTGACCGGACCCCAGTGAATAAACATACCGAAACGGGCATCACGCCACCACTGCAGCCGGGCATCGAAAGCCTGAATGGTTTCCTTTTCGTATGCTGATGAAATTTGTCTTTCGCTGTCGATCACGATCAGGTATATGAGCGTGATTAATAGTGCAACGCTGACTAGTTTCATAAGACGTGTCATCATTTTATATTTTCTCCTGTGATAGTGTATCTTTAAATGAGTAAGCATCGAAGGAGTTGACTTTTCTTTATCGCACAGATTTTGCTCTACTTGTCCCGGATATCCTTAAATCAACTCTGAGAAATATAATCAATTTGCTGAATCAAAAGGAAGATTTTATATATGATTTTTTACTAAATTATAAAACAAGACATATAAAACCCTTTCAGGGTTTAACTATTTTTTGAAATTTTATTATCTGAATTCTGAATAATAACCCACCCCGTCCCGCTAGCGCGGTCCACCCCTCCCTGTCCGGCGAAGCCGGACAGGGAGGGGCCGGGGGAGGGTCAGCCATTAGGATTTTAGTTTGCAGACCTGGAATGTGCTATTAATATAAATGAATAATTAAATTAGATTCCAGATAAAACAAACAAAGGGAATAATAATGAACCCGTTGAATATTTATTTTAAAAACACACGCGCAGCCCTGGTCCTTACACTAATTGTATTTCCAGGCATTCTTTCAGCTACAGATATTTTATATGAACAAGGCTGGACGCGTATCATTACCGGTGACCGGGCCACGCAGTTAACCCGTGAAATCGGTGAAGAACCGGAACCGGCATCGATTAATGGTGAAATCCTTCAAAAGATATTTACGGCCATGAACTTTTCGGCCCAAAATTCTCAACAATTGGATGCCTGGGCACGGGGACTGAAAAAAAACGGCTGGGCACAGCAGGAAACAGAACCCGAGTATGAAGCCTACCGGGTCATTCAACTTATTCATGTATCTGATCCGGTATCACAACTCCTCCTTAAGACTTACGGGACAATTGGTCAGACCGACGAGGCAACCTTTGATTTAAAAGGGAAAAAATTATCATATAAAAAAATAGATATACCGGAAACGCTGGACCGCACGGTTTTTCATACGGTACGCAGCCCGGCCCTGTTCGTGCTCAATCAGGAACATTTTCAGAAACACTTTTTCGAAGGGATGATTAATCTGGATTATCCGGGACTGGAAGCGGCCAGAGAAGCCTATGCCAATAAAAAAATACTCCTGGCTGCCCATGAGGTGGCCGAATATTTCCGGCGAAAAGTCCATCCGGTCTGGCCACTAAAAAATCCGGAGAGAATATCCGCCGTTGATGAACCGTCGGAAATGATAGTGAGACACGACTTTAAATATCGTGACAGCACGATTCATATGGGAGATCGTATTGACTTTCGCAATAATCCTACGGAAAGCAATGAATGGATCTGGGGATTGAACCGAATGGGTCACTGGGTGACACTGCTGAACGGCTATTTGAAAACCGGCAATGAGGCTTATGCCCGGGAGTACAACAGCGAGGTTGTTGACTGGACGGTTCGTAATCCGGCTCCTTCCTTCCGTTTGACCCGTGTACCCAGCTGGCGTAATCTGGAAGCGGGCATCCGCATGTCCAGTACCTGGCCAAAAACATTTTTCGGATTCTTAGCCTCACCTTCCTTTCAAACTCAGGCTATTCAGTTGATGCTGGCGTCGATGTGGAGCCACGGTGAACACATTCTCCGCTTTCCATCCGGTATGCGCTTTGTGAATAACTGGGTGATCATCGGCTCCAACGGCCTGGCCAGCCTGGGGATGTATTTTCCTGAATTTCAGCGGGCAGTAGTCTGGACAACCACCGGTCTGCAGCGCTTATCCGATCAGCTGGACAAACAAGTGTACCCCGATGGCATGCAGCACGAACTGGCCAGCGGTTATCATATTGCCTGCATGCACAGCTTTGAGCAGGCCTATACCGTGGCTCAAAAGACAGGGACAGCAGTTCCGGATAATTTTAAAAATACGATGGAGAAAATGTTTGCCTATATCATGTATGTCAGTACACCCTCACGGGAGGTACCCCCGACCAATGATGCCCACAGATATGATATTACCCAATGGATGGCGATTGGTGCTGATCTGTTCGGCCGGGAAGATATGCGTTTCATTGCCACGAATGGCGAGGCCGGGCAGCCACCGCTAAAGACCTCCGTTCAATTTCCGTGGGGCGGGCACAGTGTGATGCGTAGCGATTGGGGACCGGAGGCTTGGTATTTGTTCTTCGATGCCGGTCCCACCGGTGTAAGCCATCAGCATGAGGACAAACTAAATATCGATGTATCCGCTTTCGGACGTGATTTCATCACCGATGGGGGAAAGGGTTTGTATATACCGGATAAATGGCGTGACTATTTTATAAGCAGCCGGGCGCATAACACCATTTTGATCGATGGAGAGGGTCAGCAACGGATACCGAAGGTTGAGACCCACCGGGCCAGCGCACCAATGACCAACCGCTGGATTTCCGGTAGCAATCTCGATTTTGCCAGCGGCACGTATGAGAATGGTTATGGGTCACAGCATATTCCGGTCATACACTCCCGTTATGTTGTATTCAAAAAGAAAGACTACTGGCTGGTTCTCGATTATCTTGTGGACGATAGTAATCGCCAATTTGAGGTTTTGTACCATTTCACGCCGGGTGAGGTCCGGGTTAACGAAGCGGATCATTCGGTACAGACGGTATATCCAGACGGTAAAAATATCCGACTGACGGCGGCCGCAACCTTACCCCTGAAGGTTTCCGTCGTAAAGGGGCAGGAAAATCCGGAACAGGGTTGGATCTCCCATCATTCCGGTGAACGGACGGCCACACCAACAGTTATTTTTAAAGGGGAAGGGCGGTTACCGCTTAAAATAGCGACCGTTATCGAACCTTTTCAGAATAATAAACAGTCGGCTGTACGTATCGAATTCCAGGACTCGCCCTCCAATCAGGCCAACATCATTGTTCATGCCGGATGGGGGGAGGACCGCTGGATTATCAATCTGGAAAATAAAAACGGTATTTCCATTGATGGGAAAGATACCGAGGCCGCTGTTTATTTTTCCAGATTTGATAAGGGACAGGTGATGGGTACATTTACGGCGAAATTTGAAAAATGATTAATGAAGCACGAAGCAGATCCTTCGACCTTTCGATCTTCTGGACAGGCTCCGATAATGAAGTAGAGACGTAGCATGCTACGTCTCTACCGATAAGGGTCCTATGTTTTTGTTATAGATCGACTGCATGCCTGACACGAATGTTACCGATTTTTCCCACAGACATTTCGCCCTTACAGGGCTCGGGTCTCTCTGGTTCTCCTTTACCCGGCGCTTCGCACCGGGCTATAAATATGCCGCCCCTCCGGGGCTTTTCAAATTAATATTTAACTTACCCATCCGAAATTATATTTCCAAACGGAAGGATGGCTCTGTTACCTCAATAAAACCAGTTTTTTAGTTTGGATAAAACCGGCATCGGTGCGCAATTGATAGTAATAAACGCCGCTGGCGAAACCGGTCGCCTCCCACTCGTATTTGTGATATCCTGCCCGCTGTTTTCCGGAAACGAGAGTCGTCACTTTTTGTCCCAATATGTTATAAATGCTTAGTTCAACGTAATTCGTAATTGGTAATTCGTAATTAATGATTGTTTTTGGGTTGAAGGGATTAGGATAATTCTGGGCCAGTGAAAATTTTAGCGGCATAGGGCCGTTCTCCGCTTTGATAGCGGAACCTCCCGAGGGAACAAATCCCAGCCAGGTAAAGGCGTTATCGAGCAGGGTCAGAAAATTCTGATTATATTTCCCCGTGCTGGTTTTACTCCAGCCGGCCGTATCATTCATCGCCTCCACGGCGAAGGACAAAAAAACGGTTTTAAAAGTGCCGCTGTTATATTTCACCCCGAGTGTATGGCCGGTCTCACTGGTGATGATCGCATCAGCCGGATCGGCGGTCAGGTAATCGGTCCAGTTATCGCCATTCCGCCAGTCATTGGGACGCATGGGAATAAAATCATGACTCATAAAGCCGCTGATCTCATCGCCGTCGACGCCAGTGATCAGGCTGTCCGGCCCGACGCCGTCTCCGGGATCATTAGATCCGCCGCTGAGCCCGAAGTAATCGAAGGCAAACTCACCGCTGCTAAACACCGGTTCATCTTCCTCGCCATGGCTGAAAAAGTAATCCTGGTCGGTATAAAATAATTTTCCCCCGTCATTCAGAAAAGCGGCGAAGGCATTATTTTGGTCATAGGTGCGGGTCGGTATCACCGGGATTCCAAAGCCGGCGACGATGATCCCATCCCCCCAGCC
>CAZBBC010000058.1:0-24332 GCA_964489835.1 uncultured Calditrichota bacterium
GCTAATCGCCCCGGCGATCCCTGCCCCCGCCAGGCGGGCGGCGCCGCGGCGGAAATAACAAAGTTTTTGACTACAATAGCATAAACCACGAAGCAAATCCTTCGACCTTACGGTCTTCAGGACAGGCGCCGGACACGAAGATATTTTTATTGTTGTTAATTAAAAAATAAAATAATAAAATTTGATAAGGAATTCATTAATAATTTCCATATAACTTATTGTTATTATTAGATCTTCGTGATCTTCGTGATCTTCGTGGTGATAAATCAGGTTCCTAATCGTTAGAACTTATGACCAGATTTGCGTATATTTAATAGGTAATTTTACTAACCTGATTTTGAGCTCTGTAGTTTATGCTATTATAGCCGAAAACTTTGTTATTTTAGTAAAATTTTTACAAACTGAATATATTCATTTAACGCAGAGACCGCAGAGATTTTTTTATAGTACATTTTTTAATTCGTGAAAATTCGTGTCAGTCTTCGCCTGATCCGGCTTAGACGGATAATTCGTGGACTTCTTTTCTTTGTTTGCAGCCTTGGGCTGCGTTATAAATAGATCCGGCTACTTAAAATAATGAAAATATTACCCAGATATATCATCCGCGAGCATATTCCTCCCTTTTTATTTGCCCTTAGCGTTTTGATGTTTATTTTCCTTATGCAATTTCTACTAAAGTATATAACTCAAATATTCGGCAAAGGATTGCCATTCTTTACTATAATTGAGCTGGTATTTTATAATTTAGCATGGATGTTCGCCCTGGCAGTCCCAATGGCCGTTCTGGTGGCTACGCTAATGTCTTTTGGACGATTATCCGGAGATAATGAAATTACCATTCTTAAGTCCAGCGGCATAAGCATCTATAAAATTATCAGACCGGCATTGTTATTTGGTGGATTTATCACTTTATTGATGATTTTGTTTAATGATAGAGTGCTTCCTGATTTTAATCATAAAGCCCGGGTGATGTTTCATAATATCGGGCAGAAAAAAGCAACACTAAAATTAGAACCAGGAATTTTTGTTGACCTGGGGAAATACTCCTTTCACGTTGAAAAAATTGAGAAAACACTGGGAGATGAAATATCTGATCGAATGAATCTTCTAGGTCCTGAATTAGATTTGGAAACAACACCGGATAGACTGCGCAATGTTACCATTTTTGATAGAAGTCTTCCCAATAAAACTGTCACTGTCACTGCTGACGAAGGATATATGATCTACTCCAAAGAAACAAAAAACCTAATTTTTACTTTATTTGATGGTGAGTATCATGAATTAGATAACACCAATCCGGAAGAATATCGTTTTTCACTTTTCGCAAAAAACCGTGTGTATATACCTGCACATGATTTTGAATTTGAAAACAAAGAAGATGATTACCGTGGTGACAGGGAAATGAATGTTGAGATGATGATGGAAAAGGTCCGGTCGAATGAAAATTTATTAATAAAAGAAGAAATAAAAATAAAAGATAGAATAGAAAAATCCTGGGAAACTTTACTACCTAAAATAAAAGACAATAGAGCTTCGCGTGCCGGAGAATTTAAAAAAGATTCTACTCAGTTTTTTTCAGGCGTTAAACAGGAAATCTCTAAAAAGGCAACAGATCGGGCTTTGAGAAAAATCAGTCGATTATACCAGCTATTGCACACCTCCAGCAGCCGGATTTCCAGTCATGAAATCAGTATAAACAGATATCTGGTGGAAGTGCATAAAAAGTTCTCCATTCCATTTGCCAGTATTGTTTTTATACTTGTGGGAGCACCTTTAGGCATTGCCTCACGAAAAGGAAGTATGGGAATTGGCGTAACCCTGAGTATATTCTTTTTTCTGCTTTATTGGATCTGCCTGATACTTGGTGAAGACCTGGCCGATAGAAGGCTCATGCATCCGATGCTGGCAATGTGGTTCCCAAATATTTTAATTGGTGCCGCCGGTTTTTACCTGACATGGCGCACCGTTAAGGAAACAACGATAATTAAATGGGAAAAAATCGGTGAATTTTTTACCACTTTTAGAAAAAGAAAACATACCCGGATGACACCAGACTTATGATGACACTACTTGATAAATATATTTTGAAAAAGTTTCTGATCAATCTGCTTTTTTCCGTTGGAGCCTTTGTGGTGATTTTCCTGGTGATTGATCTGATAGAAAATGTTGATAAATTTATTGACCGTCAGGCAAGTATATCTGTTGTATCGGTTTATTATCTCTATTATATCCCCTATATCATCAATTTGACCCTACCGGTATCCATGCTTCTGGCCTGTCTTTTTACACTGGGTAGTATGTCACAAAATAATGAGATTGTTGCCCAAAAGTCAGCAGGTATCAGCCTTTACCGGATTTTCACGCCTCTCTTTATTCTGGCATTTATTATGAGTATCGCTGCCGGCTTTTTTAATGAATTTGTTGTTCCCTGGACAAACCAGGAGAGATTGGATTTGTATCGTTACGAAATCAGCAAAAATCCCAGGAATCAAGGAGGTAGACGAAACAATATTTATCTGCAGGATACCGCAGATCGAAAAATATCAATTGCCTTTTTTGACGGAAACTCTAATGAAGCTAAAAAAGTGAGTTTACAATATTTTAAGGGTCGTCAATTGATCAAAAGGATCGATGCTGAAAATATGATCTGGCAGGAACAACACTGGATCTTGTATGACGTTGTGGAGAGAGTTTTTAAGGATTCATCGGTAAATATTCAGAAATACCCCGAGCTGATCCAGGCTGATCTTAATTTCAAGCCGGAAAATTTATTGGAAGTACAGAAGAAACCAGAAGAGATGAGTTTTATAGAATTACGTACCTTTACCACCGATATGAAGAATATTGGTGCCGAAATCAGAAAATGGATGGTAGAGCTATACCTGAAAATCTCATATCCATTCGCTAATTTTATTATTATTTTATTCGGTGCACCTATCGCAGCACAAAAAAGAAGAAGTGGTACCGCCGTCGGTATTGGTATCAGTCTTCTGGTCTGTTTTATTTACTTTTTATTTATCCGAATGGGACAGGTGATGGGGCATCAGGGCACGTTAGAGCCCTGGCTGGGCGCCTGGCTCGGTAACATTATGTTTGGAACCGCCGGCATATATATGCTCATTGCTGCCAGAAAATAGACAGGAAAGATTCAACCCATCCTGCCCCGGGCACACAAAAAAAAACCTGCCATCTACTCCGATGGCAGGTTTTATAGGAAAATCTGATAGTCAACTTATTTTAGGAGAATTGCTTTAATAACCTTGGTGAAATTTTTGTCACTTTCCAACCCTCTGGCATTAAAGCGAATGATGTACAAGCCGCTGGCAATCGTAAGCCCCGCCTGATTTGTTCCATCCCATTCATGCTTATAATAACCGGCATCAAATTTATCATTAACCAGTTCGATCACCTTTTGTCCAAGAACATTATAAATAATGATATCTATTTTAGAGGCTTCCGGTAAATCATACTGGACGATAGTGGTATGATTGAATGGATTTGGATAATTCTGACCCAAACGGAAATTTATTGGAGCTATCACTTCGACCGTAATATGATCGGAGGAATGCCTGTTTCCCGCATAATCGACATCTGTTAACCGGTAGAAGTATTTGTGACCAACTTTCACTACTTCGTCAGAATATTCATATCGCGTTTCAGTGGCTGTATTTCCCTGACCTTCAAGTCGGGCAACGGTAACATAGTCATCGGCCTCATTTTCCGAGCGTTCGAGTAAGAAATGTGAATTCTCTAGTTCACTTGCCGTTATCCACGATATAGTAACAACACCCTTTTCGGTACTCGCGTTAAAGGCAATCAGTTCCACCGGTAGACTTTGATCATTCTCCGCATCGCTAAGGATTAAAGTGTCAACAACACCGCGCGAAATGGCCATACTGTTGAGTGTAAATTCATTCGTGATTGTGTTGTGGTTATCGGGATCTATCGGACCGACCCAGGAGGCACCACTTCTCCGCCATAGATTCAAATTTGACTCAGTGGTCACACCCAATTCATCATCATCATAGGTTAAAATAACCGCTGCAGTTCCGGTACCGATGCCCTCAGGATTAATCAAATAATAACGGGCGACAGATATCGGTGTTGACGGTAGATTTCCATTAACCAATTCAACCCTAATTTGACCAAATTGACCGACCGCACTTGGAGTAATCGTCAGATCATTACCAAAGGTTACAGCAGTGGTACCTGAGACATCTTTCGATTGATCAAACTCCCAGGTTATCGCTGTACCCGGTTTATTTTCATAACGTGCCCCGGCAAGAGCGCCTGAGTAATCGTGAATGCTAAGTGCACCGCTTCCGGAATAATCAATATTATAAGTGGGACCTGTTTCAAATTGAATACCGGTGATCGTTAGTGATTGATCATTGGCTATACTCATATAGGCTGTTCCGGTGCCATTTTGGAATAATGAATAATCGAATTTATTCGTCGCGTTAATAATACCTCCGGATTCGACCCTTATACCTGCACTGGCACCGCCAAGGTAATTAAAATCTGCATAAGCGGGATTGATGGTTCCGCCACTTTGAACCAGAATCAGGTAGTTTCCGGAACTTTGTCTGGTGATCTCTGCACGAGCTGATGTGCTTGTTCCCAGGAATGTGCAGATACCGCCCGACGAAACGACCACATTGCTGCCGCTGGTCATTTGAACGCTACCATTTGCATCGACTTCCAGTGTACCCGCAACCTTGATCGAATCACCGCTGTCATCACCAAAAGTAAGCGTGTGATTGACAACATCCAGTTTACCGGCAAGTATATTTAAATCACCATTGATATCTATGTCATCCGTTAACTGATAACTCGTTGCACCGCCGGCATTCACACCAACATTCTGGAAAGAAGAACTGTTGCTGCTAATGGAATAGCTACTTCCTGTTCCGTCAAAGGTTACCAACCCACTTGCGGCAGTGAATGTTCCGCTGTTCAACCAATTACCACCGACAGAGATATCCTGACCATTGGCACCGAACGTCGATCCAAAATTAACGGTCAGGTTATTATCAACATCCAGATCATTACCAGTCAAACTTACGGTATTTGATGAAGCCACTGTTAAATTATAAAATGAACCGGCACTGCCATTATCAATTGATTGCGCCGATGTACCATCCAGTGTAACCGTTCCGCTGTTAGCCTGAAATGTTGCTGAGTTACTCCAATCACCGGCAACCGTGATGCTGTAATTGGCGGCACCTACATCCAATGTACCGGTGGTTATTGTCAGGTCTCCATTTACATCCATATTACCGGCCAGGATAGCAGATCCTCCTGATTTGTCTATGGTAACATCGTTAAATCTTTTACCACTGGCTGTACCACCGGTGGTGATCGTTTGATTGGTGGGACCGTTGAAAGTAATGGTTGAGGTGTTTGCATTCAAAACGCCAGAATTTACAAAGTCCCCACCCACATCTAACTGTGCGGTACCAGACAGTGTTAAAATTCCGGTATTAGTTACAGAACCTGCCAGATCAAGCGTTGCACCGGTAGCTACGGTCACTAAACCGCCGGATTGAATAGTGACATTTCTTGCCACCTGTGTACCGGTAACAATTGGATCTCTTGATACATCAGGAATTACCGCATCGTCACTTGCTGTTGGTACACCGGATGTCCAGTTACTTGCTGTACCCCAATCACTGCTTGTACCGCCGGTCCATTGCGTCGCCACAACACCTGCCGTCCAGTTAACAATACCGCCAGGATCGTTTTCGTTGGCTGCTCCGGCAAATACACCAAAAGCCTGATCAAAATTAAGCGTATCATCAGTGGCGGTTTTATCCACATTGTAGGTTGGTCCGTCACTTAAAAAGCCGGTCGCCGTTATTGCAAATGTATTAGATCCACTAATATCATCAACCACCAGATAACTGCCACTTCCGGGTCCGTTGATAAAATTGGTATTACTGAAGTTATTGGTGGCATCTAATGTGGAACCCGTCTGCAAATTGATTCCGGATGTCCCCATATATTCAAAGATAGCATAATTCGCTTCGATGGTCGCGCCGGAAGCGACAGTAAAACTGTACCGGTCACTGGCTCCGGTACCGTTATATCGGGTTACTGTGGCCCGGTTTCCGGCGCTTCCGACAATAATAATTGTTCCACCGTTATTAACCGTCAGCCCCGTACCACTGCCACTGCCGGTGTACATCCGGAGAATGGCATTGGCATCAATCACCAGGCTATCAGAAATACTCAATGCGTCAGTATTTGCATCACCAAAAGTAAGGGTATTTCCGTTTAAATCCAGGGTACCCGCGGTAATCGTAAGATTACCTTTAATCGCTGTAGTGCCGACTAATTGATAAACCGTTCCTGCTGCATCGACTTCAACAACACCTAAACCAGAGCTGCCGTCATTGATCGAATAGCTGCCGCTGCTTCCATTGAAAGTAAGTGTTCCTGTACCGGCCAGGAAAGTTCCGCCATTGTTAAAGTTACCGGAAACAAATAAATCACTGGTATTTGCATTAAAAGTCCCGACTGTAATTATTAAATTACCATTTACATCAAGATCATTGGCCGCAGTTAACTGCAGGGTACCGCCGGATTTGTTAACACTAAGGTTGTTAAAAGCTTTCGTCGCACCCGTACCCCCGGAAGTCAGCCCTTGTGTCCCTGTCCCGTCAAAAAGAATCGTACTGGTTGAGGCTGTAAAAGTACCTGCACTATTATTCCAATTTCCGGCAAGCGTATGTGTAAGAGCACCGGCATTAAAAGTGACGCCACTATTAATCGATAAATTACCATTAATATCCAGCGCTGCCGTGGCTGTTTTCGTGCTCGTGCCGCCCATGACCAGATGATTAAAACTACCGCTGATATTCTGATTACCACCGTCAAGTGTCAGGGTATTAGTGCCAGAGAAGGTACCAGTGGTATTCCAGTTCCCGGCAGCAGTTATTGTGCTCACACCGGTGGTCAATGATCCTGTAATGCTCACATTGCCTTCAATGTCCAGAGCAACCGTTCCCGTGCTTAAAGTACCACTGGTAATCGTTAGATTGCCGTTCACATCCATCGGTGCTGCAGGACCGGCAGTAACCGTGGCCGTTCCCGCAGGTTTATTCACCACCAGATGATGTAGTGAATCAACCACAGCGTCTACATCGATACTCTGAGCGCTGCTTCCATCCAGCGTCAGGGTACCCGCTCTGCTAAACAAAGATCCGCTATTCGATAAATTTCCTCCCAGATTAATCGTATAATTTGATGTCGTTACATCCAGCGAAGTTCCTGTCTGAACAGTCAGATTATTATTGACATCCAGATTTCCTGCTAAAACAACAGAAGCACCACTGGTTAAAGTTAAATTATAAAAATCCTTACCGACACCGGTACCGCCGGTTGTTAAGGTAGAAGAACCGGAAATTGTTATGGTACCGTTTCTGGAACTAAAGGTACCACTATTATCCCAGTCTCCCCCCAGAGTAATCGAAAAATTGGAATTACTTACATCCAGGGCACCATTAACTATACTAAGATTATTATCGATTTGAATATTGGATGCAAGTATGGCCGTTCCAGTAGATTTATCAATTTTCAAATCATAAAGAGTCTGTCCTACACCCGTACCTCCGGTGTTGACTGTTTGATCACTTGTACCCGTCAATAATATTTCCGAAGTGTTAGCATTGACTAAACCGGAATTGACGTAATCACCATCAATCTGTAAAACCGATGTATTATTTAACGTCAAGGTTCCACCATTGGTCAGTGTCCCGGCCGTATGAAGGGTATCCCCCGTCGATATGGTTAAACTCGCACCTGATTCAACGGTGACACTTCGCGCCGTTTGCGTCCCACTCACTATGGGGTAAGGTGTATTACCACTTGGGATGAGTGCATCATCGGTTACTGTTGGCGCAACCCCTCCTATCCAGTTACTTCCGAGGCTCCAAGCGGATGTTCCACCACCTGCCCATTGAATAGAAGCCACAGCACCAGTCCACCCGACATTATCCCCGGGGTCGTTCTCGTTGGCGGCACCTGCAAATACACCAAAAGCAGCATTAAATGTCAACGTATCGTCACTGGCTATCTTGTCTATATTGTATGAAGTACCACCTGGATCTGATAAAAATCCTGTGGCGGAAATGAGCAGTGTATCCGTACCCGCCAGATCACTGACACTGAGAAATCTGCCATCGACAGCGCCATTATTAAAATTAGTATTGCTAAAATTATCAATTGAATCAATATCTGCGCCACTTTCCAGGACAATACCCTGAGCATTCATATATTCAAAAAGAGCATAACTGGAAGCAATAGTTCCGCCGGGTCTTATGAAAAAGCCATAGCGGTCGCTGGCACTTGTACCACTAAATCTGGTCACGGTTGCCCTATTTCCCGCTGTTCCGACAACGTTTATAGTTCCGCCACTCTTCACTTCCACACCGGCACCGGCACTTGAACCGGCGAATAGCCGCAGTGTAGCACCCGCATCTATTTCCAATGTGCTGCTTACAGCGATGGTATCCGTGATTGCATTTCCAAAATCGAGCAAGCGACCGTTCAGATCAAGCGTACCTGCCAAAAGAGTGATATCACCATTCACATCAAGATTATTACTCAGCTGATAAACACGTCCGGAAGCATTAACAGTCACATTGTTAAGGGAAGATGCTCCGGCATCAATGGTATAGGGACCACCGGTTGTACCATCAAAAGTAAGCGTTCCTGTACTGGCAGTAAAAATACCCGCATTTGAAAAATTACCTGCGATATTTATACTATTTGTATTGGCATTCACCGAGCCGCTGATAATTGTTAAGGATCCATTGACCTCCAGATCGTTTCCGGCGGATAAAATCACGGTCCCTGACGATTTATTGACCGTGAAGTTATTAAATGCCTTGGTAGCACCCAAACCACCTGATATAACGGTTTGTGTATTCCCGCTGCCGTCAAACATAAATGTACTACTGCTGGCATTTACCGATCCGGCATTACTCCAATTACCGCCCAATGCATGCGTAAAACTCTGCGTGTTCAACGTGACACCGGAATTAATCGTAAAATTACCGGCGACATCCAGTGCGGCAGTAGCTGTTTTTATTGATGTACCCGCCAGTACCAAATTATTGAAGGCACCGGACAACGATTGTGCCGCACCGTCAAAGGTGACGGTTCCGTTACTACCAAAGGTACCGGTAGCTGCCCAGTTTCCAGCAGCAGTAATAGTATTCGCCCCGGTTGTCATGGTACCGCTTATGGAAACATTACCTTCGATATCGACGGCAATATTTTGTGTACTTAAGGCACCACTGCTGACGGTGAGTGCTCCATTGATATCAAGCGGACCCTCAGCTACGGTCACCGTTCCGGCACTTTTGTTAACGGTCAGGTTATTAAAAGAACTGACTGTCGCTGATGCATCAATACTCTGGTCACCGGAACCATCAAACGTTACCGTACCACCTTGCGCCGTGAAAGTACCATCATTATCCCAATCACCGGCAATTAAAATAGCATGATTACCGGCACCTGCATTCAGACTGGCCCCTGTTTCGATCATTAGATCATTATTAATATCTAAATCACCGGCCAAAGTAGCGGTCGCTGAGGCAGATCCCAGTAGTTTAAGATTATAGAATGATTTTCCACTGCCGGTACCATTGGTTGTAAGGGTTGCTGAGCCATCGAGTACGGTCGTTCCTAAACGGGCATTAAATGAACCGTTATTCAACCAATCGCCGCCCAGATTTATCTGATAATTATTCGTGGTTACATCCAGTGTTCCTTGCGTAATGATCAGATCGTTATCTACATTAATGGCTCCGGCTAACGTTAAATTACCCGAACTTTTATTAATCTCGATATTATTAAAGCTCTTATCCGGACTGGTTCCGCCACTGGAAATTGATTGATCAGCCGAGCCATCAAAAACAATTTTTGAAGCATTAGGGGTGATTGTCCCGGCATTCGAATAATTATTCGCAATGGAGAGTACCGCGTTATTCTGCATTAACAGAATACCGCTATTAGTGAATCCTCCGCTCAGATCTAGTGTATCACCCGCAGAAATGGTCAGTAATCCACCACTCTGAATGGTTACACTTTTAGCGACCTGCGTACCGGACACAATCGGATCATTGGTTACATTCGGTATGGTAACATCGTCCGTTGATGTGGGTACTGCTGCTCCCTGCCAGTTACCGCTATCCGTCCAATCTCTGTCTACACTTCCTGTCCAGACAATCGCAGTCTGAGTACCACTCCACTGGATGAGCCCGCCGGGATCACCTGCCGGATCATTTTCATAGGCCGCACCGGCGTAAATCCCATAGGCATTTTCCAGCTTTAAAGTATCTGCTGAACTTGATTTATCGATATTAAAACCGGATACACCCAGGCTAGTAGTGAATCCAACATTGTTAAGCGTAAAGAATTGATCGGTCCCGGTAATATTGCCGATGTACAAATAACGACCCCCTGCTTCACCCTCGCTGAATTCCGTATCGCTAAAATTATTTGTGGCATTCAGGGTCGCGTCATCCTCAAGACGAATACCATCTTTATTCATATATGTAAACTTGGCATATCGTGATTCAATAGTAGCACCAGACTGCACGGTAAAAGTATATCTGTCACCACTTTCTGTCCCATTATATCTGGATACAGTGGCCGGATTTCCGGAAGTTCCCACAACCTGGACAGTTCCCCCACTCTCTGCAATCAGAGCAGCACCGGTATCTGAGGCTGTGAACATCCGCAGAGAAGCGGCTTCATCAATAGCCAGGATTCCGGTAACTTTTAACGTATCATTGGCCGCATCGCCGAATTCTAAAATTTTACCATTCAGATCTAAAGTTCCCGAAGCGATATCCAGATTGCCGTTTATCCGGGTTTGATCATTCAACTGATAGGTTGCAGCGGGCGTGTTAATCGTTACCAGTGCAAAAGGAGATCCGCCATCATCGATGGTATATGATCCGGAGGGCGCATCAAATAAAACTTCACCGGTTCCGGCCGTCCATTCCACCGTTCCGGCATTACTCCAGCTGCCACCGATATAAACCGTGTTCCCGTCAAAGGTCATCGTTCCTGCACTAATGACCACATTACCATTGATATCCAGGTCATTTGATACCGGAAGTGAAACCGATCCGGACGATTTATTTATACTGAAATTATTAAAGGCCTTTGTCGAGCCGATACCTCCGGTATTCAATGTTTGTGTAACCGCTGCGCCATCGAACACGATCGTACTTGTATTCGCGGTAAAATTGCCGCTAGTGTTATTCCAATCACCGGAAATGGTATGGGTATAACTGGCCCCATCAAAGGTAACCCCGCTATTGATCGTCACATCACCGGCGATATCGACGACACCACCCGCTGTTTTGGTGCTACTACCTGATAAAATAATGTTATTAAAATCACCACTGAAGGTCTGGGCAGCACCATCTAAGGTTAGACTATTCAAACCAGTTAGAACACCGTCAGTGTTATTCCAGTCACTGGCAGCCGTGATCGTTCCTGAACCGGTAATGGTCCCACTGATGTTTGTTGTTCCCTCAACATCGATGGCATTAACACCAAAATCCAGGGTTCCACTGGTAATGGTAAAACTCCCGTTTATATCCAGCGGTGTACTGGTAACCGTCGCAGTACCGGCACTCTTATTAATAGAAAAGTTATAAAAGGAACCTACCGTTGCCAGGACCTCCAAACTTTGATCGCCTGTACCATCAAAAGTGACCGTTCCATTGCGTGCCGTAAAGATTCCATCATTATCCCAATTGCCGCTGACGTTTAATGAGTAGTTGGATGTACTCACATCCAGCGCCCCGCCCAAGGCAATAGTTAGATTATTGGTGACCGCAAGGTCTCCGGCCAAAACTTTTGATGCCGTACCACTGACAATCAAATTATAAAATCTTTTACCCGATCCGTTACCACCGGTAACTAAGGTTCCACCGGACTGTTCCAGGGTAACCGTTCCCTCTCTGGGGGTAAAACTGCCAGTATTTGACCAATTACCGGCAATCAACATCGCATAATTACTACCGGAGACATCCAATGTCCCGTTGACTATTTCCAGGGAGCCGTTGATTTCGATGGTTGAGGCAAGCGTTGCTGTGCCCCCACTTTTATCAATAACCAGATCATACAGCTCCTTGGTGCCTCCCTGGCCCTGGGCATTAATTGATTGATCACCGTTGCCATCCAGAACTATTTTTGATGTATTTTCAACAATGGTTCCAGCATTGACAAAATCACCGGCAATCGTAAGCACAGCCATATCCTGCATGGTCACGGTCGCCCCCGCACTGATATTGGCCGATCCACCAAGATCCAGCGTATCCCCGGCCGATATCGTTAATGTCGCCCCGGACTCTAGGGTAATACTTTGGGCAACCTGGGTACCGGAAACTGTTGGCATGTTTGTTGCCGAACCGGGGATATTTACGTCTTCACTTACCGTCGGTACCTGATTACCTTCCCAGTTACTGGAGGTACTCCAGTCAACGCCGGTGAGACCAGTCCAGTTTCTGGTGGAAACCGGACTTGCCCAACTGACAACACCACCCGGATCATTCTCAAAAGATGCACCGGCGAATACACCCGTGGCCTGATTAAATATCAGCGAATCCGAAGAAACACTTTTATCAACATTATAGGCACCACCTCCCGGATTACTGAGAAAAGAAGCAGAATTAATGGTAATATTCTGGTTGGCACCGCTGATATCATCAATGCTTAAATATCTGCCACCCGACGGACCGTTGTTAAAGTTAACGTTACTCAGGTTATTAATCGGATGGAGCGTAGATCCTGTTTCCAGTTGAATGCCGTCGGTATCCATATATTCAAAAAGGGCATAGCGTGCCTGAATGGTCGCGCCGCTTTCTACTTTAAAAGAGTATCTGTCAGTGGCTCCGGTTCCGCTAAAACGGGTCACCGTTGCATCACTCCCGGCAGATCCAACCACAACAATTGTTCCACCATTTTGAACAACCAGATCCGCGCCGGCACCCGTTGCTGCATACATTTGCACAGTGGCATTATTGTCAATGTCCAGTGTACCTCCGGCAATCTTGATCGAATCCGTATTGGCATCACCAAATTGCAGCACTTGCCCGTTCAAATCGAGTGTTCCGGCAGATATAAGTAAATCGTCATTTATTTCCAGATCCTTGGTGAGCTGATAGGTTACGGACGGGGCATTAACGGTAATATTATTGAAGATATTTGCTGTCGCTGCCGGCGTTCCCCCGTCGATCATATAGGGCCCACCACCGGTTCCATTAAAAGTAACCATTCCTGTACCCGGATAAAACCGGCCGGTTGTCGATACATTCCAATTGCCGGCGACAATAACATCGATATTATTTGTCTCCGTATGAAAATCACCATCGGTCAGTGTAAAATCACCGGTAACCTTAATGTCACCGACAATTGTCAAATCATTATTCGCATCCGATCCTGTATTATTTATCACCAAATTCTCGAATTCCTTACCAGCACCGGAACCACCTGTGGTAATGGTTTGATCCACCAGACCGTTAAAGGTGATCGTACCGCCGGAACCGGGAATATAGCTGCCGTCATTGGTCCAGTGGTGATAAATGGTGTGATTATAACCGGCGCCATTAAAGGTTACACCGGTATCAATGGTAATATTACGATTGATGTCCAGCGCTTCACCGGCAGTTTTAGTACCGCTGTTGGCCAGAACAAGATCATGAAAACCACCGGTAATCGTCTGATCGGTTCCGTCGAAATAAACCGGTCCCCCGGAAGTATTATCAAAAGTACCCGTATTCAACCAGTCACCGGCAACATACATGCCGGTAGCCCCACCACCGCGGCTCAAATTGCCGTTGCTACTAATGACCACGTTGCCTTCAACATCGAGCGTATCTGTTCCGTCGAAATCGAAGCGGCCACTGGTAACATTAAAATCACCGTTGACATCCACATATCCATTAACGTCAATGATAGCATCGGTCAGTTTATTGATCGTCAGATTATAGAAAGAAACCGTTCCGGTGGCTGAGGTGACATCCAGGGTAACACTTTCTGTCCGATCCAGAATGAGCCCGCCATTGCGGGGAATAAACGTTCCATCGTTATCCAACAACCGGGCAAGATAGATGTCATAATTGGCGCCGGCATCTAAAGTTGCACCGGCATTGATTTGCAGTTCAAAGGATACATCCAGATTACCGGTTAAGGTATAGGTACCCGTTGATAGAAGTACTCTGTAAAACGTTTTTCCCGAACCAACACCACCATTAATAGTCCCCGCCGTTCCGTTAAAATTAACCGTCTGATTACCGGGAATGAGTGTTCCGCCTGAATTAACATAGGCTTCTTCTATCTCTATGTTCCAACCCAATCCATTGGAAAGATCAAAACTACCGGATTGAAGCGTAAAAGTTCCGTTTACCTCGACCGTATTTTCTACCAGTACCGTTCCACCGGATTTGTTTATTGTTAAATTATAAAAATCATCACCATCTCCATTCCCACCGGTATGAAAGTTTTGATCGGCACTACCGTTCAATACCACGGTTGAATTCGTTTGTGCATCCAGAGAGCCGTATTGTTTATCATAATTACCGGCAATATATAACGTGCCGCCATCCAGGATGGTAATGTCCCCATCATTTCCGCTAGTACCATAATTTAAATTTCCAGTGACATACAGTTCTCCGCCACCCTGAATGGTGATGTTTCCTAAATTGGTAAAGGATACATTTCTGCAGGAATCCGTACCACTGACAACCGGATCATTCAGAACATTGGGGATTAAAACATCCTCATCGGCACCGGGTACCTGATTGCCGACCCAGTTTGTGGCTACCTCCCAGGCACTTGATGTTGTACCAGTCCATTCGCGGGCCGGGGTGGTATTCCGCCAGACAACCTGGCCGCTATCTATCGGCAGGGCATCCGTATCGTTGTCGTAATCTTCACCGGCAAATACACCATAGGCATTATAGAAAAACAGGCTGTCACTTGATTCATCCGTTTTATCAACATTGTATGAAGTCCCGGTGGGTATATTGAGAAATCCGGCCTCATAAATATCGTAATTACCAGATCCGCTTAAATTGCCGATCTTTAAATAGCGGCTGTTTGTGGATGTGGCATCAAACTGACAATAGGAAAAATTGTTGACCGGGTGAAGTATGGCACCGTCCTGCAGATTAATACCATTGGTACCATCAACATGATTGAATAGTGCATATCGGGCTTCAATCGTTCCTCCGGACTGCACGGTAAGCCGCCACTTTCTGACCGCACTTCCCCCTTCACCGATTCTTGTTATTTCCGCTTCATTGCCAGATTCCCCAACTACCTTCAGGGTACCACCACTGCGAACGACAATATCATTTCCGGTATCCAGCGCCTGGGGTGAATCCATTTTGAGGATGGCACCGGGTCCAATGGTAAACGTTCCGTTAACAATCAAGGAGTCGAAATCCACCGCTTCAACCGTTCCGAAGTTCAGGGTTTGTCCATTCATATCAAACATACCGGACACAATTCGCAGATCACCGTCAATATCCGATTCGCTGTCACTATTATTTTCAAGATTATAGGTTACATTCGATCCGGCATCAATCGTCAAATCGATAATCTGATTGAGATTATTACCGTCATCAATCGTATAAGGTCCGCCGCTTGGCGCATCCATGGTGACTAATCCGGTTCCGGGAATCCTTCTTCCATCGGCACCAATAATAAAATCCCCACCGATATTCATAGTGGTCGAGAGTGTATCAATAAAATCACCGCTGAGGATGTTAAGACTTCCATTGAGATCAAGATCATCTACGACAAAAATATCACTTCCGGCATTGGTTTGATCAACCGTTAAATTGTAGAAAGAACTCCCACCACTGCGGATAGAATCGCCGGCTGCCCCGTCAAAGACCACCGTACCCGCGCTACCGGCATTAAAAGTAGCACTATTATACCAACTCCCGGCGATATAGATGGTTTGTTCATTAAGAACCAACGTCGCCGTACCACTGATGGTCAGATCCTCATCCACATCCAGAGAGGTGACCAATGTATAAGTCCCGGCCCCGCCGAATTCGATATAATCGATCTCTCCCGTGGTCTGATCTCCAATGGAATGAGATCCGGAAGCGGCATCAAATTTGATCAAGGAACCGGCAGCCGCTAATAAACTGCCGGAATTAGACCATCCCCCACCTACATAAACCGAATCTCCGGCAATATTAAGCGTACCACCACTACCAATACTTACGTCACCACCAATATCGAGGGTATCACCACTCATCAGGAAGGTACCACTGGTGACAGTAAGATCATTACTGATATTTATCAGACCCGCGGCACTGTTTACTAGATTGCCACTGGCTTTATTGACGGTAAGGTCATAAAAAATATTCGGTTCCAAATCTAAATTCTGATCTGCTGTTCCATTAAAGGTTACTGTACCCAGCTGCGGAGTAAAGGTGCCATCATTCGTCCAATCACCGGCAAGCAGAATACCAGAATTACCAACGCCGGCATCCAATGTAGCACCGGTTTGTATCTCAACATCATTATCAGCCTGAATATCGCCGTTCAATGTATGCGTCGTGCCGGTAAAAATGAGATCATAAAATGACTTACCGGCACCCGCTCCTCCGCTTGTAATCGTACCGGTACCATCAAAGGTTACCCGCGTATTCTGGTGGGTAAATGTGCCCGCATTAGACCAGTTATTGGCGACGGAAATGGCATTGGCGCTTGCCCCGGCATCGAAGGTACCTGAGGTCAGCGTAAAATTGTTATTGATATCGAGACTATCACTCAGAGTAACGGTCCCACTGGGTTTATTGACTGTCAGGTTATAAAATTGTTTACCTGAACCGGCACCACCTGTCGTAAAAGATTGCGCCAAGGTACTATCCAACAGGACGGTAGAGGAATTTGCATTCAAAGTTCCACTGGTATTGTCAAAGTTCCCTCCCACTTCAAGAATACTGGTTCCACTGAGGGTTAAAGTTCCGGCATTTGTCATATTCTCCTTCACGTCAAGTGTAATGCCTGTACTGACAGTCACCGAGGCACCGGATTGGATATTCAAATCCTTTACGGAAGAATTACCGCTGATCGTTGGATAAGGATTGGCGACGACAGGTATGATTGCTGTCACATTTTCGCTAGGGGCAATAATTGGATTCCAGTTATCGGCAGCACTCCAATCGCCATCTAATAATGTTCCTGTCCAGGTGATCGAATTTAATGTCCCAAACCATAAAACCTGTGAATCGCCGCTACCCCCATCAAAATTTTCACCGGCGAATGATCCTGTGGCACCATAGAATTTTAAGGTATCATCCCCAAGCGTTTTAAACACATTATTACCCCCGGCGATCACATCGGAGAATTCAACAGAGTCGATCTCAAATGCTTGCGGACCACCACTCAGATTGGCAACCGTCAGGTATCGTCCGCCGCTGGCGCCATTGCTGAACACACTAAAATCAAAATTATCGGTGTCATCAAGCGTAGATCCGGTCGCTAAATTCACACCGGAAGTATTCATATAACTAAAATTGGTATATTTCGCCCGCATCTTACCGGCAACATTAAACACAAAGTTGCCGGTAGCACCCTGCCGGGTGACAGTCGCCATATCAGAATCAGAGGTTCCTAAAGCCTCAAAAGTACCGCCGGATTCTACCTGAATAACTGTACTCTCGAGCATTTCCAGACTGGAAGATCCTTCCAAGGTAAAGGTATTTCCGGACTGAATGATCAGAGAATCGCCGGTCGTTGTATTGACCGTTTCACCTACCTGCAGTATGGCATTAGAAGCCACCGCGACGTCTCCATTGATGATAGTCAGATCCTCCCGGACGCGCAGTCCGTCATTCAGGGTAAAGGTTCCTGAAGATTTGTCAACCGTCAAATCATTTATTATTTCATCAACGGTACTTGCCGAGGTATATGATTGATCCCCGGTCCCATTAAATATCAGTTCGGAGGTCAGTTGAACCTGAATTCCCCCAGCTCCGGTTTCATTATTGATAAGATCTCCGGCTAATTCGACCACCGTACCGGTACCATAGTAAAATCCGGCACTGGTATTTGATATGGTAAGATCCCCTTCCACCCGCAAATCGGCGGCCGCTATACCACCGCTGGCCGCTACAATCCTGAACTGCCTGGTTCCGGCGACGGAAAGATTTCCCTTAACAAGAATTTTTGTGTCCGTGGTATTCTGCCAGCGGCCGGCGGTACTTTTATTATTGGTCAGGTTATAGAAAACTTCCTGTTGATCGGTGGCATTATTATCAACCCGGGGCTGGGCACCACCAATGAAGACCACGGTGGAGTTATTTTCAATAAAATCTCCGGCATTGGTCCAGTTGCTGACTAAATACAGGATAGCGGTTCCATCCAGTTCAAAAATACCATCCGAGGCAATCGTCAAGGGGCCATAAGTTCCCGCCGAACCTTCATCGATCGTCAGTTGGTTACCGCTCATAACAATCAGTGTATCACCGCCAACACTGCCACCAATAGTTAGAGCCGCACACTGACCGATACTATCCAGGATAACCGCAACCCCGGCATCGATAGTTACCGTATCAGTGTTTGTTGGTAGCAGATCATTGCTCCAGTTCAGTGTATTTGTCCATAGACTGTCTCCACCACCACCATCCCAGCTGATTTGGTCAGCAAAAGCATCGTTTACAGAAAAAAGGATCATTGCTAACAGAAAAACAGATATAAATCCTCTCATCTTGTTTTGTTTTACTTTCCTGGTTTCCATTGACGGTTCCCCTTTGATGTATTCTTTTTCCTTAAAATTCTATTTAATTGATACAGACACAACCTAAAGAAATGCGTCTCTATATTGCTTGTATATAATACTAAAAGAAAATTTGTTCTATTCGACTTAAAAAATAAACGTAATTTTTTTCTTTGACAGATAAATTCAAGTAATTTAAATATACATTCCAAATATTTAAGTGATGAAGAACAATTTTTCTTCTATTTTTTTAAAAAATTCTTATGGCCTTAAAAAATAAACGCTAACTTCATAAATGTTAATAGATTACTACGGTATTCGACCTATTTAAACAGAAACTTAAGAGACCATCAAGAAATTCCATTATTCGCCAATGGTCTATTATTATATAATCACATACGATGCCACAAATTTAAATCAGATTCTAACCTAATGATATTAAACAGTTTAAAGGCTGCTATCAAGCGCCCGGTTGTCAAGGATAATTATCTCAAATTGAGGTTTTTCTCAATTTGAGATACGCAATCGATGGGCGGAGAGACTAGCTGTATCATCGATTTCTCAGATAAAAAAAAACCTGCTATCGATACTTATAGCAGGTAGTTTGGCCATGGTGGTCAAAGGATAAAGGGTACCATGGGTACCTTTATCGGATATGAGTGGGTTTCCCCCTATATAAAATATCGTCTTAAAAATAACACCATGACCCCACATTTTCATAGTGTTGAGGACTTTTTCTACGCTATATAAGAGATTGTTCTTTTTAGTCATGGCATACAAAAGCCGTATCGGTTTCTATATATTTATTTTCCCGATTTCCGCTAAAATCCCCAAATAACTATTAATCGATACCTTATGTATACGTTGAAAGCAATAACTAACCTGTTTAATCTATCTCCTGGTAATGCTTTTGTAGTGATCCATGATAAATTATTCATGCGAATTAATTTTGAGAAACACTAGATAATAATATAATCTGTGTATATAATCAAACCGGAGTTTTTTAACACACGATTGTGCGTTAATCTAAATAGAATACTGTTTTAATCGATTAATATAAATAAACTTAACATATATTTATAATTATTGCAACCTTTGCTTTAGATTTTCTTTTGCCTTGTTGCTTTTCAATACACCTGTTCTTTTTCAAATTTCAACAAAAAAAATTTAAAACTGATCACTTCTAATTGATATCTTAAGAATCTTCGTTTCCAAATCTGAATGTTCATCTCTTACTTTTAACCCGGAATTGGGAATTTAGATTTATTTAGTTCCGAATTCCAAGTTCCCAGTTATTCTTTACTATTTAAAAATTTCATATATTATTGGTGGGATTTAAAGAACTCACCCTGGTAATTGTATAAATATTTCTCACATTTCCTCCTCAGACAAAGCGCTTTTTTGCTGGAAATAATCTAAAAATACCTGCTTATTAGTCATTGTTTTTTTGTTACTTAGCATCTTTTCTGTCCCCTTAAGGATCCGACCTGGCACGAACTTTGCAAAAGGAAAATGAGAGAAATGTCTCTGAATCTGCCCCAGGTATTCCCGGATAAATGGATTCAGATTGAATTGGATTAGGGTACCATCGAGATCCAAGTGCAGATATTCAATGGCATTAATCATAAGTTCTCACTATGAATAAAATGGAAGTTAGTCATGAAGTTAATATTTAATACAATCATACTGATAGTAGTGTCGACGAATCTGTTACTTGCGGGTAATGCAGTAAAATCTGAAGAAGATCGCTCCCTTGCCCTCGCAGCAAATGTAACCCTGGATCCATCAACCGGTGAAAAGGTTTTCACCAATCAGTTAATGCTTGCCTTCAAAGGCAGCATTTCCCGGGAAGAGAGAGAGATCATTCTTGATGAACAAGACTTCAAAGTTCTCAGTAGTTCTCCATCACTCAATATCTATCACGTGGCATTTGCCAATCCGGAGGCCAGTTTAACTAAACTTTTACAAATCCGTGATAATTTACGAAAAAATCCAAAGATCCTTTATGTATATCTCCATCGCTCATTACAATCCAACCATTCCACCATTAATTATTTAAAAGACACCAATTTGCAAAGAAAAGGAGAAATTACACTTAGTGATACAGATGAATATATAAAACCAAAAACAGTAAATGAAGTTATTAACGGGCATCAGGGGGCTTTATCTTCCTGTGTGGAACGCAAGCGTCGCCTGTTAAAAAAGTTTCATGGCTCCATATCCTTTCGAGTGGATATTTCCTCCTCCGGACAGGTCGTGCAATCCCGGATCATAAAATCATCGATCAAAGATAAACAACTAACTTCATGTTTTCTCAATAAAATACGAAATTGGAAAGATTTCCCCTCCAATCCCGGTCACCGGGGAAATCGCACCGTTAATTTCTCCTTTGATTTTTAATTCTTACCGCAGCCGTTGGCTGCAAATAAATCATTTATAACTTACCATCCCCCAGCCCCTCCCTATCCGGCTTTGCCGGATAGGGAGGGGTGTCGAGCGTAGCGAGACGGGGTGGGTCAGTGTCAGTCAATCACTTGATCCAGCCTTAGATGGAAACCTGCTTGCCCGGCTATGACGGGATCCGGCTGCGACGGATAATCCGTGGATAAAAGTATTTAATGAAATGACACCGACTATTCTCCGGTGCGAATAAAAAGATATCTTTCCATTAGCGTTCCCATAAGTAATAGAACGGCAATCCCTTCCACGTTTTTTCCCTTGAACAGCAACGTATATAAGATAAATATGGCCGGCATAAAGATGCCAATGATAATTCGCGTCCCGAAAAACAGGAATAGAGAGCTGAATAATTCTTTAGCCATATGATTAGTTTCCTGATTGTATATAGAAAGATAGTGAAATCTCGAGTATAGAATAAATAATTCAAAAGCCAGCAGGACCAGGATCAGATATTTTAGATTGGAATCCTGGATACTTATAAGGTTGAAGATATTTAATAAGGCGCAACCATTTACAAAAGCGGCGGTATAAAACGACCCATGGGTGGTGGGATGATGCCAGCCCGGCCGGTTTGAATGAAAAAATATTGCACCCCAGCGAAGCAGCAACCACAAGGCGAATAAGAAGGCGGCCAGTTCGAGTACATTTATATGGCTCTTACTTTTAAAAAGGGTGATATTAAGAAAAATAAATAGTATATACAGACCCTGCATAATCATTTGGACCTGTATAGTTTTTTGTAACTCCTGATTTTTTTTACCTAGAAACTGTTTTACCGGAAGATATAAGAGTGTAAAAATAACCCCAAGCCATATAAAACAGGGTTGAATGGATGACCACCGCGTCATTCGTTCAAGAATGATCCTTTCATCGATCGAGTGGTATATATAGATAAACGAAGCAATCTGCCAACCCAGGAGAAGGGTTGAAAAATATATGATCAAAGACAACAACACATCTGTTGCTGCTTTTTTATATGACCGATTCATTGGACCATTTAACTATTATTTTCCAGAAAATCTTTTAGAGCACGTGCCTGAATTTCCCGATTGTATTCCTCCAATCCTATCCAGGTAAATGGCCGGTTTTTAGCCATCAGCTGGTCCAGTACCGTTACGATTTGCTCCGTGCTTTTACTGGAAACGATAACACCGGAGTTTGTTTTTCTAATAACGTTTGCGGCTTCACCATTTTCCGGTATGATGGCAAGAATTGGTTTACGCAAACGAAGATATTCATAAAGCTTTCCTCCCACAGTATTTCCGGCATTATTCCACCGGTCATCCAGGATAATACATAACGCATCCATACCCTGTAAGATACCCAGACTTTCACGGTGATCTTTATATCCCCACGGATGTACACGATCAGAGATACCGTAAATATCGGCCCATTGGGAAATATTATAGACAGACGTACCGATATGGTGGAAGTGTATATCGATATTTTTCTTTTTAAGGACCTGCATGGCTGCGAATACGGGTTCGGGTGTATTCAGGTGTGAATAAATGGATCCTGAAAAACCAAGATTAAATTTTCCCTTTTGGGGGACATCTAATATTTCAAGATTATGAAAGTCTTCTTCGTCAAAACCATTGGGCAGGAATAAACTTTCGCTTTCTGCAAAGCCTTTAATTCGTCTTTTATAATCATTGAGTGTTGATTGGTAGGCAGAGATAACAAACTTCAATCCCGCTATCGTTTTTTCTTCCCGGATTTTGTCGATGTATTTATGAAGTGGTGTGGGGTAAATTTTATAAGGATTAATAGACCAGGGATCCCGCAGATCTAGAAATAGTGGGTTTTTAATTTCCCTGCATAATTCCGCCGCAAGTACGGCCAAAGAGTAAGGAGGAGCAGTTAAAATCACTGCATCGTATTTTCTTTTCTCAATTTCACTCTTTATATAAACACGGGCTTTTCTATTCCAGCTTTGGCGACGATCAGTAATATGGAAGAAAGCACTTAACCATCTTTGCCAATAACCACCTTTTCTAAGAAAAGAGATCTTTGACGGGAGCACAGCGGATGAATCGTCATGATCAGTGCGAATAATATGTGTATTAGCAGGTATATCACTTAAAAGGGAATTATCCCTGGGTCCCTTAGATTCGGGCTCATTAGTAATAACCGTAAATTCCCAACCCCAGCGTGCAAGATATTTTATATATTTTAACCAGCGTTGAACACCTCCACCTCCTGTTGGAGGAAAATAATATGATACCACTAATCCACGTTTAGCCAAGATTGCTTTTCCATTTCTCTGATATAATCTACTATGACGTTCAGATATTTCTCACTTTCTTCAAAATTTTTATTTTCCGTTTCAATACGTAAAATTTTAAACCCATTTTCTTCGGCTTCATCAATCCACCGTTCATATGCCTGACCAAGGCGCTCCAGATATTCACGATCAATGGTTTGCTCATAATCCCGGCCCCGGCTTAAAATCCTCTCGACCAGGCGATCAACGGAAGCCCGGAGATAAATGATCAGATCCGGTTTTCTCAGGAAATCTACCATCGTATCAAAAAGCAATCGATAATTACTATAATCTACTTCCGTCATAAAACCCTGTTCATTTAGTGTACGGGCAAAGATTTCAACATCCTCATATATCGTACGATCCTGAATACATGAATCGGGCCAATCACTGATTTCTTTTTGAGATTTAAATCTGTGGGAAAGAAAATATATCTGGAGGTGAAAACTCCAGCGATTCATATCATCATAGAATGGTGCCAGGTAAGGATTATCGATAACCTTTTCATAATAGGCACGCCAGCGTAATTTTTGGCTTAGAAGTCTGGTTAATGTTGTTTTACCGACTCCAATATTTCCAGCAATGGCAACAAATAACTTGTTTTTGCTCTTTGTAATATTCTCTTTCATGAGTATAATCTTTACAGATGGATGTAATCAATTGATAGTGAGAGAAAAAAAATTCTTTTCTCATATTACTCAGTAGGAAAGATTGATTCAAGAATTTTTTATAAAATCAGGGTTTGGACTAATAGTGTTCAGTTCAGAAAAATTGATTCAATCAATGATTAAAACTCATCCCCCAACCCCTTCTCTTAATAAGAGAAGGGGAGCAAAATAG
>CAZBBC010000059.1:0-24302 GCA_964489835.1 uncultured Calditrichota bacterium
GCGCAGGTCCAATACCGCTCGCAGAACATTGGCAACCATCACCGGATCACAAGGGCGAAATTCACCATTATCAATTCCTCCCTGTATGATCGATGCCAGAAAATCAATGTTTTTTTCGCGAATATGATGGTGAATTTTTTGAATGATCAGATGATTATCGACCATGGCCTGTGCATTAAGTTCAAGCATCTGTGCCCGTTCACGAAAGTGTTTAAGTATTGTTTTAACCATTAAATAGATCTTCTCCGCAGCGGACTGTTCTTCTTTAAATTTTTTACGAGTCTCTTTTTGAACGTGCATTGTTTCACGTTCCAATGCATCAATAAAGATTGCTTCTTTGTTTTTGTAGTAATAATAAAGCGAAGCTTTTTTCATTCCCAGAACATCGGCAATATCATCCAGCGTCACCTTGACAATACCATGTCGCGCCAGACAGATCATGGCCGCATCTAGGATCTGCTCTTGTTTTGTACTCTCTTTTTGCATTTTATCTCCGTAAAACAGTCGAACAATCTATTAAATTGTTCGATTATATGCAAATTTTATATTTGAGAAATTTGTACCTTTTAGGTCGCGATATTTAGACACTGGTGGCGAGGTTTTCTCTTCACTATATTCATCCCCCTTGCGGTTTATATGTTTTTTTGTATATTACAACCATAGATGCAATAAATAAACAGGCACGGCCGGTTCTGCACAGATCGATTTGATTTAATGATACATTCACCTTCCCACCTTATTTATTAAATATAATTTAAATGACAAGATTCAGGAGAGTTATATGGATCGTCGCCAATTTATAAAAAGTGCTGCTTTATCAGGCGCAGGCATTGGAATGTTGACGGAACCCTCCGGTGCATATTCCATCGATAAAATAGAACGGAATATAATCCTTAAACGCAAAATTCTGGTGTGGAGTCATATTTATCTGGATTTCTTAGGAAGTGATGATTCCGTTCGAAAAGAATTTTCAATGATTCGAGATTCTGGCATTGACCTGCTCTTGATGTTTATTCATTCTCATCCGGAAGAAAATCAATCCTGGTATAATAGCTCTCTTTATGGATTTGAAAAGCAGGATAAATTATCTCGATTGCTTCAAATAGCAAAGGAAGTAGACCTGGAAATCCATCCCCTTATAGGATCAATAACAGATACAGGTCTTTCCGATGAAACAAGAGTTAAACGATCCTACGCCAGCGGCAAACCCGGTGGACATTCTAAGGATGGGAGGTTTTGTGCTTCCTGGGAGGGTAATCGACTGGGCGGTATAAAAATTTCACTGGATGTTCTGGAACATCATAAAGTCAACGGTATACACCTTGATTATATCCGATATATTGATACCGGGATCGGATTAAAATGGCCCTGCCAATGTGAAGCCTGTAAACAAAATTATCTACGCTTATTCGGAAAAAAAACGCTGACTGAAGAAGATTTTTCCTCCCCCGGTGTACTCTATAAATATCTTCAATTTCGAAATTCAAACATTACAGATGCAGTCCTTCAGCATGCCAGACTAGCTACACAATATCAGGTGCAATTATCGATGGCCGCCCGGGCGGATTATTTCAGCAGTTCCCTTGTTGAAGGACAAGACTGGGTACATTGGGCGAAAAAAGGGTTATTCGATTTTATCTGCCCCATGAATTATACACTGGATCGGGCCTGGCATAAAAAGACACTGAAAGAGCAACTCGACTTGATTGCCGGGCAGGTGCCCATTTACAGCGGGCTGGGCCGTAAATGGAGCGGTGGAGAAAATTCAATGGAAGATGTCATCGGGCAGGCAGAAGACGCTTTAACTCTTGGTGCAAGTGGCGTTTCAATCTTTCATTACAATGGATTCAAGCCCAATGATTTTAACGTTTTAAAACGCTTTCGCAGAACCATTGAATAAATGACGGTAATAGGAACTTGGAACTCGGAACTGATTAATTCCCAGTTCCCAATTCCGAGTCAAGAGTTCTACCCGAACTCACAGCAATTTAACAAAGAATCTTACCAATAATCATAACATCATTACTTAAACAGGGGCAAAGGATGGCTTTCCAAAAAATTTCCGATGATTATACAAACAGACAGTTTTCAATACTTGTTTTATTGAGAGTGGTGATTGGTTGGCATTTTCTCTATGAAGGTGTTTCCAAGCTTTTAACACCCGCTTGGTCTGCGGCCGCTTATTTGGATCAATCCCGCTGGATTCTGAAAGATCTTTTTAACTGGATGGCCGGAAATTCATTAGTGTTAAGTGTTGTTGATTTTCTAAATATTTGGGGGTTAATCTTTATCGGCCTGGTTCTCATTTTGGGACTATTCATACGATGGGCCACTATTTCAGGCATATTTCTGTTACTGTTATATTATATTGCCTATCCGCCGTTTATCGGTTTAGATATCGGTGTACCACTGGAAGGACATTATTTGTTTGTCGATAAAAATCTGGTGGAACTTATTGCTCTGTGTGTTCTGACCATATTTCCCAGCGGTCATATCATCGGTCTGGACCGGTTTATTATTATGTACAAAAATAAAAAACAATCATTGGCGGCTGGAAACCCTAAAACCAATGAACAGGATGATGAAAGCAAAGAGAGTCGAGCGATTGATTTCAATCGCCGGGAGATCATTAAAGGACTGGCCACATTGCCGGTTTTAGGTGCTTTTGTATTTGCTGTGCTAAAAAAGATCGGATGGGAAAGTTATGAGGAAAAGCATTTAGAGGAGAGTGTCGATTCACTGACCGGGGCTACCGTCAAAGCATTTAATTATTCCAGATTAAAAGATTTAAAAGGGAAAATACCTCATGGTCGGATCAGCGGATTAAATCTGAGTAAAGTGATCCTGGGCGGAAATCTGGTTGGTGGATGGGCACATGCTCGTGATCTGATTTATGTTTCCAAACTGGTTAAGTCTTATCATACCAAAGAAAAGATTTTCGAAACTTTCTTTTTAGCGGAAAAATGCGGAATCAATTGTTTTCTGACAAATCCGGTTTTATCCCGGGTGATTGACGAATATTTGTGATCAGCTGCTGTTCAGCGATCAGGATGGCGGATATCCCAGACAGATATGATTTTAAGAACCTCTATCCCGAAGGGAGAGACTGGATTAATACCGGTAATAGTTGTATAATCAATCCCAGGGGTGAGTATATCGCCGGACCGGTAGAACAAAAAGAAGAAATTCTTTATGCGACGATCGACCTGAATGAAATTACCGCTTCAAAAAGAATGTTTGATGCCGCCGGTCATTACGCCCGGCCGGATGTTTTCAAATTTGCTGTCAATCGTAAACCCAACCTAAATATCGACATCCAGGAATAAAGACAAACAAATTATTAAGTTAACGGTAAATCAGGGAAAAAACGACCGCTCGACAAATTATACAACTGACAATTACCTTTAGATTCTAAGGTTCAATATTCGAATGTTTATCTCTAATTTTTGAATATCGAACAAGGATTAACTAATTTTGAATTAAGAATTGTAAACAAATAAATGAGATTTAGAAGAATACCTAACCTGATCTATTCATAAGGAGGAATTTATGACTGCAGAAAAAAGAACATTATCCCGGCTGGTTCAACTCATTATCCTGGTCTGTTTAATCCCGGTATTGTCCGATGCCCAAACCCCTTTAAAATGGCGGGCCCATGATCTAATGCGCCCGTTACCGAAGATTATAATCCCGCCGACCCAATATTTGCCTGTGGCGCCCCCATCCGACGCTATTGTTCTGTTTGATGGCAAGGATATTTCTCAATGGGAGGGTGTCAATGTCCCGGAAACAAAATGGGTTTGTAAAGACGGATATTTCGAATGTGTTAAAGGCAGTGGCTTTATCCGCACCAAACAAGGCTTTGGCGATGTGCAATTACATATCGAATGGGCCGCTCCTCTTCCGGCAAAGGGCCAAAGTCAGGGCAGAGGTAACAGCGGTGTTTTTTTAATGGAGCGATATGAAGTACAGGTGCTGGATTCTTACGAAAATGTAACCTATGCTGATGGACAGGCCGCGGCAATTTATGGACAATATCCCCCGTTGGTTAATGCTGCCCGTCCACCGGGTGAGTGGCAATCCTATGATATCGTTTTCCGTCGCCCACGATTTGATAATGTGGGAAAATTAGCAAAGCCGGCCCGGCTAACGGTATTCCACAACGGTGTTCTTGTCCAGGATAATGTTGAACTCTGGGGAGGAACCGGCTGGCAGAAATATGCCCCTTATGAGTATCATGCCGATAAATTACCTCTTTCACTGCAGGATCATGGAAATCCGGTGCGCTTCAGAAATGTATGGGTCCGCGAATTAAACGAACAACCCGAAAAGGAACCGGAATCACTACCGGTCATTACCCTGGCAGAAGACATCCTGAAAAAATATGTGGGTACCTATCGGGAAAATGAAAATAGTATCTATAAAATAGTCTATGAAGGCGGAAAATTACTGCTTGTTAAAAGCGGTAATCGAAAATTTGTAATGTTACCCCATTCAAAGGAGAAATTCTCCATACAATATACGGCGATTGATATTGTTTTTAAGTTGAATGCCAATGGTGATCCGATAGAAATGGAACAATACTTTACCGGTGATAAAACGGTATCCAAAAAAGTGGATTGACGGCAGAATTAAAGACACAAAGAAATGATCAGAGCGTGGAAAAATTTCTTAACGCTGTCACTGATGAATAAACTTGGGAAATATAAGACCGGCAAATCATGCCTCTATATCAATTAAATTGAAGATATCGATCTCGGGATACTTGGAGAACTGATTAAGTCGTTGGTTGAACAAATCGCGCAATATTACAAATAATCATGAAAAAAATTATATTAATCTTATTGATTATCATCTCTGGTGCCGGGAGTTTTTTCTCTGCTCAAGAAAGCAATGACACGGGAACCGGGTTTATTACTGTCTCTATTCGTGAAGATGGGAAGAATTCCTTATTACCATGTAGGGCATGGGTTGAAGTAAATAATGCCCGTTATTACCAACCAATAGCCGCTGACTGTTTTCCCTATGAAAAAGATCTTAGTTTTTCCTGTAATGGTCAATTTAAGATAAAAGTCCCCGCCGGAAAGGCAATAATACATATTGAAAGGGGCAAAGAATATTTCCCGATAAACAGGGAGGTAATGGTAAGCGATGGTCAAACCATCCCGATCGATATTACATTGAAGCGATGGATCGAAATGGTCGGTTTGGGTTGGTATTCTATGGACGTGCATTGCCATTTTGGGGCTGATAGTTTAGAAATCTTAAAACAGCTGGCCCTGGCGGATGACATTAATTGTGAACCGGTTTTAACTGTCTGGAACAAAAGAAAATATAAAACATTGGATTACTGGCTATCGAACCGGGACAATCCGTCAATTCATATTGATTCAACCCATATCATTACTTTCAACAATCAGGAAATTGAGCGAATTGGAGGGGAGCCTTATGAATCGGTTGGCGCCCCTGCTTTTTTAGGTTTAATCCAGCCATTGGAAAATCCCGGTTATAAAACCCACCCTTGTGACGCCGCCTTGTGTCAGACGGCAAAATTATTATCACCGGATTGTATTATTGATTGTGATAAACCGATATGGGGAGAAAATGTGGTAACCGCCGCCTTTGGATTATTTAATTCAGTACAGTTATGTCATAACCATTACCACCGAAATTCTGATTTGGATATTTGTTGTGGTATGGCCGATTTTAAAATTTCAGAGAAAGAGTCCCTGGTTCGTGAGCAATTATTCTGGAAAACCAACCGCGCATATTATACATTCCTGAATTGCGGCTATAAGTTAGCGGTCACCGGCGGATCTGCCATGGGTGTTATGCCATTACCATTGGGATATAATCGAACCTATGTGAAACTGGATGGAGTCCTGTCAGAAAAAAATATCCTGAAAGCTATTAGCCAAGGGAGAACCTTTGCCACCAGCGGACCAATGATCTTTTTTACCGCCAATGGTAAAGATTGTGGAGAAACGATAAAAATAGAAAAAAATAAAAAGACGGTTATTCGAATCAAAGCAATATTAAAAAGCATGGGACCGGTAGAATCCTTAGAAATCATTAATAACGGACAGATTCTTAAAAAAATAGATCTGAGTTCCAGAATTCCCAATCCTGTGTTGGAAGAGCAAATTGAGTGTACAATTGATCCGGAACAAAGTGGCTGGATAGCAGCCCGGTCTATCTATTTTAATCCCAATCGCTTCATAAGACAGGCCCATACCAGCCCTATATATATAAATGTTGATAATAAACCGGTCGCCTTCAAAGAAGATGCTGAAAGACTGATATTTTGGATCAATCAGTTAATTGATATCAATAAGAGGAAAGAAAGATATTCATCGGATAGGGAAAGGAAAGAAGCGCTTCAAAAATATATGGAAGCAAAAAATATATATAAACATATTAGCGCACAGGCTGAAACTTATTGAGATTAACAGGCAATTTGTCTTGTCTCGAAACGTTATCTCTGACAAAGACGCAGGGCTTAACGGATTTAGATTAATAACCCACCCCGTCTCGCTACGCTCGACACCCCTCCCTGCAAGCAGGGAGGGGCTGGGGGAAGATCAGCAATAAATTCTTTATTTCCAGTATTAGGCTACGCGTTAAATAAATCACGTCCATTTGTTAAAAGTTAATAATCTTATGCTTGGATTAAAATATTGGATGAGGTGGAAAACTAAGTTATTGTCGGTAATAGTCTGGAGGTAAACAAGTGTTATTCGTATCAGATTTAAGCTTGGGTTTATGGAATGCCTGGATATTTATGAGCGTCTTTTTACTACAGATGCTGGTAATAACTTTTGCAGATAAACGTATCCGGGAAAAAAGTCATGTCCCCACGGGGGCCAGGCGAAATACACTCGAAAAATATGCCGGGATTCTTGGTAATATTATCTGGTTATTGGCTTTGGCTTATTCCATATTTTTACCTATTCAACTTGATACCATCTGGTTTTATCCGGGTCTCTTTGTATTTATGGTTGGTCTCATCATGCTGACAATCGCAACTTTTGATTTTATTACTACACCCGCGGATTATATAATCACAAAAGGGATATATCAGTGTTCACGACATCCTATGTACCTGGCCACATTTCTAATTTGTTTTGGTTCTGCTATTGCATCTGTATCATGGCTATTTGTATTTTTCAGCCTGATCATGGTATTATGCTTTCATCAAGAAGCACTTATCGAAGAAAGATTTTGTCTTGATAAATATGGCAGTGCTTACCAGGGTTATTTGAATAATGTTCCAAGATGGTTTGGTTTCACTCATAAAACGAAATAACGATAAATTTTCTGAGTTAAACACTGAAGTATTTCATAATAATTACAGAAAAACATTACTGTGACGATTAAAAATTTGGGTTTCAATCCGTGGTTTCAGGGAAAAACAGATCCTGAAAAATTAAAGAATTTCCGGATTTCCAGGATTATAAGTGTTAATAAAGACAGCTTTGTCGTAAATAACGGTATAAAGGACATCTTTGCGGAAGTTACCGGAAAATTGATATTCAGTGCCGATTCCCCCCTGGATTATCCTGCTGTCGGGGATTGGGTCTATACCCAGTTTTTTGATGATGATTCATTGGCCATTATCCATGAAATTTTACCCAGAAGATCACTCTTAAGGAGGAAAACAGCCGGGAAACAGATCAATCTTCAATTAATTGCTGCCAATATCGATACCGCTTTCATTGTACAATCACTGGACAGTAATTTTAATCTGAGGCGCCTGGAACGCTATTTAGTCATGATCAATGAAAGTCATATTGATCCGTTGGTATTGCTGAGTAAAAGTGATCTTCAGTCGGCCGAAGAGATAGAAGAAAAAATGACTATGATTCATCAGCTAATGCCTGACCTTCCGGTTGTCGCTTTCAGTAATCAGAATATTTCGGACATGGACCGGGTAAAAGCCTTAATGACCCCAGGAAAAACCTATTGTTTGCTAGGGTCCTCCGGCGTCGGCAAAACCACTTTATTGAATAATCTTCTGGGCAAGGAATTATTAGAGACCCAATCGGTCCGGGAAAAAGACAATAAGGGTAAACATACCACGGCCCGCCGGCAATTGATCGTATTAAATACCGGGGTGTTGGTTATCGATACTCCCGGTATGCGGGAACTGGGAAATTTTGATATTGAAAATGGTTTATCGGATACCTTTGATGAAATAGCCGAGGTTTCCAATCAGTGTCGGTACAGCGATTGTTCGCATATACAGGAAGAAGGATGTGCCGTCCTGGCGGCCATGAAAGAGGGAATAATCTCTGAAGATCGATATCAGAATTATATAAAGATGCGCAAAGAATCAGATCATTATCAAAGATCCTATTTGGAAAAAAGACAAAAAGACAAACAATTCGGTAAAATGGTTAAATCAGTCATGAAACACAAAAAAAACAGGAGATAAAGGAATGATTCATGATGGATCTTCAGATAGACAAGGCTAAAAATATTGCCTGTATAAAAATGTCCGGTCCGTTTTCTTTCGTGGAAGTGTTAAACGCTTTCGATACCGCTGTATCGGCAGATAATTATAAAGCGGGTATGGGACGGCTTTTGGATTTCAGAGAAATCGATTTATCCGCGATAGATTCTGATACCATCCGTAAGATGGTAAAGTATTCTCTGTCTTTTCCTCCCGGAATCAATGATGTAAAGGTCGCTTTTGTAATAGCAAGAACTCTGGAGTCAAATAAAAAAATAATATCTCCATAATTATTAATTCCATTATTATCTTCATAGGATTGAATTTTCTTCTTTCATTTCTTATTTAAACTGAGCATAAAAACACTTATTACGTTTGATTATATTTCTAACGTCACAAACAATGATGAAATTGCTTCCCGACGTGTTGGGATCAGCTGTCGCTGACATTATCGCTCGCAACGACGTTGTTTTTACAGTCCTCATCTGGCAATTATCTGTGTCATTATTTTACCCAACACCATGACAACATTTTATATTAATGTAAATTTGCATAATGAACATATGTTCATTATATTGTTGGCGTCAACTGAACATATGTTCATTCTTGGAAATTATATGCGCGGACCTTATCGTAAACGGCGGATTCATGAACCGCCAAATATAAAAAATTTTAAGCCCAGTGGTATTCCCAGAAAAATGTTGCAGACGGTAACAGTAACGGTTGACGAATATGAGGCAATACGTCTGGCCGATTACCACGGATTGGAACACTTGCAGGCTTCTGAAAAAATGGCGATCTCGCGGCCAACTTTCACACGTCTCATTGAAAAAGCCCGTCACAAAATCGCCGAAGCTATTGTCGATGGAAAAGAATTAGTCGTTGAAGGTGGAAATATTAAATTCGAAAATGCCCGGCACCGCTGCCGGGATTGTGGCGATGAACAGAAAAGCCCAATTAACCAAAATATCACCGACTGTCCCGAATGCGGTTCGAAAAATGTAGAAGATATCTCACAAAATTTTTTGAAAAATGAAATTCTCATCGATCAAGCAAAAAAAAATGACTATAAAAAAGGGAACTTCTAAAAGTAGAGAAATCCCATGGGCTTTTAATTATAAGACCATGGGGAGGATTATAGATACAATAGGAGTATCATGAAAATTTATCCCCGTATCGGTAATTGGACAGGTAACCAATCCGATTACACTTAACAAAAGGAGGACATAATGCCACGAGGAGATCGTACCGGCCCGCTGGGCGAAGGCCCGATGACCGGAAGACAATTGGGATATGGCGCAGGTTATGACAGTCCCGGATATATTAAAGGTCCAGGCAGAGGATGGGGGCGCGGATTTTTTGGCCGCGGCCGCGGTTTCTTTGGCCGGGGATTTGGCTTTAGAGCCTTTGGCAGAGGATGGGCCGAACCAACTACATTGGAAGCACAACCGGATGACATGATTCAACTGAAATCGGATGTCAATGCGTTGCAAAGCGGATTGCATTCACTTCTGGATCGGCTGGATAAACTCACAGCCAGAGACGAAGATAAAGAATCAGGGGAAAAGGGTAAAAAATAGTCGTCTTAAAGCCTCTGATATCCGGCAGAAGCTTTTTTTATATAAAAAGATCCGCACAATAATGGAAAATTGTTAGAGGTAGGTTTTGAACTACTGGCGCACTGGATTTTCCTGGATAGATAAACTGATTCCGGAAGGAATTCCCTTTCCTTCCAGCACCATCATCACTGGGCCAGCCGGTTCTGGAAAACCTATCATCGGTGCGATGATATCAAACTCATGGCTTAAACAGGGTGGAACACTGGTTTGCTTGTTAATCAATTTTAAGCATAAATACATTGAAAATTTGCTGAACCATTTTGACAAAGATATACCCAGTCACAAGGATCGGGTTATCTATATTGAGTTTGATCCCTTAATAGAGAGTTTGGAAAAACCCGGGTCCCATCAATTGCGTGCAAATCTACTAAAACCGGATAATCTTGACCTGGCTCTGAAAGAAGCAAAAAATATTTTACCAGAATCGGATCCGGGTTCTTTAATTTACGGCTCTGCCTTAAATATGCTGCTTTTTTCAAAAACATACGGTTCTGTGATTCATCAAAAAATTCTTGCCCTGCTTAACAGCAGTGAAAATAGTCTGTTTACTATTGCTAATAATTTTTTTGAAGAACAGGCCACTGAATGGGAAGAGATGGCGGACAATTTATTCTATTCTCATAGTACGGGTATTATGCATTTAGGATTTAAGATCATCAAAATGAAAGAAGTTTCTTTTCATAATCATGAGGTGGAGGTTCCCCTTACGGAGGACGAACTTAGAAGTATTCGTGCAGAAGCAGAAAAAGGCCGGCAATATCTTATTCCAATTATCAGAAAAATATGAATCCGTTCAAAAAAGATTAAAAATGTTTTTCATAAGAGGAAGAGGAGGGTTTTATGCTGGATATGATTGTAAATTGCAATTCCATGGAATGGCAAGATGCAGGTGATCCTTATCCTGCAGGTACCAAGATTAAAGTGCTGCGTGATGACGAAGGGGGAAGAACCGTTATTCTTCAGCTTCCCAAAAGTTTTAAAATGGCAGGTCATGGTCATATCAAAAATGAGCAGCATTTTATTTTAAAGGGTCAATATGAAATAAATGGACAGGTATACGGTCAGGGCACATACCAACTTATTCATTCCAATATGACCCATGGACCCTTTACCTCAAAAACTGGTGCTGAAATTCTGGTCATCTGGCATTGATCAATTAAACCAAATATGATTATGGCCAAGATCGAACCGTTTGAAAAATATATTGATCAATACGAGGATTGGTTTGTTCAAAACCGGTATGCCTATCAATCCGAGATAAATGCGGTTCGTCCTCATCTTCCGGGCAGGGGCTGGGGTTTTGAAATCGGTGTGGGCAGTGGTTTGTTCGCTGAACCTTTGGGTATTCATTTTGGTGTCGAACCATCTAAAAAAATGCGTGTCTTAGCCACCAGGCGGGGTGTTACTGTGGTGGAAGGCGTGGCAGAAGACTTGCCACTTGAAAACAATTTTTACGATTTCGCCCTGATGGTAACGACCATTTGTTTTCTGGATGATGTTCAAAAATCCCTCACGGAAGCCCACAGGGTCATTAAACCGGGCGGTAAGTTGATCATCGGTTTTATAGACAAAAACAGCCCGGTCGGGAAATTGTATCAGAAATATAAGCAAGAGAATGTTTTCTATCGTGTTGCTGAATTCTACTCAGTCGATGAAGTCACAAATTATATGATCACCGCTGGTTTTAGCAATCTGCAGTATACGCAATCTATCTTTAGAATGCTAGATGAGATTCAGAAAGCGGAAAAAGTGAAAACCGGATATGGTGAGGGTTCGTTTGTGGTCGTAAGCGGAGAAAAAAATAGTTAAACACATGATAAAAATACAAATTATATATGATAACACTTCTTTCAACCCCTTATTAAAATCAGATTGGGGTTTTGCCGCAATGGTTGAAGCCTATGATAAAACCATTCTATTTGATACCGGTGCCAATGGTAAAATTTTGCTGGAAAACATGCATATGCTGAAAATCGATCCGCTGATCATTAGTGATGTGTTCATCTCCCACGGCCATTTTGATCATATCGGCGGGATTTCCCATTTTTTGAACGAAAACAACAACGTTACGCTGCATGTACCGACTACATTCCGGGGTGTGCGGTATGCCAGAACTGTTATTTACTATGATAAACCACAGGAAATTTATAAACATTTTTACAGCAGTGGTGAATTGGATAATATCGAACAGGCACTGGCGGTTGAAACCAAGAAAGGACTGGTGATTATCGCCGGTTGTTCACACCCGGCGATGAAAAATATATTAGACGCATTTTCTCGTTTCGGAAACATTTACGGAATCATTGGCGGTCTGCATGGTTTCAATCAATATCATTTGTTTAACGATTTAAAAATGATCTGCCCTACACACTGTACACAATATAAAAAAGAGATAAAAAAACGTTTTCATGCCCAATACATTGAGGGTGGTGCCGGTAGAGTAATTGAAGTCTAGAGATTTTTGAATGAGACCACTATTAATTTGGTTACTTATGTTGGTTGGTTGGCGTGTCGCCGGGCTTTCTTCGGGAAAATAAACCCAATTACAATCTTAAAATTGGTCAAAAATGATGAATGACGTGCAACGCTGGATAAAGCATGACGGTGTAACATATATCAAAGAAATGGGAATTAAGACCGGTCAGATTGTCGTCGATTTTGGATGCAATGACGGACATTATACGATCCCGGCCGCCCGGGTGGTCGGTCCCAAAGGAACAGTTTATGCGATTGACCGGGAACAATCAGCTATCGATCAATTGATGAAAACAGCGAAAATTGCAAAACTAAGCAATATTATACCCGTTATCTCCGACAAACCAGCCATTGACTTACCAGCCGCTTTTGTTGATGCCGTATTTATCTATGATGTGCTGCATTATTTAAATCCAAAAGAAAGAAAATCACTTTACCGATCAGTAAATATGATTCTAAAAGATGCTGGAATACTATCTGTATTTCCAAAACACATCCAATCGGATTCGCCCATGTGGCATTTAGAAAAAATAGGTGTTCGGGAGATTATTAAGGAAATCAAAAGTAACCATTTCATGATGGCACAAAAGGATAAAAAACGTCTAATACATGACGATACTGTTGAAACAGGAATGATCATTAATTTTAAAAAATCCAAAACTCCCTAACTTCAACTGTGAAAAATTTAAAGGAATTAAACGTAAGGGTAGCCGTTCCTTCAAACGATGGCAAAAATATATTTAATGATATGCTCGATGACTGCTCAGTGATACTTTCATCCAAGATCGGGAGAAAAGGAATCGAGCGATTGGAACAACGTAACATGATCCTGATTTTCAGAGCGGGAAATATTCAAAAGTAATTGTCAGATGTTCTTGAGAATGAAATCTCTGATTTATTGAATGGTAAATGAAACTAACCGAAAAAAACTCAAAAATTAATTTTAATGCATTTATTTGGCACTCGGCTTTTCTCGCTCTTGCTTCAAATTTTATGGATGTGGATACCATTATCCCATCCATGTTAATAAAAGCCGGTGGGGGCTCTGTTCATTTGGGCATTTTGACAGCCATAATGTTGGGCGGATCAAGCCTGTTCCAATTATTTTTTGCCAGTTTTCTATCGAATAGACCGTCCAAAAAAAAATATTTGCTTGTCGGTATCTACCTGCGGGTTGCGGCTTTGTTTTTTTTATCTTTACTTTTTTTTAATTCTGAATCCATACCTAGTGATCTTATTATTCTACTGATTTTTTTGTTCATATCTCTCTTCTCATTTAGTGGCTCATTTGCCAATGTATCCTACGTTGATATTCTCGGAAAATCTGTCAGGGATACAAAGCGTAAAAAATTGTTTTCAACCAAACAGATCATCAACAGCATTGGAATTTTTGCATCGGCCCTGGTGGTCCGGGAACTGCTAAAATATTATAATTATCCGCTAAATTACAGCATGTTGTTCTTATTTGCGGCAATTTTGTTGTTGATCGCCTCATTGGGTTTCTGGAAACTCCGGGAAATCAAATCCGTAGTCAAGAATGAAAATGGATTTATTAAATTTTTTACTCTGATACCGTCAGAAATTAGGAAAAATGTAAATCTGAAATACTATTTGCTTATCATTAACAGCCTGGGATTGGGATTGAGTTTACTGCCGTTTTTGATCCTTTATGCAAAAGTAAATTTTGGATTATCTTACACTTTAATCGGTAATTTTTTACTGTTCCGAACGATTGGTATGTTGGGGGCGGGCCTGTTTCTTTATAAATATTCAAATAGATTTCTGTATAGAAATCTATTAAAATTCAGCATCAGTCTGGCCGGTTTGTTGCCCCTTATCAGTCTGATTTTTAGTCATTCATCATCCCTCTTTCAATTAATTTTTATTCTATCCGGTATATTTGTTACTGTTTTTAGAGTTGCCATTGAAGGCGTATTATTGGAAATATCTACCAATGAAAACCGCACGGTTTATGCCGGTATATCCGGCGCCGGAAATATATTAACAACATTGTTTCCCCTGTTTGCCGGTGTGTTAATTTCAATTATAGGATATCATGTGCTTTTTATAGCAGTAAGTCTGATCATTTTTCTCAGTTATATATTTGTATCAAGGTTACGGTGCAAACCGGCTACATAAAAAAACGAGGAAAAAGTATGAGAATTGCCCGAAGGGTTAGTCAAATTGGAAAATCGGCGATCCATGAAATGACGCGTTTGTCGAAAGAGATCGACGACGTCGCTTTTCTTTCATGGGCAAAACCAACCAGCGACACACCGGCGCATATTAAAGAGGCGGCGGTAAAGGCTATCCGGGATGGACTTGCCGGAGGATATTCCGAAAGTTCAGGACTGCCACAGCTACGGGAGGCGATCGCCGAAAAACTGAATCGTGATAATCAGCTCAATGCGAATGCCGGCCAGGTTATCGTAACCGTTGGGGCGATCGAAGGCCTGGCTGCCGCAGTGATGGCCATCATTGATCCCGGCGATGAGGTCATTTTACCCACGCCGACGTATTCCACACATATACGCCAGGTGCAGATGGCTTCCGGCAAACCAGTTCTGGTACCGCTCATCGAAGAAGAAGCATTCCGTCTGGATATAGAACACATCAAAAAAGCCGTTACCCCACGAAGCAGAGCCATATTGTTTTGTACACCCAGCAATCCTACCGGTACTGTTTTCCCTGAGCAGGATTTAAGACAAGTGGCAGAAATTGCGTTGGAAAATGATTTGATGGTGATTACGGATGAAGCTTACGAGTATTTTGTGTTTGACGATCATAAACATTTCAGTATCGCCTCCATACCGGGAATGGAAAAGAATGCCATTAGTACCTTCACTTTTACCAAAACCTATGCCATGACCGGCTGGCGGATCGGATACCTCCATGCGCATGAAGACCTGATTCCACAAATAACCAAGGTTCATATTCCGTTTTCAATCTGTGCACCGGTTGTCTCTCAGTATGCCGCTTTGGCCGCCTTACGAGGTGCACAGGAATGTGTCACTGAATTTAAAAATCATTATCTCTCAACGCGCAATTTCATGTGCGAACGGCTCGATCGTCTCGATCATGTTTTCGAATATCAAAAACCAGGCGGATCGTATCTGATGTTTCCCAAAATTATTATTGATGAAGGTCGCGATTCAACTGCTTTTTGTATACGGCTTCTACAGGAAGGACGGGTTTCGGCAACACCGGGGATTGCCTTCGGACCAAATGGACAAAGTCACCTGCGCCTTTCTTTTTGCGTTCCTCAGGAGATGATTGACAAAGCCTTTGATCGAATGGAGTCTTACTTTGGCCGTAAATAATTTTTTGGACATCACTTTTGGCCCGGTTCCCTCGCGGCGGTTGGGACGCAGCCTGGGTATTAACAATATTCCCCCAAAAATCTGCAGCTATGCCTGTATTTATTGCCAGTTGGGGAAAACGATTAAAATGCAAATTAAACGACAGGAATTCTACCCGCCGCAAAATATATTAAAATCAGTGCAAATGAGGGTCAAACAAATCCGCCGCCAGGGAGAAACAATTGATTATCTGGCATTTGTCCCGGACGGAGAACCGACGTTGGATATCAATCTTGGTAAAAATCTTGAATCATTAAGATCTCTGGGTATCCCGATCGCCGTAATCAGTAATGGCTCACTGATCGGATCTCCTGCTGTTCGAAAGGAATTATCAAAAGCCGATTGGGTATCCCTGAAAGTTGATGCGGTTACCGACGAGTTGTGGCGGGCGATCGACCGTCCCCATGGCAAACTTAATCTGCATCAAATCCTGGATGGGATGCTGGCCTTCAGAACAGAATTCAAAGGAACACTGGCAACAGAAACGATGTTGTTAAAGGGAATAAACGACGATGAATCGGTTGCCCGGGAAATCAACCGTTTTCTGGTTCGTCTTCAACCGGATATCGCCTATCTGTCCATCCCTACCCGGCCGCCAGCCGATAAAAATATCCGGCCCGCTGACCCGGCATCCATAAACAGGACTTATCAAATAATTGGGAGTCATGTCGATCGGGTCGAACTCCTTACCGGCTATGAGGGTAATTCTTTTTCATCCACAGGCGATGTGCGCCGGGATATTTTAAACATTACTGCTGTTCATCCGATGCGTCATGATGCAATCGTTGAAATCTTAAACAAGGCAAGGACAGACTGGACGACAATAGATAAAATGCTGCAGGAGGGTGAGATTATTCAATCCCAATTCGAAGGCCATACATTTTTTATGAGGTGTTTACCATGATTACCGATGAGCAAAAGAAGCAGATTGAATTGGAAAATACAAAAATAGCTGAAAATATTCATCCCATTAAACATCGCCTGGTGATATTCAGCGGCAAAGGCGGCGTCGGTAAAACCACAGTGAGTGTAAACATTGCCTATGGGTTACATATTCAAGGCTATAAAACCGGGATTCTGGACGCTGACGTGACCGGCCCCAATGTACCCAAAATGATCGGCATCAGTGGAGGATTACATACTGAGGATAATCGGATCATTCCCCAGGAGAGCCATGGTGTTAAGGTTGTTTCTATGGCCAGCTTTCTATCACCTGATCAGGCAGTCATCTGGCGTGGACCGATGCGCTCAAAATTGTTGAATCAGTTTTTGGGAGATGTGGTCTGGGGTAATCTGGATTATTTAATAGCAGATTTGCCTCCCGGTACCGGCGACGAAATTCTGACCATGACCCAAAAAATGGAACCGACGATGGCGATCATTGTCACAACCCCGCAGGAAGTATCGCTCATAGATTCTGCCAGAGCAATCAGTATGGCCAAACAAATGAATATACCTCACATTGCACTCATTGAAAATATGTCCGGTTTGTTATGTCCACAATGCGGTCATCGCATTGATCTTTTTGGATCCGGTGGTGGTAAGAAGCAGGCGGAGGCAATGGCAATCGATTTTTTAGGGATCATTCCCATCGATATTCAAGCCCGACAGTTAGCCGACAAAGGTAAACCCTTCATTCTCGAAAAGGCAACATCCGATATTTCGATGGCTATCATGGATATTGTAAAACGAATTGACGCCTTTGAAAATTGAAACGTTTTGGAATTTTTATTATCATTCCATAAAATATTAAAGCCGCCGGTTTATCGGACTATGTTGATGCCCGTCTGGCGGATGCGCATATCCTGGTAAAAGAATTGGAAGACCCCTTCGACTTTATATTTTCCGATGCCGATAAAGACTGGTATACACAATATTTTAAGGATCTATATCCCAAACTTGAGATAGACGCTTGCTTTACTGCTCATAATGTTTCCCGGTCTGGTTGGAGAAGTATTTTCAAAAGCGGTACTGCAAAATTTTATGCGTATATAAAATCACTGGAAAATATGGAAACGACACTTGATGAGAGTGGAAATGGATTATCCATCAGCTTTAAAAGAGCTTCTGGAGATAAATCCGAAAAATGAGATTTAAATGGCTATTTCTGCCAGAAGACAAGATGTTAATCAATGGAACTCGGAATTCGAAACTGGGAACTGGGATTTTATTATTTAAAAAAAAGTGTTAACCTGTGAACTCACAACCTTTCAATTACCTGATACTAGTCGCAATAGCCCTAAACGCTATTTCAATATCCGTTTCAGCACAGTCCTCCGCCTCTCAACAGGACCCAGAATATCCGGAAACAGTTAAACAGTATCTGCGCGCATTATATTCTGAACAACAACAGAAATATACCTATCGTTCAGACTATCCGGGTGGATTAAGAATGTGGCAAGCGGAAGCCCGACCGGAACTTCGGCGCTTAATCGGTCTTGATAATATCGCCGCTTATGTCAGCACTTTTAAACCAAAGGTTAGGCTGTTAGAAGAAAAGGACCGGGGCAGTCATACCCTGCAACGGGGAATTATTGAAACAGAACCTCATGTTGAGATCCCTTTCTGGTTGCTCAGACCAAAAAGCAGAGGACCTTTTCCTCTGGCCATCCTGCCCCACGGCCACGACCGGACCGGTCACGATACCCATGCCGCTGTTTTTCACAGCGAGGAGCATCAACAAAGAACCATCGCTGGCGACAGAGATGTGGCTGTTCAGGCCGTTGAAAACGGTTTTCTTGCCATTGCCCCGGCGGTTCGCGGGTTATCCGGCGAAGCGCCCGGAGTTCCCGACATTCTTAAACGCCACGGAAAAAGTGATTGTCGCAGTCAGCTGATGCATTGTCTGCTCGCCGGCCGAACAGCGATTGGTGAACGTGTCTGGGATATGTCGCGGATCATTGACTGGGCAATAACACGGTCTGACGTTGATGCCTGTACTATCCTGATGATGGGAAATTCCGGCGGTGGTATGGTAACTCTTTATGCAGCCGCCTGTGACGAGCGGATTACACTTGCCGTACCGAGCTGCTCTTTTTCCGTTATTGCCAGTCCGGAAGGTCGTATTTATCACTGTGATTGTAATGCCATACCGGGAATTCTCCAGTGGGGCAATCTCTATGATGTCGCCGGTCTTATTGCCCCCCGGTATCTGTTAACGGTGAATGGGCTTAAAGATCGATTGCATTCTGTAGACGATATCAATCGTGCCGCAAACCGCGTGCAGGCTATTTATCATGCGGCAGGAGTGCCGGAACACTACGACCAACGCTGGGGACCGGAAGGACACCGTTTTTATAAGAATTTAATGTGGCCATTTATCAAGGAAGCCCTGGAGAAAAAATAGAACAGAAAATTTATTTATTTAAAACATACCCAATTTAAGGGATGAAGTGATGACGAAAACAGATCTTAAAATTATTACTTTTCTTCCTATTGTTCTCTTGATCGGTCTGGGAATGGCTTTAGCTGGCAGTCAGAATGGTGCCTCCGTCTTCGGAATCCCGATCTTCGCCTTCCTGGTGGCACTGGCCTTCCTAATCCAATGGTTGGTTTTCATCCCGTCCTATCTGCTACAGACTGAAAAACTTTTTGACCTCACCGGTAGCATCACTTACATCGCTTTAACAATAATTGCAGTACTTTTAAATCCTATCGTCGACGACCGGTCAATAATGCTGCTGATTCTGGTAGTTATCTGGGCGGCTCGTCTGGGAACTTTTCTGTTCCGACGTATTAACAAGGCGGGAAAGGACGAACGGTTTGATGAAATCAAACCCTCCTTCATCCGATTTCTCAACATCTGGACTCTGCAAGGATTGTGGGTAACTATCACTTTGGCCGCGGTCCTGGCTGCTATCACAACGACCTTTCGGATGGAATTGAGATTGTATGCCCTGATCGGTTTATTGATTTGGCTTTTTGGATTCATTATCGAGGTTTTTGCCGATATTCAGAAAAACCGTTTCCGGGCCATTACTGAGAATAATGGCAAATTCATCCGTACCGGTCTATGGGGCTGGTCCCGCCATCCCAATTACTTTGGTGAGATCGTACTTTGGGTGGGCATGGCAGTTATTACTCTGCCCGTCCTGCAGGGCTGGCAGTGGATCACCTTAATTTCCCCGGTATTTGTCACGCTGTTGCTCACCCGTGTCAGCGGCGTGCCCTTGCTTGAAAAAAGGGCCGATGAAAAGTGGGGTGGCCACGAGGACTACGAAGTCTATAAGAAAGAGACGCCTGTGTTGATTCCCCGACCTCCTATAAATATCTTCAGAAAGAGTCAATGAGATTATTCAAGGAATTTATAGCCCCTTTAAATTAACACGAAGCAGAATAATTGCAACGAAAGTATTATTCCCGCCATGGTAAATAATGCTTTAATAAATATTTCCCATTCGGCATTGTTCGGAATCAAGCCCAACTGCAAAGGAATTGATGCCGGGGAGGATAACAGATGATCCGGGAAGCGAAATTAAGCCCGACTCTTTTTTTTCTTTTAATGATGATACATCATACAATCGCCCAACCACCGGAGACCATCGATCTGTCGGATAGTTGGCGTTTTTCTCCCGATGAACATAATCTCGGCATGGCTAATAAATGGTATGCTCTCGATTTTGATGACTCCCACTGGGCCATTCTTGATGCCGGTAAACGATGGGAAGATCAGGGGTATCCAAACATTGATTCGTTGGCCTGGTATCGAAAGGTCATGCACATACCCCCCAATTGGAAAGGGGAATATGTGTGGCTGATCATCGGCGGCGTCAATGATGCCTATACACTGTTTATAAATGGAAAACATATAAATTCTTTTGGTGACCGGACAGATGTGACGGTTGCCGAAAAGACCACAGTGGCCGAGGTAAGCGGGAGTTTAATATATGGAGAATCCAATCTAATCACTATTCAGGTTTATGATTGGGGAAACAGCGGCACGTTGTGGCATTTACCCGTCAAAATCACAAAAGATAAAAATGAATTTGAAAGCATTGCATTAGTATCCTGCTTTGCTGTGTATGAGAAAAATGAACTTTGGGTGAATACCAATCTCTCCTGCCTTGGTAATGAACATCGGGGTGATAGATTGCATATTAAAATTCTGAAAGACCAAAATGCTCGGCCTGTTGCAAAACAAGATTTCGAATTAACCAGGGACAAAAAAACGGTATTAGCCAAAATTCTCATACCGAAAGCACAGGAAAAGACGATTTACAATGTAACAGATGAAATAATAAATCATCAGGGTAAGATTATTCTTTCGCTGTCAAAAAAAATAGTATGGGACCCGCTGCCTACCCGGCTTGGTTTAATTTTTACAGAGTCGTCTTTCGCCCCAAAAGCACAACGGCGGAATTAACTATTTCCGATTGGAGCAACTCGACACATTCAAACGGACCTTTCGGCCAGGAGTTGATTTTCAATTTTATTGAGATACAGCCGTTTTACGAAAAATAAAAATCCATCGACATGTCAGAATTTTATCTTATTCTATTATTTTTCTGGTTAACCGATTTACATGATCGAAAAAATCCTTTCATACATTAACTATTACGAATTTCAAATTATGAATGATTGGTAAAACCATTTTTTAATATAAAATAATTGAGGAAAAGTGTTCGGGTATAAATTTAATGGAATAATTTTATTTTAATGATCTTTCTGCAATATTTTAATTTTTATCCTGAAAATTATTTATTATATTACAATGCCGGTGCAGCCAAAATATGTTCCATAGAACATACCAGAATCTCGTAATCATATGTCGACGTAATAAATAGTTTTACCTGTTAATGACTTCTAATTATGGGTTTTGGGGATTAATTTCTTTCCAACGGAGATTCCCTTTTTAAATTTTTAATAAATAATTTAACGTTGTGAAATTCTTCTTTTATGATGATTAGATTACGCTATATTTCCCTCTCATTTTATTTACCCGTTTTAGCTCTGTTGTTTAGTAATTATGTATTTGCCCAGAATACACCCCCCAATCGTGACACACTGATAGTCAGAGGATCAGCCAAGCCGGCAATCGATGATTACAACCATTATCATGACGTCGGTAACCTGGGATTAACCGTAACCAATTATGGACTTCTCGGACAGGGGTACGAAACCGCCCTTCAGGATCAACCGTCTTGCCAATACAAGTACCATTCCCGATTGGAAAAAGAACAGATAGAACACTTTTCCTATGCCGGTTTGTGGTTTGGTGGGGTTGGCGGTCTTAATGGCCAGGAGGAAATCCTAGTATCGACGGCTATTGTCGACGGTGTATTCGAATACGGAGAAGCCGGATTCGAGTTTACAAACACCGCGGATGAAAATGATGTGGTTCGCGAACGCTCTTCAATTGTCACGTCGCCCCTTTTTGATCCTCAATCTATTTCGCATCAGGACCTGATCAGTGATTTCACCGATCGTAATACGATAGTACCGGGCACGGAGATTAAGCTGATTGACCATATACCGCTTGGTTTAAATGTACATATGGAATCCTACGCCTGGAATTATGCCTATGCCGATGCCTTTGTCATTTTGAATTATACCTTCACCAATATTTCTCAACACACGATTAAAGATATCTATTGTGGTCTGTGGGTCGATGCTTCAGTCGCGAACATGAATTACACCAGCAATTATGAACCCGGCGGCGGCTTTAGCTGGTATGACAACTTAAATGGTTTTGATGCCGATTATCATATGGGTTATCAATATGATGTGGACGGGGATAATGGATTTGCAGAGAGTTATCTGGGTATCAGAGCCCTCGGTGCCTCCGTTCCCCGTGAAATGTATCAGACTTACTACGACCAATGGCAATGGAACAATACATCGAATCCTAATTTTTTTATGCCCCGCACCGATGAAGAACGCTATCAAAAGTTATCAACAACCCCTACCGCACCTATACCAATTGAGCCGGATGATGCGGCGAGCTGGATGCTACTGCTCTCAATGGGACCCCTGGGGGATTTGGAACCCGGTGATACTCTCAATGCCGTTTTTGCCGTGGTATGTGGATTCTGGGGAGAAGGCAGCTCCGATTCACCGGTAAGAAGAAGCAATCTTCGTATCAATTCGGACTGGGCTCAAATTGCCTATAACGGGGAAGATGTCGATGGCGATGGAAAACTGGATCCGGATGAAGATATAAACGGAAACGATATACTTGATGAGGGTGAAGATACCTATCGCTCTGATCTGGATGAAAATGGTAACGGGAAGTGGGATCTCGGTGAACCTGTTTTTGGTGATGAAGACGGCCATCTGGATATCTTCGAAGATTCCTATAAAAATTTTCAACGTGGTATCGCTGACTCTAATGGAGTTATCAACCGCTATATTCTTCCCTCGCCCCCACCGTCACCAAATTTAGCGGTTATTCCGGGTGATGCAAAAGTAAGTCTTTTCTGGGATAATTTACCGGAATATTATGAGGATCCCATTACCCGTGAAATGGATTTCGAGGGCTATCGCATATACAGCTCGCCAAAAACATTCGGCAGCAAGGAATCAGCTTCATTGCTGGCACAATTTGATATGCGTGACAAGATGGCGCTGGGTTACGATACCGGTTTTGAAGCGGTGCAGTTTGACACGACAATAAACGGTAAAGATTACCAGTATCGCTTTGTCAATGATGGTTTGCTGAATGGATGGCCGGGAAAATACTTTTATGCGATTACCTCCTATGACAAAGGAAATCCGGCTAACAATATGCCTAGTATGGAAAGTTCGATCAATGAAAATCTGACCTATGCCATAGCCGGCAGGCCAATAAGTAAATCTCATGATCGCAAGATTTATGTCTATCCCAATCCTTACAAAGCCGGCGCATTCTGGGATGGCTCGGGTACCAGGGATCGTCTGATCTGGTTTGCTAATTTGCCGGCCCGGGCAACGATCCGAATATATTCTCTTGCCGGTGATTTGATTGATGAAATCCGGCATGATGTTAATACGTATAGCGGGGCTGATATCAGCCGTTTATCAGAAGGCATCGGATCCGGAAATACGGCCTTTTCCGGTGGCGAACACGGTTGGGACCTGATCTCGCGGCATGACCAGGCCATTGCCACCGGTTTGTATTTATACTCGGTCAAGGATGAAGGGAGCGGTGACATTTTTACCGGTAAATTTCTGGTTATAAAATGATAACCTTATATGTAAATGATTTTTAATTAACCCGAATAATTCATAAAAATTTATGTTTAAGCGTATAAGTAACATATAATCAATAATTTAATTCCCCCTTATTAAAGGGGGTTAGGGGGTTGTTTTAAACGTAATCTTTTGAAATATGTCAATGATTTACATCCCCTTAGTCCCCTTTATTAAGGGGAAACTTTATTGTCGCTATTTGATAAATCTAAAATTCATGAATAGATCAGG
>CAZBBC010000060.1:0-3984 GCA_964489835.1 uncultured Calditrichota bacterium
GCCGTCGCTCACCCAAGGGTGAGCACTAGGTCCTCTGTGGTTAATAAATCAGGATTTTTAAATTAACATTACTTCAAAAATCGTTAATCGTTAATCCTTGTTAAATATTCAAAAAAAGTAAATTTCAAATATTTTTGTTTAGATTTTTAAATGTAAATATTATGTTCATTGATTATGCTAAAATAGATGTTAAAGCAGGCCAGGGTGGTAGTGGGTGCGTAAGTTTCCGACGTGAGAAACATGTACCCCACGGTGGACCTGACGGTGGGGATGGCGGTAAAGGCGGTGATATTCTTGTTAAAGCTGATCGAAACATGCATACACTACTGGATTTTCGTTATAAAAAAAACTACAAGGCCAGTCGGGGCATGCATGGTATGGGAGATGGTAAACATGGGAAGGGTGCTCCGGATTTAATTATTAGTCTTCCCCTGGGAACGCTGGTAAAAGAGGCGGATACCGGAAAAGTCATCTGTGATCTGGTGGAACCTCAACAGGAATTCGTCATTGCCAAAGGAGGCAGGGGTGGAAGAGGAAATGCCCGTTTTGCCACTTCAACCAATCAGTCTCCCCGGGACTGGAAGGTTGGAGGCGCAGGTGAAGAGAAGTCGATAGAACTGGAACTAAAATTGTTAGCTGATATTGGGTTGGTAGGATTGCCAAATGCCGGTAAATCTACCCTGCTCTCGGTAATTTCCGCAGCGAGGCCAAAAATTGCCGATTATCCGTTTACCACGTTGAAACCGAATCTGGGTATTGTCCGCTATAAAGAGTTTCATAGTTTTGTGGTTGCGGATATACCGGGGCTTATCGAAGGAGCCCACGAAGGGAAAGGCCTTGGTTACCGGTTCCTTAAACATATCGAACGGACCCATGCACTCGCATTTTTAATTGAAGTAACGGATAAAAATCCTCAGAAAACATTTAATGTTTTACTAAATGAATTATCCTCTTTTAGTAAAATAATCATTCAGAAACCTTATATCATCATATTTACAAAATCTGATATTGGAAAAAGAAAACGGAAAAATCATCAATTTCAAAGGGCTCTTCAGGTAGTAGAAATTTCTGCTGTAACCGGTGAAAATATTGAACAGTTGAAAGATGCGTTTTACCGGCTCTCCAGAGTGGGTAAAGAAGGATGACTGTGTGAATACCCATGATTTAGAATCTCTCATAAAGTTATATGCAATACAGGGAATTGGACCTACAAGGGTAAGAAATCTTATCGCTGCCTTTGGTAATTCGCAAGCCGTATTAAATGCTCCTTTACAAAAATTAATACGCGTGCAGGGAATTGAGAGACAAACAGCCCTAAGAATTAAAGAAAAAACGGACGAAAAATTTGTTTACAACCAGTTAAAATATCTTGAGAAAAACGATATAAACGTATTAACCTATTGGGATCATGATTATCCGGCCCGGCTTAAAAAAATTTATGATGCACCGGTTTTATTATTTTACAAAGGGGATATTTCTGTTCTCAAAACCAATGCAATTGGTGTTGTAGGAACCAGACACCCTTCTTCATACGGGATGATGATCACAGATAAATTTTGCCGGGAATTAACAGCATTTAATCTTACGATTGTTAGTGGTCTTGCCCGGGGAGTAGACACAATCGCCCATCGGACGGTTTTAAAGAATGAGGGAAAAACTATTGCTGTATTGGGCAGCGGTTTAGATCAGATTTATCCACCGGAAAACAAAAATATTGCCCATCAAATTACAGAAAACGGTGCCGTCATCAGTGAATTCTTATTCGGCACTATACCGGATCCGGGGAATTTTCCGAGACGTAACCGTATAATAAGCGGTCTAAGTTTAGGAGTACTGGTATGCGAAGCCGGTGTTAAAAGTGGAGCTCTGATCACTGCTTACCAGGCCCTGGATCAAAACCGGGAAGTATTTGCTGTACCCGGACCAATAAATTCAAGAAAAAGTGCAGGGGCAAACCTATTGATCAAACAGGGGGCTATGCTGGTTCAAAATACGACAGAGATATTACAGGAACTTGAAAGCCAACTGGGAGACGTTGATGAATCCATGGGTGATTCTCCAATGCCTGAACTCAAAGGATTTGAGAATAAAGTTTATCATATGTTATCGGAAGAACCCCTGCATATTGACTATCTGGCTCAGCACAGTCAGCGAACAATACCGCAGGTACTTTCGGCCTTATTAACCCTGGAATTAATGGGTGTCGTCAAGCAACTTTCAGGCAAGATGTTCGTCCGAATCCCCGGTTGATTTTAAAATGAAAATTGCCCGAACGTCACGAATTTCATTTACCTCTTTCCGGATTTGGCGTTTTAAATTTTCATTTATTTCATCGATTTTATCGTCCGGAATGATCATTTTTGTTTCAATATTCAGAACAAGGGTTGCAAAATCCTCCTCACCGATCAGACGTAACTCTTGGAATTTTAATAAATCATCATTTGCCGATATTAAACTTCTCAGGACCTTTTCAATCTTATTCCGATTCTTGATAACCGGTAAAACCGGATCCAGATGCACGGTAGCCTGAATTTGCATCTGTTCAAATATTTTTTTTTCTATTTTCTCAACAATTGTATGAGCTTCTGACAGTTTGAAATAATCAGGTATCTCAAGATGAAATGTTATAACTTTTTGAGGACCATATTCGTGGCAAACCATATCATGGATGGCGCGTACAGATTTGAATTCTTTTACTAACGATTCAACATTTGTAAATAATTCAGGAGACGGTCTCGTTCCAAGCAGTTGCAGACCCGTCCTTCGTGAAATGTCTACACCGATATATATAATAAATACGCCAATAACGATCCCACCAATACCATCAGCACTTAGAAAACCGTATTGCGTGGCAATCATAGCGATAATGACCAGGACTGAGGAGATGGAGTCCGTCCGGTGGTGCCAGGAATCTGCTTCTAATGCGATCGATTGGATCATATGTCCATAGTACTTAGAAATTTTGCTCAGAATCTCTTTAAAAATGACTGTCAATAGAAGGATGATGAAAGCGGCAATACTTGGCTCAACAGTCATAGGATTAATGACTCTTTCTACACCCGCCTTTACCAGCTCGATTCCAGTGACACCGATCAGTACAGCCATTATCAGGGCGCCAATCTGCTCAATTCGCCCATGGCCGAAAGGATGTTCATGATCAGAAGGTTTCTGACCCCAGTAGAAGCTGATGATAAGGATAAAAGAGGTGACCATATCGGAAAGCGAGTGTATGGCATCTGCAAGAAGTGATAGGCTTCCAATCAAAAGTGCTATTATTAATTTTACAATGCCTAGAATAAGGTTGATAATAATGCTCAGCCAGCCCTGTAAAATGCCATACTGCGAACGAACCGCAGACTTATTGATTGCCTGGTAATCTTTTATAAATAATTTTGCGAGAAAGTTAGAGAATAGACGTATCAAGGGCTATCCTAAATTACTCTGATATAAATTAGAAATGTGGCGAATGGCGATTATTAATACCGCGGCTGCGATTATAATGATGATCGGTGAAACATGTTCTCCCAGTTGATACCAATCCAGAGATCCTTCAAGATCAATATTTATTGCTACCAGAGAAATAAAATTATTAGTGGCATGAACAATGATCGAAGGAAACACGGAATCAGTTCTCCAGGCCAGGAAACCAAGGATGATACCGGTAATAAATATTTGAATCGCCCAGTAAGGATTAATATGTATGATTGTCCAGGAGATACTACTCAGAATCACTGCCCGTGTAATATCACCTCGGCGTTCCAGAGATACTTGAAGAAATCCACGAAACAAGATTTCTTCGGAAATTGATGCAATAATTACTACACCTAAAATAAGTAGCATCCAATCAACCGTTGTTTCCGCTTTAAGAGATTCGATATATTTTAGAAAAATGTCCGGGGTAGGCAGGAAAATTTCAACAATCCGGTTTAATTCATCAGTTAAAACACTGATTGCGTTCGCACCGCATTTTTTATAAACATGCGC
>CAZBBC010000060.1:3994-23800 GCA_964489835.1 uncultured Calditrichota bacterium
AGATAAAGCACTTCACGTGGCGGAATAATCAGACGGAACAACACCTGGCTATTATAATTCCGGATCTTTACATAGGAGATGGGTACCAGGATAAATATGAGTCCTCCGATAATAAACGTAGAGGGTGCATTACCTTCTAAAATAGAATTTGTATTAAAAAATAAGGCCACAGCCGCGATAATGACCGTTATAACAAATATAAATCCGAATGTGATCAGAATCAGGACGAGTGCTTCAATCGGATCAGGATATTCTTTCTTATTCATAGTAGTTTTTCAAAATTTTAAAAACTTTTATCCACGGATTATCCGGCTTCGACGGAAAATCTGTGGACTTCTTTTTTTTGTTTGCAGCATCGCTGCGATATGAATAGCTCAAGCTAAATTTTATTTTTGTAAGTTAATTCTGCTTTGATTCGATTTTGATAATTCGTATAAAACGATTCCTGTTGCCACTGATAAATTTAAGGAATCGATGTTCCCTAATAGAGGTATCTGCAGGTGAGTATCTGCATTGTCCAGAATTTCTTTTGATAATCCATCAGCTTCCTGGCCGAAGAATATAATGTTTTTGGATTCCATTTTCCACCGATCCAACGGGATACCATTGGAAATGACCGTAGCTGTAAAATGATACTTCTTTTTTCTCAAATGATGTTTAATCCATTCAAAATCTATGTCTAATATTATATCTATTCCAAATATAGCGCCGGCACTTGCACGTATTGATTTTGAGTTAAAGGGATCGACGCATCCCGGACTAAGTAATATTTTATCAAGGCCAAACCAGACAGCAGTGCGCATAATTGTACCCAAATTTCCGGGTTCTGACACTCTATCCAGATAAAGAAGCAGTCTGTCATCCACGTCTTTCAAAAAATTCTTATCTTTTGTTTGTTTCCCAACGGTAAACAGTATTCCCGGAGACGATATATCCTCTGAAATTTTCTGCATTGTATTTTCTTCAACTGAGTAAATAGGAATTTTTCTTTCCTGTGCCTGCGTTATTGATAATTTTCCTTGCCGTGTATCCTGAATATTTTGTCCTAACAAAAGTTCGTTAATTTGTAATCCTGGTGTATTGATTGCTGCCTCAAATAACCGAAATCCTTCACAGATAAAGGATTGTGTAATTCTTCGAAATTTTTTCTGTTTTAATTTGCGAATTTGCTTCTGCTTGTTGAGTGATAAATTTGGAAGGGTAAGCATTTAAATTTTTATGGTGAAGTGATCTTTTAAGAACGCGGGAATATCATCAAAGCGAATATCCGTTTGATCCCCACTTTTCATATCTTTAATACTAAACATTTGATTTTGGAGTTCATTATCACCGAGAAAAAATACCATTTTAGCCTGTTGACGATTAGCATCTCTCATCTGTGCTTTAACACTTCGATTCAAAAAATCCCGATCTGTTTTTAGTCCCATTTTTCGAAGTTTTTGCAACCATTTGACTGCCATTTCTGATGATTTCTCGCCGAGAACACAAACATAGATGTCCAGTGCATTTTCTTCTAATTCCATACTTTTCTGGGCATGTATCACCATCAACAACCGTTCGATTCCGGATGCAAAACCTACCGCTGGTGTGTTTGAACCGCCAAATTGTTCCGCCAGAAGGTCATATCGACCACCGCCACATATCGCATCCTGCGATCCAAGATTTTGGCTGGTGATCTCAAAAACTGTATCTGTATAGTAATCCAGGCCACGGACAAGATATGGCTCGATTTCAAAGTCGATGAGATTATCTTTTAATAATTGCCTGACTTTCTCGAAATGTTGCTTGCTCTCTTGGCTGAGGTAATCGATAAGCATTGGAGCGTTTCTATTTAAATACCGGCAGTTTCTATTTTTGCAATCCAGAATCCTAAGAGGATTCTGCTGAAATCTTTTATTACAATCATCACAATATTGACGTAAGAGTGGCCGGAAGTACTTTTTTAGTTCCTTTCTATAAACTTCCCGGCTTGCTGGATCACCGACGCTGTTGATTTTGAGTTTTAAATTGGTTACGCCCAGTTCTTCATAAATATACATCGCCAGCATGATCAATTCCGCGTCCAATTCCGGTGAATTCATACCAATCGCTTCCGCTCCGAATTGATGAAACTGGCGCAAACGACCCGCCTGTGGATTCTCCTGACGAAACAGGGAGGATATGTAGTATATTTTACTTAAAGGGGCCTGATTGGCCATATTATTTTCCAGGTACGCGCGCATGACTGCGGCAGTCATTTCTGGTTTAAGGGTGAGGCTTTTTTTACCTTTATCCTGAAAAGTGTACATTTCTTTGGATACAATATCCGTTAACTGTCCAATTCCACGTGCAAAAACTTCTGTCTGCTCAAAGACAGGCGTGCGGATTTCCTTGTAGTTAAATATCCCCATGCATCGGTGGATGACATTTTCAACATATTGCCAATAGGGGGTTGAATCAGGCAAAATGTCTTGCGTCCCTTTAATACGACTGTATTTCATAGAACCATCTGCAGTCTTTATAGTTTATCGTTGATCAATAATTTATGCAGACACTTTTTTATTATTTTGAACTAATCTCTATCCAATCAGTGCTAAAACCAGGAAATAGATAGTAGTGTCTTGGCTCAAGCATAATTACTATAATACCGGGTATTCGTACGGCAAATAATAACCCACAATTTACTTAATTTTAATTTCTAAAAAAAAAAATTAGCGAGATTGTTTTGGGGTTAGTTGGTAGTTAAGATGGTAACTCTGATTTTTATCAAAACTAATTTTATCATTAAAAGGTTGATAGCCTTTTTTCAAGAGTTTTATCGTATGATTACCGCTATGAAGTCTTAAACGATGCAAGGGTGTTTCACCCAATAATTGATTATCAAGATAGAATGCGGCTCCCGGTGGATTAGAAGAGGCTTTTACAGAGACAATAGTATTTCTTTGTGGGATATTGGCTGTGATGGATACATTTTCTCCGGATTTCAGGTGGAGATTTGAATGATAAATTCCCAAACCTTCATTACCACGTATCTCCAGCCGGTGTTCTCCGGCAAGTATATTTGAAAATGTCTGTTCCTTTGTCACCATATTATCTAAAAAACTCCCATCCAAATAGACAGAGGCGTTTGCTACATTTGTATTAATTTCCATTTGTACAAAACGTTCATTTTTCAGAAAACGGTGTATTTGGAAACTGGCAAACAGAAATAAAAGAATAACAAATATGGTCATATACCAGAAACTCTTGGTGCTTGAAATGTACATTCTGGGAGGATTAAAGGCATCTTCAGACGATTTGAGTGTATCAGTCTCATACTTTTTTAAAAAATGAGTGATAATTGCCTTTTTATTCGTTTGTTCTTTCCATGGAATGAATATATCCAGATCACGGATAAATTCAGAGGCATTCAGATAACGCTTTTCAGTATCTCTGCGCATTGCCTTTTTTACTATCTGGACCAACCGCCAAGGAATTTCACGATTATATTTTTTTGGTGATGGGAATTTGCCTTTTACAATTTTCATTAATACTTCAGTATTTGTATCACCTAAAAAAGGTTTTACACCGGTTACCATTTCATATAAAAGTACGCCAAGTGAATAGACATCACTTTGCTGGCTTATTGGATCACCGTTTGCCTGTTCGGGTGACATATAGGATGGTGTACCAACGATCATACCAGTCATGGTTAGTTTGCTGGGTGTTTCATCTTTGGCAACGCCGAAATCGATAAGTTTTACTTCACCAAGGTGAGAAATTAAAATATTACTCGGCTTTATATCGCGATGAATGACACTTTTATTATGCGTATATTCTAATCCCCTGGCCACTTCGCGAATGATCAAAGCGGCGACGTAGGGGGGTAATGGCGAGGAAAAATCGATAATATCTCGCAGATCATGACCATCGACATATTCCATAACAAGATAATACGAGCGGCCAGAGTAAATAAAATCATAAATCGCAAGAACATTTTCCTGCGAGAAGGAGGCAGATACAAATGCTTCTTTTTTAAAGCGCTCAATGATTTCACGATTCGGATCTTTTAGCTTTTTAATAACTACTGTACGCTTAAGGGAGGGTTGAGTGGCTCTATAAATAATGGCCATTCCTCCTTCCCCAATTTTTTCAATAATTCTGAAACTACCAACCTGATCGCTTTCCAATCCCATATTCATTTAAAAAAATCCCCTAACCCCCTTTGCTGGGGCTGTTGCAGTTTAGGCCATAAAAAACAGACACTTAGGTAATTTGTCAACATGGATCCCTGCTGGAGTTTATCCCTTCTGGATTCCTGCCTTCGCAGGAATGACAGGAAGGGACAGGCATGACAGTTTTGGTTTTTTTCGCTAGTTTTGTAACAGCCCCTGCTAAGGGGGAATTAATTCGTTGATTATAGGCTACTTATACTTTAAACATTGATTTTTATGAATAGATAAGACTAATCGATTTCAAAAAAATAATTTTCTTCATTATGTATGAGTTTAAAAGCTTCGGCATTGTTCTTACAGGAAAGTATTTGCTGGCGAAGTTCTTCATTGCTCATAAGGCGAGAAATTCTACTGAGGAGTTTAATATGGAGTCCGGGATTATTTTCAGGCCCGACCAGTAAAAAAATGATTTTAACAGCTTTTTTATCTATTGATTGAAAATCTACACCTTTGGATTGAATTCCCAGGCATACGGCAAATTCAGGGCTATCTACATGTTTGCAATGAGGAATAGCGATACCATTACCAACGCCGGTAGTCATAATCTTTTCTCTTTCTATGACAGCATCAAAAACACCGTTCACGTTTGTAATCATACCAGTTTCTTTCAGTTTTTCTATTAATTCCTTGATACAATTATCACGGGTTTTTTCTGAAAGTGAGACATTGATCAAATCTACTTTTAGTACATCGGTTAATCGCATTGCAATCTCCCTGGATATTTGTCTTAAATTTATGTATAAATTAAAAAAATGGAAAGTTTTTTTTGTTTTCAATAGGGAGTATTCGACAAATAGATTGACATAAAAAAGCAAGCTGCTTATATTCGTGCGATCAAATAGTGGAGATTTAAATGAAACTTAGTGACTACTTACCAGTGGAGCATATCCTCCCTGATTTAAAGGGCGGGACAAAAGTTGCAATTATTGAAGAATTACTTTCACTAATGAGTGAACTAAAACTGGTCCTGCAGTATGAAATTGCTTTAAATGATATTCTGGACAGGGAGGGTTATTTAAGCACCGGTTTGGAGAATGGCCTTGCCATCCCACATGCGAAGACAGATTGCATTGAAAAATTAGCGATTGTTTTTGGTGTAAAAAAAGGCGGTGTACATTTTGAGAGTCTTGACGGTAAACCTACCGAATTGATCTTCCTCGTCTTATCTCCCAAAGATACTTCCGGGCCCCATATTCAGGCTCTTGCATTAATTACACGAAATCTTAAAACTGCCCGTGTGAGAGATCTATTGATTTCCTGCAAATCCGCACAGGAAATTGCCAGCATTATACAGGAGTTTGATTAAATTCATGGATATCTATGCCCGGCTAGAGAAATTCCGCAAAAAGATCGACGAGGAAATTCGGGATATCCCATCAGCAAAAGAAATTCCTCTGTTTTATGAACCGATTCATTATGTCAATCAATTATCCGGTAAAAAAATACGTCCGATTTTAACAATTCTTTCCGGTCTTTCTATTGGAGGCCAATTAGAAAACCTTCTGTATCCAGCGGCTGCGGTGGAACTCCTGCACAATTTTTCTCTTGTACATGATGACATCATGGATAACGATGACATTCGAAGGGGGAAAGAAACGGTGCATGTCAAGTGGGATGTTGGGACTGCTATTCTTACCGGTGATGGTTTAATCGGTCTGGCGTATCGCAAACTTTTAATGACCCCGAATATTACTGACTTGCGAATAGCCCGTCTATTTACCGATGCAATGCTGAACATCTGTGAAGGACAGGCTCTGGATAAAACATTTGAAAAAATCCCAACCGTGTCCAGGGATGAATATTTAAAAATGATTGGAAAAAAAACTGCGACACTTATACAGCTGACCTGCCAATTGGGAGCAATTGTCGGTCAGGGGACAAAAGAACAAATAAGTATGCTTGCGGATTATGGGTTCCAGCTGGGAATGGCCTTTCAAATTCAGGATGATCTATTAGATATTTTTGCTGATGAAAAAGACTTGGGTAAAAGGGTTGGTAGCGATCTGGCCATGAATAAAAAAACGATTGTTACCACTTTCTTATCTGAAAAAGTCGGGAAAAAACCAATTGATATAAAATCATTGGAAAAAGTTAAAACATTACTTAAATCTCACGGGATAATCGAAGAGATACAGCAAATGACAGAAATCTACTTTTCGAAGGCAAAAAAATTACTTCTCTCTATGCCTCAAAATGAATATACTTCTCTCCTTTTTGATCTTACAGATTTTATTCAGACCAGAGAAAAATGATCCGGGTAGTACTACTCGTTTTAGTGGCCGGCTTGCTCGGATCGGCCTGTCAACCATCGGTTAGATTTCGGTCTGTAAAAAAGGATCCGAATAGTAATCCTACAGTTGACAGAAATAATCTATCCAAAACCGATGATCTGAGTGAATTTATCAACGATTGGCTGTATACTCCCTACAAATATGGTGGAATGAGCAGGCAAGGAGTAGATTGCTCGGGTTTTACAAAACTTGTCATGTCGCATATTTATAATATTCCGGTACCAAGGACAGCACAAGAACAATATAATGATGGACACAAACTCAGTGATTCCCGGAGAGTGCGGGGTGATTTGGTCTTTTTCCGGAATGTGCGGGGAAGAGGTGTTGATCATGTCGGTGTCTTCCTGGGCGAAGGCAAATTTGCCCATGCTATAGAAAGTGAGGGAGTCGTTATTTCTGATCTGAACGAGGATTATTACAGAAAAAGGTATTTCGGCGCCTGCCGGTATGGTAATTAAAATTAATCCTATTTTCAATTCAATCGAAATCCATATCCAGAAATTGATCAATAGTGATATCTACTGTTTCCAAAATCATTTTGTTTGTTGGGCAATATTTTATAAATTTAATATTATCAAAAGATAAGGGAGTATTATTTAAGTAAAAATTTAAACAGAACAATAGGATTCTGTTTGACGTAGATAGTGTTTAGCCTGATCTATTCATTAACCACGAAGCACACAAAGGACACGAAGATATTTATATTGAATTTAAATAAAAAAATATATTATTAAATAAAGAGCAGGAATTTCTTTATTTAAACACTTTAACTTATTGTTATTATTAGATTTTGTGCTCTTCGTGATCTTCGTGTTTAATAATCCAGGTTAGATAATCATATAACGTTGTTTTGTACATTAAAAATATATGAAACCAATTTATTACATTATATGTATATTCATCATTACCGCCTTTTTTCCGCTCAAGGCGCAAATTACGGTAGTGATTGCCGATTTTAAAAATAGCTCCGATATCTTTTACCTAAATTCCTGGGAACAATCCGTACCAGAATTCCTGAAAAGTGAATTAAGTCGTACAGATGAGATTCTTGTTGTGGAGCGAAGGCAATTAGAGGCTGTATTAAAAGAACAAGCCTTGAACATGACAGGACTGGTGGATACCAGCACAGCCCAGAAGGTGGGGAATCTGCTGGGTGCAGAGTATGTGATCAATGGAACGATCAATCAGCTGGAAGATGGCGTAAGAATAGATGCAAAAATTATTCATATATCGACCGGACAGGTTAAAAGTGAAAAAGTACAGGCTCCTGATAATAAATATCTGGGTGAAATGATAGCACTTCTTGGAAATAATATTATTTTTCTGCTCTCTGGTAAAGGAGTCCACCAGGATAAATTAACCCTTAAAAAGTACCCCACCGGATATTTCCTGGCTGCCTCAGCCGGTTTGGCGATCGGCACTTTGCTCGTTAATAATTCGTATAATAATAAACTGGATGAATATCATCAAGCCACACGGTTATCCGAGTTTGATGACAGCTATGATACAGCAAACAATCTGAATAAATTTCGTATTACGATGGCAACCCTGACAGGTGTTGCCTTGATCGGAACCGTATATTGCTGGATCAATAATATGTCTCCGGATGAAATTACAGCCTATCATCCACTGAAAGGACCGGGAGTCATTCCATTCCTGGCTATTGATGGAGAGGGTGGTGTTTATGCGACCATTAATATCCGGTTTTAAGAATTTAGCGATCGGTCTGCTTATCAGTCTAATCCCGTCATTCTGTACTGATATTCCCAGAGATAATCTGCTTGATCCTAAAAATCCAGATAGCTACCGGGATCAGATGATTTTCATCGAAGCATTTGTCAATACTGAAAACGATGAAATGTATAATCAATATATGATTTCTGCTTTGAAAATAATTAAAGAGCGCTATCCCGGGAAAATCCACTTGGCCAATTATCACAGAAATCCACCGGGATTAGAAGATACTCTGGCCAATCAGAAAAATGAAAATTTATACGGACAATACATCGCTAAATTTGATTCTAAAAAAGGTGTACCGGATGTTTTTATTAACGGGACGATCGATAGAATCAAAGGAGCATCCAGTCTTGAATCGGCGGTAGAGCGGGTGGAGGATGCGATTCAACCGTTGCTGATACAGAACAGTTTTATTACGATAGAGCCCACGGTGTCACGACAGGGTTCCATCATATCCTTATCGGCAAAAATAGCAAAACTTGGATCGGAATCCGCAGAAGATTTAATTTTAAGAGCTACCCTGGTTGAACAAATCGATCATGGTATACTAACCCAAGTGGTACACGATATGGAAAAATCAAACCTGATTCCAAGCTTGGAACCCGGCGAACAGAAAGAGATTACACTAACAGAATTCAACTATGATTCAGAGAAGGAGCTGAAAGTAATATTTTCTGTCAGCACCAATCAGGATCTGATCATTCATCAAAGCGTTGAGGTATCTGTGCCTTGAAAATACAACTATCGGTCACTTTATACCTGTTGATTATTCTTTTCATTGCCTGCGATCCAGATCTCTTTAAACCAAAGGATGAATCACCGGAACCGGAAGTTGGTGAAATACAATCAAATCTTTCTGCTATTTTTGTGGGAGATATAGTAAAATTTTGGGTGATAGCCTCGGATCCTGATGGCGGCACTCTGAATTATATCTGGAATTCAAACGGGGGAGAGTTCATTACCTCATTCGAGGAAGACAGCGTATGGTGGCGGGCGCCGGTCCAGGGGGGTGATTATACCGTACAAGTAAATGTGGCAAATAAAAATAAGAGTATCACAAAGAAAAAAACCGTTCGTGTAGTTTCTTTGGATAATCCGGTGGTCAAAATATTATCGCCGCTCGATCACCAATATCTTGTTCAGTATGAAACGACTAAAATAGAGGCTGAAGCATTTCATGAGAATGAAATTCTATATGTGAAGTTTTTTATAAACGATTCATTGATAGAAATTCTCAATGGAAAAGAATCGAATATTTATTCCATGGATTGGATTATAAAGAATAATGTAGGAGTAACAGAAATAAAAGTATCTGCAACGACAAAATCTCCAGCTTCTACCACCAATGCAGATAGTATTATTGTCAATATTGAAGGCGTGATTCCGGGGAAGCGCTAAGGTTCCTGTTGAATCAAAGGTTTGAATGAAAGACAATGGGAAAAATTAATGGATGTTCTCCATTGACAGCACTTATTAAATGCGGGAATTATCAATTGAAAACCATAAGAAATATATTTGTTTTTTTGCTTATAGCTCTTTTCAGCTTTTATTGTACGGATTTTGAAAAAGAAGAAGAAGCGACACCGATTGAGGAATATCCTGATCAGGAAAGTTGGGATAATAATATATATTTTTCCAGAGAGGGAGAACGCCGGGCGGTTGTAAACGCCGGCTATATCGCCAAATATAACAATAAGAAGTATACCATTTTGAAGGAAGGCGTGACGGTCCATTTCTTTGGGGATGACGGCACACCGAACTCGGTCCTGACCTCTGAAGAAGGCAAGGTTTACGATGATAGACAGGATATGACAGCAACCGGAAATGTGATTGTCAAATCAAAAAATGGAACAATTTTATATTCCGATGAACTCTACTGGGAAAATAAAGAAGGAAAGATCATATCGAATGTGCCGGTAAAAATCACGACTGAGACTGATACATTATTTGGTGATACTTTTAAATCAGATCCCGATCTTATTGATTATGAGATTACCAATGCACGTGGAACATCAGAAAAAACTATTTCAATCGATGAAGAGTAGAAATATCATCCGAATAATTCTGGCTGTCTTTATTGCCTCGGCTATTTTTGCCGCAGATAATCTCCTCCATTTAGTGCATGCCGACAAGTGGAACAGAAAAATAATTACTGGGGAAAAAATACAGCATCTGATTGGTCATGTGGAGGCCTATCAGGATACATTGATGATATTTTGTGATGAATTGATATTTTATGAAGATAAAAATATTGCTGATTTTATCGGAAATGTATTGATTGATGACAGCCATCATAAACTATGGGCGGATAAAATTATTTATCATTCTGAAACCAGAATTGCCGATTGTATGGGACATGTAAAAATAAGCGGCGTTAAGGATTCACTCTATGCGGAAAAGTTCATTTATCAGTTTCGTGGTGGTAATGCTGCTGCTGAAAAAAACTTATTCCTCTGGGATAAAGAAAACAATGTCCGTATCTGGGGGAACGGTGGTCAATATATTTCCAAATCCAGAGAATCACATGTCGTCGGAAATGCGTACTTTCAACAAATAGAATCAAATCTGACCGATACTCTGGTGATCACTTCCAGACTGTTATCCTATTATGGGATTGACCCAAAAAAAGCGATCGCTCTGGATAGTGTCCGGATATTTAAGGGTGATGTTCGTGCCGCCTGCGATTCTGCAACCTATTTTGTCAATAATCAATTGGTGTCTTTAAGAATAAATCCTCTTGCCTGGCAGGCGGAGAGTGAAATGAACGGAAAAATGATTGATTTTACATTAGATAGCCTAAAAATAAAGGAAATATTTTTATACGAAAAAGCAAAGATTGTCACACTGGCGGATTCTATTGAGAAAAAATATAATATCCTTAAAGGGAAGTCAATTCAGATCACAATGGCAAATGGTCGCCCTGATCGTGTTATTGCCCGTAGAAATGCAATAAGTGTCTATCAGATCGAGGAGGATAAAATTAAACAGGGTACAAATTCTGCCAGTTCGGATAGTATCATTGTTTATTTTAAAGAAGGGGAGGCCGACAGCATATCGATCATTGGAGGTGCAGAGGGTATTTTCTATCCAGCTGATTGGAAAGGAGAAATAAAGAGTGAATACTAAAGAAAATAAAAATACTCCCGTGCTCCGATCAGAGAATTTGAAAAAAATTTATGGAAAACGTACCGTTGTAAAAAATGTCTCAGTGTTTGTTACTCAGGGTGAAATTGTTGGTCTCCTCGGCCCTAATGGTGCCGGAAAAACTACCACGTTTTATATAATCACCGGTATGATTAAACCTAACGCAGGCAAAATATTTATAGATGATAAAGAAATTACAAAAGTGGCGATGTACCGCCGGGCACGATTAGGTGTTTCTTACCTGCCGCAGGAAGCATCGATTTTCAGAAAACTAACCGTTGAAGATAATTTGCTTGCAATTATGCAGGTTATCGGGATTCCGCGCAAGGAACGGAAAGAGAAGTGTGAACAATTACTGGAAGAACTTAATATTTCTCAAATCGCAAAAAGCAAAGGATACAATCTCTCCGGAGGGGAAAGAAGACGAACAGAAATTGCACGTACACTTGTTGCTAATCCAAGATTTATATTGCTTGATGAACCATTTGCCGGGGTAGACCCCATTGCCGTGGAAGACATTCAAAACATTGTTCATGGATTGAAAGAAAGAGGAATAGGTGTTTTGATTACGGATCATAATGTTCATGAAACCCTGTCGATTACCGACCGTTCATATCTGCTTTTTGAGGGCCGGATACTTAAGGAGGGTACATCCACTTTTCTTGCAAATGATCCGGAAGCAAAACAGCTCTATCTGGGAGAAAAATTCCGTCTGGAACGTTGATAAAAAATAAAAATAACCGTAAATTTCAGTTTAATTTATATAATATTTTCTTGTGCAAATCCCAAAGAATGATTATTCGGTGATTCTGGTACACATGGGTAATTTGGGAATAATCAAGCGGTTGGATTGACAGGCAAAGATAATAAAGTCTTTTCCTCTGATTGGATTGTATCATTAGCGGCATCAGAGATTTTTAATGATTCTTTTTGGCTTGATTAAGTATTCAGGAGTTTAACTGCATATGAAACGAATCTTATTCCTCTGTATAGGGAATTCGACATTGAGTCAGATGGCGGAAGTATTTCTTAAACGAATAACATTTAACCGGGTAGAGGTTTTCAGTGCCGGTGTAAAACCTGCACACATGCACCCCTTGACTGTTCGTGTGATGAAGGAACTGGGAATTGATATGACAAAAAATCGATCGAAGTCGGTTAACGAGTTCTATCATGACCGCTTTGACTATGTGATTACTATCCATGATGAAGCAAGAAAAAAAAGTCCCACCTTTCAAGGTAGTCACACGAAGATACACAAAAGTCTGGAAGATCCTGCAGATGTTAAAGGAAGTGAATCTGAGAAATTAGATGCTTTCCGGACTGCGAGAGATCAGATAAAGGAATGGTTAACGGATTTTGCTGAGCGATATCAGCTTTCGTAATTAAGCCCGTCTAACTTATCTGTACCCCAAATTTTTTTTAAAAATTTGCAGTATTAAACGATGCAGTGTTGTATACACATGACTGTTAATGGTTGGTAAATAACATTTATCTTCTTATTCAGTGAATACTCTTCAGGAGAATTGGCATGAACCAGCGGTATCGTATGATTCTTTTAGTGTTTTTTATTTTTACATTCTTTTTACCATTAACAGGACTGGATGATATTGTCCTGGCTGGAGATCAAAACGCCTCGATACATTTAGGCAGCGAATTGCCATTGTGGAGTGCCATTCCATTTGTGGGGATCTTACTGTCGATAGCGGTTTTTCCACTAATTGCGCCCCATTTTTGGCATCATCACTTCCCAAAAGTATCAGCAGCCTGGGCGCTTATTTTTGCTATTCCATTTTTGTTTGTCTATACCGGCCAGGCAATCCATGAGATATTGCATATCTATCTACTCGACTATATTCCCTTTATTATTCTATTGTGGGGCTTATTTACAATTTCCGGAGGTATTTATGTTAAAGGCTCTCTCAAAGGGACACCTATTCTTAATACTTTTCTAATTCTTATTGGTACCGCTTTAGCGTCATGGGTAGGAACAACCGGTGCTGCTATGATCATGATACGGCCTCTTATCAGAGCAAATGCAGAGAGAAAACATAAAGTTCATTTGATTGTATTTTTTATTTTTCTGGTAGCTAATATTGGAGGTACTCTGACACCTCTTGGAGATCCGCCATTATTTCTTGGATTTTTGCATGGCGTTAGCTTCTTTTGGACAATCAGTCTTTTCCCGGAGTTATTTACTACCGCTGTGATACTTTTGGCTATATTTTTTATCTGGGATTCTATTTTATACAGAAAAGAAGGACCGATAGAGCTTAAGCCAAAAGATAAAGTACCACTGAAAATCGAGGGAGCATTTAACTTTATCTTTCTTCTAGGCGTCGTTTCCGGGGTATTGTTCAGTGGTATTGTACATTTGGGAGAAGTAACGGTTCTGGGCATTCACATGCATATCCAGGGTATTATTCGTGATGTCTGGATAATTTTTATGGGCCTGCTTTCACTTAAATTTACATCACAATACATTAGGGAGGAGAATGAATTTTCATGGTTTCCAATTAAGGAAGTTGCCTACCTTTTTGCCGGAATTTTCATGACTATTATACCAGCGCTGGCAATCCTGAAAGCGGGCGAGCAGGGGGCGATGGCTCTATTAATAAAAGCTGTAGAGACTCCTCAGCAATTTTTTTGGGTGACCGGGGCGCTTTCCAGTTTTTTAGATAATGCGCCGACATACCTGACATTTTTTAACACAGCCCTGGGTAAACTCGGGCTGGCTGAACCAGCGATCAGAGAAGCCTTTGCTGCCGGGACTATCAGCTCATCTTTTCCGGAATTTGAACGGCTATTGGTTGGAATTTCATTAGGTGCTGTTTTTATGGGGGCCAATACTTATATCGGGAATGCACCGAATTTTATGGTTAAATCCATTGCTGAACAGTCTGGTGTCAAAATGCCGAGTTTTTTTGGCTATATGTTTAAATATTCCATCCCTATTCTTATCCCTGTATTTTTTATCATAGCATTAATTTTTATGTAATCTGACACATAATTCAATTTTTAAAACCTCCTAAAACATTTATCAGGAGGTTTTTTTTTGCCCTGAAGAAATTTGTTTAGCAACATTCGATTTTATTTAAGTACTATTTTTAGTAAATTCTAATAAAAAAATGTAATACAACATTATATAGGTAGAATCTGTGAGTAACACAGCCATCATAAAAAATAGAATTCAAATATTACCGGTTAGCTTATCGAATAAAATTGCTGCAGGGGAGGTGGTGGAACGTCCGGCTTCAGTTGTTAAGGAATTAATAGAAAATTCAATTGATGCCGAAGCGACGAAAATATCTCTTGTTTTAAAAAAAAGCGGGAAGGAGCTTGTTCAAATTGTCGATAACGGGTGTGGAATGTCCGCAGATGATCTGTTGCTGTCTTTTAAGCGGCACGCAACCAGTAAAATATCAAGAGATGAAGATCTTGAATTCATCGAGACCCTTGGATTTCGTGGCGAAGCACTTCCCAGTATCGCTTCTGTATCCCACATAGAAGTAACCAGTCGTGAGGCAACAGAGACTACTGCCAATCGTTTGCTTCTTGAGGCGGGTAGGGTGATTAAAAATGAAAAAATATCATCAGCGGTCGGGACAAATATAAAAATAAAACAGCTTTTTTATAATACGCCGGCAAGACGAAATTTTTTACGCGCCGATAGTACCGAACTACATCAGATAATATCTACCATTAAACGGTTTTTTCTTGCCTATCCAGACATTGAATTTGAGGTTTACCATGATGAGTCAGAACTCTTTCATTTAAAAAGTGGATCGATCGGTGATAGACTAAAGGATGTATTCGGCGAAGATCAGTTTAAATCCCTCGTTCCTGTCAATGATCAATTGGGTGGAATCGGTCTATCCGGATTTGTCTCTAAACCTGACAAAGTAAGACGGGCGCGTGGAAATCAGTTCTTATTTCTCAATGGCCGGCCAATTTTTCATAAATCATTGAACCACGCGATTCTGCAAGCTTATGGTAATTTAATTCAGTCAGGTGAATACCCGCTGTATTGCCTGTTTGTTGAACTCGACCCCCGATTGGTTGACGTAAATGTCCACCCAAGCAAAATGGAAGTTCGTTTCTCTAATGAACGTAGTCTGTATCATTTTTTCCTTTCCAGCGTGCGTAAAGTATTATATGATGGAAAATTTATCCCGCGTATGGAATCCGGTGGATCCGGAGCATTTCTATCAAAATTTAATGGGGAGGAAAAAGGTGAGGACGTACTTTCAGAATTAAAAAATCGAAACAGGTTTTTAGGGCGTGGAGATGAGCAACAACTCAGTCTGGTGTATTTTGAATCAGACGATCGGTCAGAGGCTATCGAAGATGATCCGATTCAAAACAGGACAGTTATTACTGAGAATGTCGATGTCCAGTTCTGGCAAATTCATAACCGTTATATTTTATCTCAGATTAGAAGCGGTATCGTTATAATTGATCAGCATATAGCCCATGAGAGGATTATATTTGAACGGATTTTGCGTATACTTCGCGGTGTTGAACAATCGGTTGGTCAACAGCTTCTTTTTCCTCAAACAATAACGTTATCGGTCGATGATTTTGTTAAATTTAAGGATATTGTTCATTTGCTCAATAAAATAGGCTTTGTCATCCGAATATTCAGTGGGACAACTATCGTTATTGATGCGATTCCTGTGGATGTAAAAGTTGGCAGGGAAGCACAGGTTCTGCTTGATATTATTGACTATTATAAACAAAATCCGGACCGTGAATTTGATCCTCTGCAAAAGATAGCGGCTGCTTTTTCCTGTAAAAATGCGATAAAATCCGGAGAACTGCTCTCTAAGGCTCAGATGCATGCAATGTTAGATCAACTATTTGCCTGTGAATCCCCTTATTTCTGCCCCCACGGTCGCCCGGTCATCGTTACTATGGGTTTAGATGATATTGATCGAAAATTTAAACGTATTACTTAAAATGAAAGTCGTGCCATTCCTTGTTGGACCAACAGGCATTGGAAAAACAAATCTTTCGATTCACCTTGCTCAAAAATTACCTGTCGAGATCATTTCTGCTGATTCAAGGCAGGTTTACCACGATCTAGACATTGGGACTGCAAAACCAAATCGGCAGATACTCAATAAAATACCACATCACTTTATAGACTTTTTATCGCCAGAAACCGATTTCAGTGCCGGTATGTTTGGAAGAGCGGCCAGAAAGGTTATCAAACAAATTTTTAACAGGGATCTTATACCTTTAGTCGTTGGCGGATCCGGATTTTATATTCAGGCTCTCATTGACGGGTTATCTGAGATCACTGTCAGGGATGAAAGTATTCGGCACGCATTGAAGGAACGGGTGATGAAGGAAGGTATAGATAATCTATATCATGAGCTGTTCGGCGTAGACCCGGATTTAGCAAAAAAACTACAAAAAAAAGATAAACAAAGGATCGTCAGAGGACTTGAAGTCTACTATGCCTCAGGCCATCGTCTTTCAGAGTTACAAACCATAAAAGCGGAAAAAGCTGATTTTAAACCTTTTATGATCGGTTTAACAGCAGAACGCCAATACCTGTATTCAATGATCAATCTCCGTGTAGATTTTATGATTAAGAATGGATTGATAGAGGAAGTTACTTCCCTTAAAGCAAAGGGCTTCTCAAGAGAAATTAATGCACTCAATACAGTCGGATATAAAGAAGTATTTGATTACCTGGATAACAGAATCAATTATGAATCGATGATACTTAATATTAAAATAAATTCCAGGCACTATGCAAAACGACAATTGACCTGGTTTCAAAGAGATAAACGAATATCATGGATATCCATTGATGAAAAGAGCGATCCTGAAAAAATTTCGGACTCAATTATCGAGCGGTTTAATAAATTTAAACAAACACTATAGATATTAGAATAATTTCAAATATCATCGTTCTATAGATTAAAAGTTTCAATATCTGAGAGTTCATCTCTTATTTTTAACTCGGAATTAGGAACTGGGGATTATTAAATTCTGAGTTCCCAGTTCCCATATATTTTTAAAATTTAAATCATGGATTGAATTATTTTTTCTTTTCATACCATTAGAATGTATTAAATTATGAACCTCGTAGAGGTTTTATTTTTGAAGAAAAAATTGTAATCTAAAAACATTTAATCCTTGTAGAGGATTTATAATTACGTATAGACGTCTGGTTTCTCTCCAATCTCCATTTTTTTACAATAAATCTGCTAATACCACCAATAATGCATCCTCTACAAGGATGCGGTAGAGGTGCATACATGTCTTTACAATAATTAATCCTCTACGAGGATACGATTATTTGATTTGGCGCTTTTCTAATCAGCAATAGATCAAATTACGATATGTTTTATGTTCTGGATTTACCTGATATTTATATTTAACATAACTAGTAATCTTTTTAAATTTTATTCTTTCTTCTTGCCAAATTGGGGATCAATATCAATATATTTTAAGATGAGAAATGACGGAATCGTCGCCACCATGACCCAGATGAAGAAATGTTGATAACCGATCAAATCCTGAATGTAACCGCTTACCATACCCGGGATCATCATTCCCAGGGCCATAAAACCGGTAGTAATAGCAAAATAAGCGGTTTTATGCTCCCCATCAGAAACATAGATCATAAATAACATATACGCTGTAAAACCAAATCCATACCCGAACTGTTCAACCGCAATGCAAAGGTTGATAATAATGAAATTATCAGGAAGAACATAGGACAAATAGATATATACCACATCAGGTAAATTTATTGCAATGGCCATTGGCCATAGCCAATATTTCAAACCGTTTCTCGCAGCAAGGAATCCCCCCAATAAACCGCCAATGGTCAATGAAATTAATCCAATGGTGCCATAAACAATTCCCACCTCTCCGGTAGTAAGGGCCAGACCACCGACTTCCTGGGCATCCAGTAAAAAAGGAGAGGCTAATTTTACAATCTGGGATTCGGCTATTCTATAGAGCAATAAAAATCCGAGAACGGCATATATCTTATCTTTCTTAAAAAATAGAATGAAAGTATCAATAAACTCCCTGATATAATTTTTTGACTTATCAGATAGGGCGGGGTGATCGGAGTCAGGATAGGGAAGGATAAATTTGTGATAAATAAAAAATAGTAGAAAAAGTATTGTCAAGCATAAAAATGTAAACGTCCAGGCGAGGGAAATATTACCTGAGTGGCTGATGAAAGAAGCTTCTGATGTCGTGCGTAATTTAGGATCAATCTCTATGATAGCCTTTGCCGGAATGTTCCAATTGGATTCATTAAACACTATTCTTGAACCGGCAGCCGGATTATTGTATAATGAAATACTTTTATCACCGGAAGAGCGACCAAAATTAATGATAATTTTTTCTCCACTATCCGGTTGCCGGGATAAACAGAAATATACGAGCCCTATGTTTCCGCTTACTTCTGTAAAAGGATGGGTCTTATTCTCACCAAAATATTTTTTAACTATTTTTTCAAAATTTTCAACAATTTCCTGTTCCCACCAGGATTTTGTTTTATTGTTTTCACCGGAAGATGAATATTCTCCTTGAGTTTTTACATGGCCATGCGATATGTTCCAGTCGAGCACGTTTTTAACAATTGAATCTTTTTCAGATGTAGATATTAATGCTGTAGAGATTTCCACCTTTTCGGGGATGCTAATAATTTTTAATTCACGATCCGCCATGGAAAAAGAAAGTGAATCCGGGTGCATAAAACCGGTTGATTGTATTTCCGGACCGGCAATGACCATTATTTCTTTTGATTCCAGTCCACTGTAACTTTCAAAAAACCCGGCCAGGATAATAAGCAGACCTTGTCCTGTAATCATTGCAAAGCGGTAAAATGTACTTCTAATTCCAACAAACCATGCCTGTTCGTGCTGGGATAAACCCAGCATATAAAAGCCGTCGGCAGCAATATCATGTGTTGCGGAACTAAAAGCTAAAAGCCAGAAAAAGAGCAGGGTAAACTTAAAAAAACCAGGGAGTGGTATGGTTAAGGCAACACCGCCTAGCCCGGCACCAATGAATAATTGCATCATAATGATCCAGAATCGCTTTGTGCGCAGCATATCGACAACAGGACTCCAGAACGGCTTTATCACCCAGGGTAAATATAACCAACTGGTATAGAGGGCAATGTCGGTATTAGAAATACCCATTCGTTTATAAAAAATGACCGAAACCATCATAACCACAATATAAGGTATACCTTCGGCGTAATATAAACTGGGAACCCACCACCAGGCGGATCGATCTTTTTTTGCCATTTTTTCTCCCCTAATATATTTTTTCCAATACGCTCCCAGGATAATAATGAGCCAGGATCTGTCTCATGGTATAGCCCTTTAATGACATTCCCAGTGCCCCGATCTGGCACAGACCAACGCCATGTCCCCAGCCTGCTCCTCTGAATGTAAATC
>CAZBBC010000061.1:0-23566 GCA_964489835.1 uncultured Calditrichota bacterium
ATGTTCTAATTAGAACGGCCAGAAGCCGTCGCTCACCTGAAGGGCGAGCACTAGGTTCTTTGTGTTTAATTTATAAAAGTATATAAAAATTTCTATACCATCGATATTCTCATAATAAGCTGTAATTTCAAAGGGAAAGGCAAATCCAAAAATTAATATTTCAAGTAAAACATCAAATTTGTATAATAAAATTAAAGTTTTAGGTGAGAAATTAAACAAAAATCCTTTCGTATTTTTGTTATTTGTAATTTGATATTTTTTCGGATTTAGGATTTCATGTCGCACCAGTAGGTTGAAAATGTGCCTTCTGGCGTGCGGATCAGCCTGCCCCGTAAAACGGGGTCTATGACGCGGTTGGCTTCGCATTTTCTAATAAGGGATAAAAGATAAAAAGAGCGAGAGGCAGGATTCGAACCTACGGCCCCAACCTTGGAAAGGTTGCGCTCTACCAACTGAGCTACTCTCGCTTATTATAAAGGAGGGAGCGGCTTGACACGGACTGGTGTTGAAACTGTAATCAAGCCGCTCTTGAGGCAAAGATTGAGGGCGTCAACAACTGATTAAAGTATAGGTCACTGTCAGGTAGAAATATGTGACGGAGATAACAATATTTAATTGAAAATTATAAGCAGTAAAGGAACCAATCGTTTGAAATTTTTTGCTGAAATATACAAACAGGTTGAATTGTCTAAGATATTGTTATAAGTTTGAACCTTTTTGTCCCATAAATTAGATTTTTTTCTGTCTGATATTATTGGTACATTTATTGATGGCCGGTTAGACTGGTTGAATCATAGCTGGTTATTTGACTCATTTAAAAAATTACAAAAGACTATCGTTCATTTAAATGTTTAAGGAGAGTTTTAATGCCCAGTGGTAAAAAACGAAAAAGAGCGAAAATGTCCACTCATAAGCGGAAAAAAAGACTTCGCAAGGACAGACATAAGAAAAAACCACGTTAATATGTATAAGATATACCGGTAATCCGTAACCGTTTTTCTCTATGGATATAAAAGTCTTTAGCGTCAGTGAAATAACGCGGCAAATTAAATTATTACTGGAAGATAGTTTTCCGGCTCTCTGGGTGGAAGGGGAAATATCAAATTATAAACCGCACTATTCAGGCCATCTTTATTTTACACTAAAGGATGCTAATGCCCAGATCTCTTGTGTCATGTGGCGTTCGCGGGCAGGCGCTCTGTCTTTGCAAATTAATGATGGATTAAAGGTAAGAGTATATGGCACGTTGCGTCTGTATGAAAAAAACGGACGATACCAACTTGATTTGCTTCGTATTGAGGCAGCCGGTCTGGGCGATCTGCAAATACAATTTGAACAATTAAAGCAGCGGTTATTTGCAGAAGGATTATTTGATCCCGATAAAAAGAAAGCATTACCCAGATTTCCGCAAACAGTGGGCCTGATCACTTCCTCAACCGGTGCTGCTCTTCAGGATATTCTCTCTGTTGCCAGACGCCGTTCTCCATCGACAAAATTAGTTTTATACAGTGTAAAGGTACAGGGGGCAGGCTCAGCAGAAGAGATTGTTCAGGCGATTAATTTCTTTAATGTATCTTATCCGGTTGATGTTTTAATAGTAGGCAGGGGTGGAGGATCGCTGGAGGATCTTTGGTCCTTTAATGAAGAAATAGTCGGCAGAGCAATCTATCAATCAGAAATTCCGGTTGTTTCTGCCATCGGTCATGAAATTGATTTTACGATTGCCGATTTTGTCTCTGATGTTCGCGCACCAACGCCCTCGGTTGCGGCAGAAATTACGCTACCGGATGAAAACGATTTGCGACGATGGTTGTTGGAAATCTATCATAAACAACAAGTTAAAATAGGCGAGCGTATAGCCAAAATGAGATCTGATGTATTGAATATACAAAAGAGCTACTCTTTCAGACGTCCAATGGATATTTTACAACGATATATTATGCAAATTGAAGATTTTACACAACGATTATCCCTGGCTGCCAATAACCGGCTGGTGGAAAATCGACTGATCATCAATAATTTAAATAAACAACTAGAATCTATTAATCCTCATAATGTCCTTAGTCGTGGATTTTCTATGGTGTTTAAAGAGGATATACTTATTTCTTCTGTAAAAAAGGTTGAAGTTAATGATCAGGTTTCCGTGAAATTTAAGGATGGTAAAATTTGCACCATAATCACCGGAAAAAACAATGACTAAAAAAAAATCATTTGAAGAAGCCGTGAATCGGCTGGATGCAATCGTTCTAGAACTGGAAAACAGCGAATTAAAATTAGATCATATGCTTCAATTATATGAAGAAGGTTCAGATTTGATTAAATATTGTTTGGCAAAATTGGATGATGTAGAAAATAAAATAAGTGTATTGAGTGCGGACAGTAATTCAACGTTTAAAGAACAACCAATAAGCCAGTAATTGAACGATCAATACAGGTAGAGACCATGAAATATGTAGGTATACTTGCCAATATAAACAAACCAATCATAAAACAAGTCCTTCATGAATTTTTTAAAAAAGTCAAAAATAGCAAATATATTTACCAGTTGCCTGAATCTATTTGTGAACTTTTGCCGAAAATCCCCAAACATATCAAGGTGCTCAGTGAACGTGAATTACTAGATTCCAGTCAATTAATTCTTTCCTTTGGTGGTGATGGTACAATATTGCGAAATGCCAGATTAGTTGGGTCCCGTGAAACACCTATTATTGGGATTAATTTGGGGGGATTAGGGTTTCTGACCGCTTCATCGGTGGAGATTGCTGATACACATGTTGATGAGTTCTTTGAAGGGCAGCTCGATGTCGAAACGCGATCGGTTTTAAAGGTTAAAATTGAAGGGGAAGATACTTTCCACTATTTTTTAAATGATCTGGTCGTGGATAAAGCAGGTTTTTCTCGCTTAATAAAGATAACCACCCATATTGAAAAACGATTGTTGAACTCATACTTTGCTGACGGGTTAATCATATCCACGCCCACCGGCTCAACCGCATATTCATTGGCAAATGGTGGTCCGATTGTTGTCCCTCTGACCAATGCCTTTATTATAAATCCAATCTGTCCCCATACTTTAAGTAATCGACCCATTGTAATTTCGGATCATGCAAAAATCAGTCTGGTTGTGGAAAGTGAACATAAAATATTTAATGTTTATGGTGATGGAAAAACTATCGGTACTTATTTGCAGGGAACAACGGTTAGTTTACAAAAAGCGGAATATAATGTGCATCTCGTGCAAGTACCGGAACAGGAGTTCTATACGATAATACGCGAAAAATTGGGGTGGGGCGAGGACTTCCGGGAAAAAAACAGACAAAAAGGGAACAATTAATATTTCTTTACATTTGATTCATTGATGATCAGATGGCATCCTACCAATTAAATTAAAAGACTCCCCGACAATCGATGAAAAAAATTAATAATTATTAAATCCACCACCCATATCAAAATCGGTCTGTTCTGCTCCTATTCGTTGCCGCCAGTTAGGATCTTTTATTTCATTACGATAATTTGAATGTATTAATTCAAAATTGCCATGACCGGTTTCATCGGCAAAAACGAAATGTGCACCTCCTTCAAGAGAATAATAATACCATATTTGATAAGGTACAGAATTTATTGAACTTGGGTGCCGGTCTATTTCGTCAGGCTTCCCGTATATCAGGATCACACGTCCCTGGTCGGTTCGCCATCCCTCTTTGAAAGAGCTTTCAAAATTAGTATTAGCAAATTGCAGATTCTCGAAATATGTTTTCTTATACTTATTTACCGAATTGGCAGGATCGGGATCACGTCGCTTCCAGAATTCAGCTATAAATTTTTTCATCCCGTCGATCTCAGTGATTCCATTGAATATATCCTGTTCCTGTCTGGTAGCTATATAAGACACTTTCTGAAATTCATCTACTAATTGATCCTTGGTATAATTCATATATTCTTCATATCCCTCTAATCGTGCTTTTTCCTGGGCATTGGATGATTGCATGGTGGGTTTATAGATGCGAAATTTTTTGCGAACAAGAGATTTGCTACCACTTTGCATATCCTTTATCTCAAAATTCAGATAATAGTCATTAGAAGCTAACGTGATTATGTTTGTTCCGGCTGCTTCGGCAGCTGTTTTAGAAGTACTTGATTTTATTTTTTCCGGAAAATCTCTTACCCGTCGCCCGTCCAAATCGGAAATAGAATAGTGATAAGAATAATGGTTATTCGAGTCTTTATCCAAATGCAGATTATATAACTCAAAATAAAAGTAAAGGATTGGTTGACTGAGACCAAAAGTTCTTGAAGGATTCGGATAAATTTCAAGATTATTTTTATTACTAAAATTTGAAGCTACATCCGTTTTATTTATTTTGGTCGAAAGTTGAATATCACTCACCATGAATTCCTGTCCATATTCAGGTATCTCAAGAGCGAGAGAATATTCTCCTTTTTTTTGCGAAATATCATCACTAATCAAAGCAACAAGATCATATTCTCCAGGATCCAGTTCGAAGGCAAAAACATCCATGAACTGATTATTCGTATTTGACTGATTTTCAGCATTTAAGGTGTTTTTATAGTGTCTCTCCGTTTGTTGTATAAGCGAATCATCCTGAAAAATTTTGATGGTGTGGGCAAAATGGGCAGTGGTTGAAGAATCTTCATTTTGATATGTCAGATCGTTCTGATAAATAGACAAATATACTTCTGTGTACGTTTTACCGGGATTACCAGCAAAGGTTGCAAAATCTGCGTTGAGGGGGAAAAAGTTTAATTGAGCAATGGCGTTGCAAGTAAGTAGCAAAAAAATAGAAGAGAAAAGTACTTGTATTGCATTTCTCATAACATACCTCTTCAAATTTTAATTAAATTTTACCGATACCAGTTTTGAAAGTCCTTCTTCTTCCATAGTGACCCCATAAAGTGTATTGGCTGATTCCATAGTTCTTTTATTGTGTGTCACTACAATAAATTGGGTATCAGAAGAAAAGTCAAGTAAGGCTTTGGTAAATCTTCCGATATTCACGTCATCCAGAGGTGCATCGATTTCGTCAAGGATACAAAATGGGCTTGGTTTTACCAAATATATCGAGAAGAGAAGAGAAATAGCTGTTAGTGTTTTTTCACCGCCGGATAACAAGCTAATTGTCTGCATTCTTTTGCCTTTAGGTCGTACCAGAATTTCAATATTGGCTTCCAAAGGATCAGAATTTTCTTCCATACGCAGGGTTCCTTCACCGTTAATAAAAAAGGTGGCAAAGACTTTTTCAAAGTTTTCTTTAATCCTATTAAATGTTTCGGTAAACAGATTGTTCGCAGTAATATTAATTTTATTGATTGTTTCTAATAGTGATTTCTCAGCATCTTTAAGATCGCTGAATTGCTTGTTGTAGAACTTAAGTCTCTCACTCTCTCGTTCATATTCACTGACGGCCAGGGGATTTACCTGTCCCATCTGTTTAATTTTATATTTAAGGGTTTCGATTTGCTGTTCACTCTCTTCAACCTTTAAACCATCATAGGAAATTCCAATCGAAATGTCTTCATTGTAGTCTTCACGAATACGATCTTTAATTGCTAATGATTTCATTTCGTTTTCCTGAATCTTCAATTCTAACTGCTGAGTACGTTCTAATGATGAATCGTGCTGCTTTCGGTATTTTTTGATCTGATTTTCAAGATTTAGAATTTTATCTTTAACCTCATGATAATCCTGCTCAAATTTTGTTTTTTCGTTCTCGATCGTGTCATGTTCTTCCAGGGTCTGACTCTGAATTTTCTCCCAATTCTCTAAATCACTGTTAATCTGATTCTGTTCATTTTCCATGTTTGTGATTTCGATGGTTCTTCTTTTATGGAGCTGGTTTAAATCTGATATATCTGTTTTAATGCGGGTAATTTCTGTTTCAATATTTGACCTGTTGTTAGCCGCCTTTATCAGCTGGACATTTAGGTTCTTAACAATTTCTCCTTTTTCCTGAACTGTCAATTCTTCGCCGGCATATTTTTCATTTAATTTTGAAATGTCTATTTCCAGCGCCTTTAAACGCCCATCCATCTCTTTAAGGATACTTTCACTCTTAGCAATGTCTTTTTCAAGTAGGGAGAGCAGGGAAACTGTTTCCTCTTTATTATTTTCACTCTTTTTAATATTCTCTGTGTAATTCAATTTTTGAACCTGGATTTCCGTTTCATTCCTGTCAAAATCTCTGAGTATATCACTAACAAGTTCTATATCCTTTTTAACTGTATAAACTTCTTTCTCAATACTTTCTTCTTGTTTTAAGAGGCCGGCTTTATACTGCTCATTTTTTTCAATATTTTTTTTCAGAATGTCTATATGCTTCTTTATTTTCTCAATCTGTTCTTTCCGGCCTATCAGTGAAGACCCAGTGTCTTTTTTCTGACCACCTGAAATAGCCTGAAATTCAGTAATACTCTCGCCCTTAACAGTAACATACTTTATTCCCTGATTTTTCTCAGAAGCATGTAGAGCATCCTGCAAGGTTTCGACGACTATAACATCTCCCAATAATAGATGTATGATGGTTTCATATTCCTGATCGCAAGATACATGATTGGCCAGAGAATTTCCCATTGAAAATTTATCAGACCTGGATTTGATATTTTTTATCCGTTCGAGTGGGATAATGGTTGTTCGTCCTAGCTTTTTATTATCAACGTGCCTGAGGATGTTCTGAGCAGTATCTACTTTATCGACAATTAAATAATTTATGGCATCTCCCAATGCAACTTCAACTGCTAATGCGTATTTTCCCTCGACATTGATAACATCAGAGATGGGGCCATGAATACCGGGATATTCATTTCTGTTCATCATCAGGGTACGGGTGCTTTCAAGATGTCCCTGATAATTAGAAATAATATCTTTATAAAAAGTTAACTGTGTTTCCAGGCTTTCCGTTTGATGTGTATATTTTTTAACCTCATCTTCAAGCGATATGATCTCCTGGTGAAGGCTGTGTTTTTTCTGTTCGAGCAGATTTACTTTTTGCTCGAGTTTATTTTTAGCTTCTTCTTTTTTCTTTCTAGTATTGTTTAATTCCACTAATTTTTTCTCGAGCTGGCTATTAGCCTCGGTAAGGGAATCATTTTCAATGCTGTAAGATTCAATTTGTTCTTTATTCCATGATAGCTGATATTTTTTTTGTTGGGAGATCTCTCTTTCAGCGTGAACTTTATTTAACTGATCCTTGTATGATTGGTTCAGCGAATCGAGGGTAATTTTTTCTTTTTTTAAGTTATTTACCAGGATCTGGAAATCTTTTTCATTTTGAATATATTCTGATTCCAAAACTCCGAAGTCGGCAGAAGCGGTCTCCAAAAATTTGTTTTTTTCTTCCAATTTTCCTGTAAGTACCTTAACCTTATCGTTGATCTCCTCTATATCACTGGTATTACGCAGAATGTTATCCATCAGGCTTCTGGAACGTGTGTGGGCGATTGCGTTATCTTCTTTTATCTGGTGCAACTTTTCATCCCGTGCATGCAATTGCCGGGAAAATTCGCCGATTTTCTGTTCGCATTGGATAAGTTCTCTTTTGTATTCTTCCAGAATTGCCTCTTCCAGTGTTATTTGTTGACTGGCATCTTCTTTTATCAGACTAATTTCAGCCAAAGTTTTTCGTAGAGGCTCGGCTTCATCGTTATACTGTGCATAGTGATAACGGGCAAGATCGATTTCCAACTTTTTTAGTTTTTCCTGAAACTCCAGATACTTACGGGCTTTACCAACCTGCCGTGAAAGACTATTCACATTTCGGGTAATCTCTGATATGATATCCTCAATCCGGCTCATGTCCTGATGTGTTGATTCCAATTTTCTTAAAGCAGACCTGCGCCGGGTTTTATATTTGGTAACACCGGCGGCCTCTTCAAATAAATGCCGGCGCTCGAATGGATTTTCACTGATGATACTCTCAATCATACTCAATTCAATGACCGAGTAAGAATTGGCACCCATACCTGTATCCATAAACAGGTCGTGGATGTCTTTTAAACGACAGGGACTTTGATTGATAAAATATTGACTTTCTCCTGATCGATAAAGACGACGTGAAATCATTACGTCTGTATATTCACTTGCGAGTACATTTTTATTATTATGTACTGTCAATGAAACCTCTGCCATACTCAGCGGTCGGCTGTCTTTAGTGCCATTAAAGATTACGCTCTCCATGCGGTCTGTTCGCAATGCTGAGACTTTTTGTTCACCCAATACCCACCGGATAGCATCAACAATGTTTGATTTTCCGGATCCGTTAGGTCCGATAACACATGAAATACCGTCACTAAATTTTAATTTGGTCTTATTCGCAAAAGATTTAAAGCCTTGTAGTTCAAGTTTAGATAGATACATCTCACTCCTGATAGTCAGAACAATGGATTCGCTTCCGAAAGCAATTGAAAATAGGCAATCAATCCATATTTCGATTCAAAGAAAGCTATGAAGGTAAAAAGTGCAATACCATATGTTAATGCTATAATAATGAATATTTTATAAGCTCTTATTGTTCGTAAAACCCGCAGACCGTTTCCAAGTCTAAAATTAAACCAGAAGAAAAAGAAAACGAGTATTATAAAAAAAAGCATATGATAAATACGATAATACATCAAATGATACGATAACAGACTCATTGGTAGTAAAAACAGAAGGGGTGCGCCGGCCCAGTTACAGATTGCAAGGTATTGTCTGAATCGTATTTTTTCTCCAGCAAATAAGTTACTAATTTTTAGAAGGATTACAACAGTTAATTGCATTAAATAAAAACAAAACCATATAAAAAGGGAAATATATAGCGGTGAATCTACAAGCTGGAGATAGAAATATTTTAAATTTAGGGGCACAAGGACTGAACTCAGATATTCCTCTATGAGAAGATTATCTCTATTATAGTAAAAATAAGCGGACAAAACCGTTGAAACAAGAAAATTAGTATACAGGCTAATTATTGTGGAATCCACGATAGCAATGATCCTACGGTCACGTAAATCCGCAAAAAAGCCATAAGGATGAGATAACGAGCGTTTTAAATTCTCTCTGAAACGATAATCCCGTCGATAAATGAACAGAAATAGAATGGACAGGATAAATACTGAAATGCTGTAAAAGTTGGTTTTTTTTACCAATTTTGGATTTATTGCAGGAAGAGAATATTCACCATTGAGGAATTGTTTCACCCGACGGTGAAGATCTCGTTTATTACCCTCCCAGTCGATCAAACCATAGGGATAGATACAGTGGTCAGGAAAGACATTATGCGTAACCCGGCTGGGGGAATTGGCTTCCCAATCCCGATAGGATTCCAAAAAAAATCCACTAATCTCTGGTTTCCCTTCGATATGCCTGAGAAAAGATTGCATACGCGCAGATTGTAATTCTTCAGCTGCCAGCTGATCATCTTGATCTACATCCGTAACAAGTGAAAAGCCGGCATTTGCTAAAAATATTGATGATCCGTTTTTGAATATTCGGGTATTTTCAATTTTTGTAAAATCTCTCAGAAGAGAAATATCGTATTTATTGAAAATATAAAAGTTCGTGATCGGTTTTTGACCAACTAAATTAAAATTAATTGGAGAGAGATACAAAAGAGTAGTGGATTTCTGTTCGATGAATCCTTTTAAAATTAAAATAAATTTTTTTACCGTCGGGAGATGAAGGGGAATTTCATTACCAATCCCAAAGGCGGTAAAGGAGGGATGTAAGGCATACATTTTTACAGTTTCGTCAGCGATATCTTTTGCCGCCTGCAGAAGTCGGTCATCTCTGAAATAGGGCTCCGGTATTCTCCAAAAGCCATTTTCTGCGAAGAGATAAAGACCGAGTGAATCTGCTAAATAAAAGCAGTATGTGTGTGGTAGAGCGTTGGGAAAACGGATCGCATTAAAACCAAGGCCCTTTATATCGATAAAATCATTTTTTAATTGCTCGTAAAAATCTTTTTGTGTAATTGAATAAGTATCATTTTCCTTAATAATGGGAAAATCAGTGCGATAATTAATGCCGTTTATCCGAACAGGAAGTTCATTGGCATAAAAAATACCATTCTTTATCTGAACTTGGATCAGACCGATCTTCTGTTCATTACTGGCGATTAAACCTGTTCCGGATTTTGCTTGAAGACGGATAATATAAAATGATGGATGGTCCGATGACCAGTGTTCTGGGCGCAAGATCTCAATGGTTCGGTTAATTCGCTTTTGTAAATCATTATGATCAATATATTCAAAACGCTTAAATATAATTTCCCCTGTGGGTGATATAATCTCCTCTTCACAACGGATTTTAGAATCAGCCGCTTTTAAATCAGATCCATCAGTTGTTACTGCTATCTCATAATCATATGAGAGTTTATTATCCTGGTATTGATAAGAGAGATTTGAAAAATAGACAGGGGGAAGCCATTCGAGAAAAATTTCTCCGCATATTCCCAGATGACGAATAGGATTAAATACCCGCACCATCTCCGGAATACCTTCTTCAGGTGATTCAGGCTTACGGATAGTTATCTCCAGCGTATTTTCATTATTCATATTTAGAATGTTTGCCGGAATGGGGATATTAAATCCCGAAGGATAATTCAATCGATGTAAAATTAAAATATTATTCAATTTTATACTGGCAATACCCCGGATCTCTGAAAAATGGATGAGCAATGTTTGGTCTTTTAATGAGTCCGGAACCAGGAATTTATTGATAAAGGTAACCTGTGTAAAAGATATTGGGGCGAGAACTGGTAATGCAACATTATCCGAGATGATATCTCCGGAAGATAATAATTGCCATCCTTTATCAATAGTATTGACAGAATGAAGATTTTTTGTGTTCGAAAATGAATAAAAATTCATTTCCCGGTTTAAATCTAGTGATTGGGCAAATAAAAGCTTTCCGGAAACGAACAATATAATATATATAATAAAATTAATCAGTCGTTGCTTTTTAGTTGAATTTTTATCTGTCATATGTCTTCGAATATTAGATTCAGGTATCCTTTTCGTTGAGAGAAGATCGCCATTAAATGAGACTAACAAAATCTCTTACTGCTTGTTCAAATCCTATAGCGAGGGCCTTAACCAACAGGGAGTTTGCGACAATTATATCATCCAGAAAATGAATTTTTGCTATTTCTCCGATATTTTCCTGGCTGATACCAGCGCTGATATTAACGCCCATACCTAACTTATTAGCAGCAATAACCAATGTATTAAGCTCTTCCAGTTCAGCAATTTGTTGATCCAAATCATCGGCAGAGGTATACAATTTTGCGTTTAATTCAATATAATCAAATTCCAGTTTTCCTGCCTGTTTAATGGTGCTTAGATTTGGTTCAATAAAAACACTGGTGGCGATCTCATTAGCCCGTGCATCTGCAATATAACCGCTCAGAGAACCGGTAGAATCCTCCAGATTAACTGTGCCCGGTAATAGTGAGATCTCAGGAGTTGAGGAAACAAATGTTACCATGTCCGGTTTTATTTTTAATAATTTACGTACCGTATCATCATTAACAGTTGTCCGGATATTAAGATGTGTTTTAACAATCTCTTTTAACACTCTCACATCTCTGTCGTTCACACTTTTGATATCCTCTCTCAGGAAACATATGATTGATTCTGCCCCCCCCATTTCTGCAAGAACGCTGATATGGGCGGGGTCCGGGATATCCTCTGCAAAAATATTTCGAATAATAGCTACCGGATCAATATCAATACCTAAACGGCTCATTCAACCTCCAATTCTTTTAAAAACTTGATAGGTCATCCCATCTTTTTATTTTCCAAATATCTAATGAATTACGAACAAAATTGAAACGTGCCTCTCCCCTGATCGTTGGAATATCTGTACCTCCATCAAGAGTGAGCTGAAAGGTAATTTTAATGGTATATGTTGTGCTATCTATAGCTGCGCTATCGAGAATTCCTCCCCAAATAAGTTCTATAAAATTAAAATGGCGGAATAATCCTCCGGTTGTTTTCAAATCCACATCGCGTCCCCAATTAATATTTGTTGGGGGAGAGGTGCCGTAGTTTTTTGAAATAAAAAGAAATGTACTATCCAGTAAATCACTATAAACCAGTGAATCTTTTTTTTCATAGGCATACTGAAAATTTGTCAGTACTTCTTCAGGTGTTTTCTGGGCAGTAATAATACCTGATTGATTATCTCCCAAATCTATCAATCCCGGTGCAAATGGATTGAGACAACATATTAGGAAAAATAACGGAAGTACAAAAGAAAATAATCGAGGCATCACAATTAATTTTTAAAGTTTGCTTTTAAATTGGACCAGCTCCTGCTGTCTTCTTCTGTTGATTTAGTATCTTCCCAATAATAGATCGCCCACATTGCATTTATATTCCTTACCAGTTTCATTCGAGCAGAACCGGTGTAAACCATATTTTCAGTTTCAAACATTACGCTGAGGATGTACCGTATTGAATTCGTTTGAACCGAATCCGGTGATTGACTAATATTTGTAAAAGTAATGGTATCGAGAAATTCAAGGGAAATCTTCCCTGATTGTTTGAAGACAGTGTTTAAATAACTTTTTTCATCCGTCAGAACCCAATTCCGAAATTTTTCTGTTTCCACACTGGGATCAGGTACGAAGCGATAAGTAAAAATGAAACCCTGAGAAAGATCAACAAAGCAATTTATGTGGTTTGATATATTTTTTTGAACAACTGAATAACGGAAATTACTTATAACGACATCACTGCTGATCGGTTGATCAAAAATATCGCTTCCAACGTTAATCTCCGGTTCTTCAATATCTCTCAAATTGAATGGATTCGTGCAGGAAAGAATACCGAAGATAAGTAGCAGTAAAAAATTTCGATATATATTCATAGCGCGGTAAACCGCAAGTGACTAAAGTTAAAAGTGATCTAAAGTGCCTAAAATAATTTAGCGAATATACTATATTTCTGGTTATACTCACATATTGCGTCTGTCCCGGATTTAATTTTTACAAACAACCTGAAATATACCAAAATCAGGGATAAAAATAAACCATGAAGATAATGTGACATAAAGGTAATATTGATTTGGAATTGGGAACTCGGAACTGGGAATTGCAACTTCGAGGCGAGATACGTGATACGATATACACGAATTTCACAATTTATTTTAATGCTATCCTTTTTATTAAAATATGAGCAATTGGACATTGGACATTGGGATCACGCCGGAAGGCGGATTCGCCTACTGGCGAATTTGATTTGGCATTTGTCATTTGGCATTGGGCATTTGCTAAATGTCAAGTCCTGATGACGACGTTACGTTGTATATCACCTACTTCATCCCCAGCTTTTCGTTTTTTTCCAATAAACTTATCGCCTCCTTCAGGCGTTTCTCCCGCGTTTCAGGTCTTTTTGCCGTTACGATCCAGCCAAAACATAAAGCCTCTTCAACAGCGTCATCATAAGGGATCCTTGATTTGCCACTATGTTTTTTATAATATATCAACCAGATTTCCTTGCTGGTCGAATGATTCTTTTCTAACCACTCTCGCCAGTCTTTGCGGTTGTTTACATATAATGTATTTGTTTTCATTCTAAATTATCTACCCTTTTTTTAAGCGTTGATACTTTTATTCTTAAAAGTTCTATAATGGATATAGCGCCGTAATAGGGGAGTAAAATCCGATATATATTTGTGGAAAATATTATTCCTTTCTTAGATACACTGAGAAAGAATTCTGTATTTTCATTAGTTTTACGATAAAAATTCCCCTCTCTTTTCAAGAGAGGGGAAAAAGGGGTGAGTTCTTTGAATCAAATCTCCATATCAGTTTAAAATCAAATAGACTATTTAATTATTAGAATTTCTTGTTATCCTGTTAATCCTGTAAAAATTAAACCACACATAGCAGGATATGGTACTATCAGATATTATTCATGTGCAACGCCCATTGGGCTTTATCAATCTCCGACGGTTTATAATCCAACATCATTTTGAGCAGCGATACAAAGCACATGCCCTAATACATTGAGTTTTTTTAGATGTTGATATATTTGAGTGCTAGTGGGAGAAGAAGCCGCTATAACATTCAGATTGGATGTGAAAATAAAAGCAATGAATATAACACAATAATGATATACGCGAGACTTGTATGTAATCCGGTTCAATATATTATTTCTCCACTTATAAATTTTTCAGAATTCCTTCAATACGTGCTTTTTGATTGGTGGGCGCCATCTCATACGCTTTTTCATAATTTGCTCTCGCACCTTCTTTATCGCCTTTATTATTTAGTGCCTCTCCAAGACTATCATACGTATTCCATGAATCAGGATGATTTTTTATGTTTAATCTGAATATTGTGATCGCTTCATCCAATTGGTTCTGATTCATTAACTGATAACCATAAATATTAAGTTCAGCTTCTGTAGCCGCATTCATTGAGGATTCCAGCAGTTTATCACCCTCTTCTTTTTTCCCCTGAAGGGATAGTAATCCGGCTTTAATCGTATGATTATTAAAATTTTGGCCACCATTCATTCCCAGTGCCTTATCAATCCAGACCATGGCTTCTTCCGTGTTTATATTATTTTGCATACAATAACGGGCGGCAGTAGCCCAGGCAGCCTGATTAAAACCGGGAAGCGTTGTCAGATTTTTTCGATAGGTATCCAGAACAATGGCATGTCGATCAAATGCTATATTAAAGGAGGTTTTGACTTTCCCCCAGGAAAGAAATACATCACAAGATCCCGGTGTCAAATTCTCAAAGCCATACATCAACCATTCTCTATATTCTCCTTCCTGTGGTTTAATTTTAATTCTTAAGGCATCATTAATTTCTTCATAAAAAAAACTACCCCAGGCATCAGAATCTTTACTGAAAATGACTGTCCACTCCTCTTCATAAACCAGAATATGTAAACCATATTTTCCGGCAGCCAGCGGATTCCCATTAATTTTTGCATCATGACTTAAGGTGATCGTTGTGTTCTCATCCGCACCGGCACGCCAGGGCATCGATTTTCCATTTCCGAATGGATTGGGTGCCAGTCCGTAAGGAACTAATTTCCCCCAGATTTCCCGGTCTTTTACCCCCGGTCTGCTGTACGCAATTTCAATATTTGCAAAACCAATGGATTGAGAAACTTTAGCCTGTGGGCTGACCCGGATAAACGGTAATGTCTGTTGGGCAAACGTAGGTAATGCCATTGAGAGGATTAATAGTACACCCATTAATAAGCGTGAAAACCTTTTTGTACTCATAGTGACCTCCTTCGAAAATGTTCTGATTATGATGATTCTTGTTTAATAAAGACAATTATCTCCTGAAATATTTCTAAAAATATCGGATAATAAAAAAAAATGGTATTAATATTCGATCATTAAGGATATTCTTATTTCAATGCCACCAATAATGCATCCTCTAAAAGGGTGGAGTATTGGTTTATGTCCGTTCTATTACAATAATTTATCCTCTACGAGGAAACGATTTTAGTATAATGCGTTTTTTTTATTTAGTAACAGAATAAAATATTCCGGCTGATCTGCCTGCGGTGGAAAATCCGTGGTTAATAAATTATTTTGTCTTTTGTCTTTTTTCTTTTGTCTTTGATTTGTTTGCAGCCATGAGCCGCGCTTTGATTAGATTACATGATAAGCATGACAATAAATTCATGAAGAATTCACTGTTCAATACGCAGGACACATTTATTTGTTTCAATACCGGTTCCGTGTGCCTGTGAAGAATCTTTATTCGGCTGACTGAAAAAAGAATGTAATATTGTTGGTATTATTAAGAAGCGAAGGTCGATGAGGCCATCAGGCCCTGGAAATCTGTAGATGCTTTTCCAGTAAGTGCCGGTAATACACATAATTATCAAAAAAGATATCCTGGCGTATACGTCCATCGACCAGTGGTATATATCCACCATCGGCAATAAGAGGTGGGACTTTTTCCTCTACTTCACGGCGAATAGATTCTTTGTCATGTCGCAAAGCATCTAAATCGATACCTCCAATCAATCGCAGATCATGTCCAAACTCACGACGCAGATCGCGGTAATCCATTTGCTCTATATTTGTTTCGCAAGCCCAAAGGCAATTGAAGCCGTACTTTAAAAATGATGGAATGAGTATTCTGGTATTGGCATAGGTCCTCATTATAATGGTAGAAATATCGTTTTTCTTCAATACTTTCAGTAAGGGTTCATAACTTTTTAATACAAATTCCTCATACATCACCGGTGATATCAGTGGCCCTTCATTGCCACCAATGGGTTCACTGAAAATTGCTGCATCAACTTCTGTTTTCTCTAATACGTTTTCCGTTAATCTGGCAGCAAACTCACCTTGAATCATCATCATCTTCCGTATGTACTCCGGATTTTCAATAATTAATGATAAAACATCGGTGAATCTTGGCCAGTCAGAAGCACCCATTGTTAAGAAGAAACCGCGATGAACACGAATGAATTGGACAGGGTCATTTTTTCCCCAAAAATGTAGTTTCTGCATCCGACCTTTCGGAAAACGGGAGGAATCATCCGGATCCAATCTTTTTTCTAGTAAATCAAGCGCGGGAAGTGATTGAGGCCATACCTTAAACTCCGGGTGCGGATCTACATCCAGTAAAATTTCGTTAAAGTGGTCGGTAGGAAAAAGATCGTATATATTTGTTTTCAGTGATAATCCTTGTTGGCGCCAGACCCTAATCACCTCTTTCCGGATACCTTCTTCAAAATAGGGTACACGGTCTGGCGTACCATAGCGCATCGTTTCCCGGAATCGTTGACGAGGAGTCATCATATCGGTTCTATTTTCTATTATTTTACCTTTGTTTATCCTGACTTATTAGAAGTCACCAATAAGTAATATCTTCTTAAATTATCATCAGATAATCAATAGTATTGAAGATTTAAGAAACATGGAGACTTTATTCAAAGAACTCACCCCCTGACCCCCTCTCTTGAAAATAGAGGGGGAATTTTTTTCATGAAAACTAGTGAAAATACAAGATTTCTTCTATGTGCAATAAAAGACTGAATAATATTTACAGCAAATATATATCGGATTCTGCTCCCCTTCTCTTTCCAAGAGAAGGGGCTGGGGGATGAGTTTTTTTAACATTAATTGAAACAAATTTTTTAAACTGGGTAGTATTGATCATGATCTATTTATTAACCTAAAAATTAACGAGAAAAGTATCTGAATGTATCTAAATTATCCTTGTATTAAACCTACAGAATTGTTTTTATTACTTTTCAAATTTCTTCAGAAGGTGAGAAATCGCCCGCTGAATATAATTATCTTCTGTTTCACTATCGATCCGTTTAAGCGCTGATAATACCGGGCGTGCCGTCTCACCGATCGCATCCAACACGTTAACTGCATGAAGGGCAACTTTCTTATTATTGTTTTGGACTTCTTTCTCTAATACAGGTAAGGCTATGTTTTCTCTTCCAAGGTTACAAAGAGCCTCAGCGGCTGCGATACGTACATCTCCGGAACTATCTGTCAATGCTTTTATAAGAGCTACCTCGGCAGATCCTGCATTACTGCTTAAAATAGTTAATCCGACAGCTGCCCAATAACGTACGGTTTGATCTTGATCTGCCAGCCGACGAATTAGCTCTGGTAGTACATCAATACTGGCTGTGGATGCCATTTCTGCCGTTTCTATGATCCTATTCATTGGAAAGCCGACAGCATGCACACTTTCAAAAATTGTATTATCTGTGCTGCGTTCTATTAATTGCCCTTCCGGTATAAAACCCGAATCCCTGATTTCTCTGACCCAATCCATGGTCGCACCGCGCATTCTTTCCAAAACCAGCCGGAAATCCGGATTTTCCGCCAGATTATTGACTTCCCAGGGATCTTTAGAGATATCATAGAGTTCTTCTGAAGGTTTGGATTGCCAAAATATGCGTTGCACCTCGTTACAACGTCCTTCCTTAAATTCTTTTTCCCAGGATCGGGTGTTGGGTGAAAGCCACAAATAGGCTAAATGTTGGCCGTAAATCCGGTGGGGAAGGTAGTTTCTAATATACTTATATTGTTTATCCCGCACCGCGCGCATCATGTCATACCGTTCATCCATACGGTTGCGAAACAAATAAGCATATTTTCTGGGTGCTGGCTGCTTAGCTCCCAGAAAAGACTTCCCTTGTAAGTAGTCCGGAATCTCCATACCGGCCAGACTCAAGACGGTCGGAGCCAGGTCCACAAAACTGACGATCCGGTCTGTCTTTGTTCCCGGTGTACCCGGTGCTAAAAAGGCATATTTCTTAGGAAACCGAATAATCATCGGCACATGTGTTCCGGTATCGTATAAAAATCGTTTGCTCCTACATAGTATCCCGCCGTGATCCGAATAATAGAAAACAATCGTATTTTCAGTGAGTCCGTCTTTTTTTAACTCATCAAGTATCTCACCGATCTGTATGTCAAGAGATTCTACTTTGTCATAATATTGTGCCCAGTCATGTCTTATTTCCGGTGTGTCCGGATGATAGGGGGGTAGAGATACTTTCAGGGGATCATGGTTTGTTTTTTCCTGCCAGGTATGAATAGAACTTTCATGGGTTACCGTCAGATTGAAAACACAGAAAAACGGCTGATCGGGTTCCCTGTTTCTGTAATGGGCGGTTTTACTGCAGTCATCCCAGGGCGCTTTGTCATCACCGGCAATATTATAATCTGTTTTTGAACGGTTGACACAGTAATAACCAGCTGTTTTTAAGTATTCCGGAAAGGGCCGGATATAATCAGGAATGGGGTAACGGCTGCGCATATTATGGGTGCCCAATGCGCAGGCATACATCCCGGTGATAATCGTCGATCTGGTTGGTGCACAGACCGGTGCATTAGCAAAGGCATTCTGATATAATATACCCTGGCAAGCTAATTGATCCAGAACCGGTGTAGTGGCAAACATATCACCGTAGCAACCGAGCAGGGGACTATTATCTTCGCTGGTGATCCAGAGAATATTGGGGCGGATGTCAGAACTATTCTCGGATGAATATAACACCGGGGAAAAGATAGTGATCAGGCCACTCAAAACAGCGATGAATAGCATTCTATGATTGAGTCTCATAAATTATTCTTTTTCTACTCCCAAAAACACGTTGATCAATCGGGTTATTCAAAGATTAAAGCAGACAGTTTAAAAGTAATTTTTCCTTGATAGTCAGAATTGAAAAAATATCGATAACTTAGACCTAACCCAAAGCCTGAATATGCATAATAAATTTCAGGTTCTACAAACATTCCACCATTTATATCAATATCTTCCTCATCACAGTCGATACAATTTCCTATGGAACGCCCTTCCAAAAAAGCCCACATATTTCCCACATACAGGTTCCCAAACATCTGAGATTCGCTGTTTTCAGATAATGCTACTCCCGGAGATTTTAAACCGGTATATAAGGAAAATTGATTAATATAAATACCTGATTCCAATTCACCGGCTGTCGTTTGATTGGTAAATTTCTTTTTGTCAACGGGAATATCCCCGCCATATTCTAATCCAATGAGAAAATTTTTAAAAAAAAGCAAACTGAAACCTAAAGAAAATCCAAAACCTTCACTTCTGATACCTTCTGATTCAGCCGTATTTTGATCATAAAATGAATAGGGTATACCTAAATATATAATTCCTCCTGTTGTAGGATCTGTAACTGGTTTTTTATTCATCTGGGAGTAACCGTCATTTGGCATCAGTAGGAAAAAAAACAGACAAAGAGAGCAAAGAATGAGTAATTTCTCTTTAAGGCGAGAGTTGTTTTTTAATGGGATCATCGTAAGTCTCCACTTTGATTGCAATTTTTTTTCCTCGTATGAAATGAGGTAGTGTGAAAAATATCCACCCGTCTGAGTGTATTTCTTCAGTATATCGGTAACAAAAATATAGTCTAGTTTTAACATAAATTTATTTCCCCCTTCGAAAAGGGGGATTAAGGGGGATGTCATACTTAACCCCAATGATTACAACCCCCTAACCCCCTTTATTAAGGGGGAATACAATCTTCGGCTTTTTAAACAAGTTATTATATTACTCCTTAAGCCATCCAGGGACGCATTCTTTTAATATTGCCAGCCAGGACATCATTTAATATATTCGAATCTTCAACGATCTGAAAGTCAAACATTCCGACGCAGGCAAAGTCCGCCCCGTTCTCAAAGGCATATTGAAACCCTTCTTTAGGATGAATGGCTCCCGCCCCTAAGACCTTATATGATATCCATGGTTCTTTCACCTGTTTCATAAATTCTATGGTTTGCTGCGGCGTAACCGACCAGATATTATCATGAGCATTCTTCATATATTCAGGTTCGACAATTTTCAAAGGATCCGGTTTCCATTTTGGATCATTGGTTAACCGTGGACCAGCGGTCCAGTAATTGCCGCTATTGAGTGTCTTCAGGTAAAAATCAGGCTTTAATCCGGCTTTAACACAGGCTATTGGTACCTCAAGATCATGACCGGCAATGCCGGCCAACACATTTCTTGTCTTTGCATACTCGACCGCTTCACCGATGAGGTCAACTTTTCCTTTAGCGACCAGATCATCAGAAACATTTCCCTGGATATAAATGCCCATCGCACTGTTGTCAATGGCCGCATCGATATCCGATTTTATATCATTTTCTCTGATCTTTGTCTGTGCAATCCAGTGTATTTTTCCATTACGTCTCCGATATTTCTCCATAATTTTCAATGTATTCCTGTCTACTCTCAAAATGATTGTATTGATACCGCAAGCTTCGCATAAGCGCATGGTCTCACACACCCTTTCGTCGGTAAAATAACCTTTGATGAGAGAAGAAACATAGATCAGATCTCTGGAATGGGCATATCCGCTGATAAGATTTCCACCACAAATCAAACGGCTGATATCATAGTCACCGATCTTACCACAGGGAACTTGCGCTTTTAGATCGCTCAGATCAGAAAAACTGACACCCACAGGACTTGCTCCGGTAGCGGCGTCCACCCGGCTTGGTCCACTTATCAAATGTCGTTCCTCATAACTTTCCCATTGGCTTTTTCTGAAAACACCATAAGCAAATCCGCCTAGTAGGGGAAAACTGATCAAATCCTTTAAGAATTCTCTGCGACCTTCCTTTTCCACCGTTTTTGCCTCCGATTCCGCCGGTTCTTTACTTGTGAGCCGTGAAAACCATCGATCGATACTATAAAACATATCTCGTGGTATAAATATGAAGATAATGAGAACGGCCATTTCAATCAGATGTTTGTTTACAACCAGATAATGGCCTTCGCCGGTAGCTTCACTAATAAAACCAACAAAGGGAGGATTAGCCATGTAGTATAGTAAAATTAAAAACGCCCCGACCGCACTTGAAATACGCGTAAAAGATCCGATAAAAAGACCGGTTCCGATAAAAATAAGTCCCCAGATGTTAATAAAATCTACGATTTTAAGTATCGGCGGATTTGAAGCAATCCAATGAAAAAAACCGGAGAACAGCCAATGGGACTCTAAAAGATAACCAATAGACGTCCAGTTAGTAGCAAAGAGTTTCGATATTCCTTCATAAAGAAAATGCCAGCCAATCAGAATCCGGGTTGCTGTAAGCAGATATCTGAATGCCGTATTCCGATCCATCTCTGATAGATTAAAAGTGAATTTCTTTCCCATAATCCCACCTTTGAAGTAATTGATCTATTCTTGAATGTAATATTTATATTCTGGCTAACCTGGTTTATTTACCACGAAGAACACGAAGGTCACGAAGGACTAATAAAAACAATTATTTAGACCTAAATTATAAAGAAATTACTCCTCAAAATTTTATATTATTTGTGATTTAAATTTAAAAAAAATCTTCGTGCGATTCGTGGTTTATGAATCGACAGTACTGACTGATTCCCAATTCCCAATTACAAGTCCCTAATTACCAGTTACGGATCATAGGCAAACTTTCACAGTATCTAAATCAACCATTTTTTTGCAATCTGGTCTGTTTCTGATGCCGTAATCAACCAATCAAGCAGGCGACCTTTCATCTCAGCAACGATTGATTTATAATCTTTATTATCGCCCAGATTATGATATTCTTTCGGATCATTTTCGAGATCGTAAAGTTCATGAAATCCTTCCGGGTAATAATTATATTTCCAGCGTTTTGTCCGGATCATTTTCCCATCCGGATGACGAATACCCATCACACCTTTTCCTTTCTCGAAGTTAAAGATGTTGGCAAATACTTCCGGTATGACATTTTCACTGAATACACAATCCCGTGATTTATAAGAGGCATCCGATTTGCCGATCAGAGGTACGAGGTTTTGACCCTGGCAGTTGTAAGGTTCCTCTAAGCCAATGATTCCAAACAGCGTAGGTAAAACATCGATGGACATCACCAGATCATTATACTGACCGGGTTCAATGTGACCGGGATAGCTCAATATTAAAGGTACTCTTACTGAACTCTCATAAAAAACGTTTTTACCCATCAGGCCGTGCTCAAGCAGCTGATCACCATGATCGGATGCATATACAATAATGGTGTTTTCCGAAAGGCCAACATCCTCCAGTGTTTTTAATATCAGGCCAACTTCCTGATCTATATGACTTATACTTCCATAATAACTTCTGTAAATCCACTGAAGACGTTCATCTTCCATATCAAATATCGCTTTTCTGTTTCGAAATTCGTCACGGAGAATTAAACGAGCGAGATGCGGGGGTAGTTTTTGGATATTTTCCCGGTTTTCTTTCTTTGGAAGGGGAATATCCTTATGGTTGTACACAGAATCAAATGGCACCGGCACTTCAAACGGTGAATGAGGTTTCCAGAAGGAGGAAAAAAGGAAGAACGGCTTTTTTTCCGTAGCAAATTTCTTAAGATAATGTCTGGTTCGTAATCCTGTCCAATGGGTATCGGTATATTCTTTATCGATGGCTGCCCGAAATGGATTTGATCCCGGTGATAGTTTACCGGCCATTGCCGGGATATTTTCGGCGTATTCACGGTAATAGATCGCTTTTTGGGGATCATGTGCCTTACGCCACTTAAAATAGTCAGAAAACGGATCCGTGGAGTGTGTTCCGTCGTGAAGTTCTACGATATCAAATCCGATCCGCCGCGCTTCCTCAGTCGTCGGGGGATAGTTGTAATAGAGATGACTTTTTCCAACAATGGCCGTCTGGTAACCTTCGTCCTGCAGGTATTTTGGCATGAGTGTTTCATTTTTATTAAGTGAGGTGTAATTCACCCGGTTTTTATGAGCATGGGCATAACGACCGGTAAAGTAACAGGCGCGGGAGGGTGTGCAGACCGGTGACTGGACAAATGCATGGGAAAAGTTTGCCGACCGGTTGGCCAGGGCATCCAGGTTCGGCGTTTGAATGATCGGGTTATTATTGATACCCAGGCAATCGGCTCGTTGCTGATCGGTCATGATAAACAGAATATTTGGTGGATTATTTAAAGCGGCAAGTTTTTTACCTGCTTTTTTATCCCAGGACAATGCCGAATTATTTCCAATGACCGATATCGCACCGGCCAATCCGACCGATTGTTGCAGGAATTTTCTTCGTTTCATCTGAC
>CAZBBC010000062.1:0-23240 GCA_964489835.1 uncultured Calditrichota bacterium
CAAGAGAAGGTCAAAGATGCGGCTTAGACGCAGGTTTGGGGATGAGTTTTTTTAAGCCTTAATTGAATCATTTTTATAAACCGGACACTTATGAAAAATTGTAATAAATAGGGCAAAAAACGAACGAAAGGTAAACCATCCAACCATTTTAGGAGTATAAAATATAGTGGCGCAAATTATAGTTTCGATTTAGCAGGTAACGATATCATGGTTTATGAAGACATTTTTGAATCCATAGAAGTAATATCACTTTTTAAAGGTGGTAAAATCCGGCCACTCCGTTTTAAATGGAATGGACGTGTTTACAAAATCAACAGATTAAACGGACACTGGGTAAGTCCGCAGGGATATAATAAACAATATCATTTTTCTCTGATGGCCGATACCTATGATCACTTTGAGATAATGTTCGATACATCAAGTTTCGAATGGCAGGTTGCCCGTGTCTGTTTGGAAGGATAGATATGCTTACAGATAATTCAGATTCAAAGACCCCGGAAATCATTAATCTGTTTCCGCAAACCGCAAGAGAAGATCGCAAACGGTCAGCCCGTCACAGGACCCGCTTGCTAAAACGCAAGATCAGTGAAGTTATTTTAGGTCAGCGTCCTTTTTTAAAAGTTCACAGCGAGGTATTGCAAACAGATCTCTGGATTGTTAATGAAGGTCTGGTTAATCCGGCAGATCAGACGTTTAGCGGAAAAGCAATAACAATGGAAATACTGGCGGAAATAATGACAGCCAGACAACCGATTTTACGCACAATGGGAGAATTGTTTAAAGAAAATACATAAAACGGAGACCGGAGACCGCAGAACGGAGGCCGAAATAGGGGAATGAATAATGGTCAAAAAAATTGGAAAATTTGAGGATCTGCAGGTTTGGAAAGAAGGTATGCTTTTGACCAATATCCGGTCTCCAGCCTCCGGTTTCCGGTCTCCATAATATTTTTGATACCGAGATAATATGCGAACCATTATGCACATAGACGCTGATGCATTTTTTGCCTCAGTGGAACAGGGATTTAATCCACTGCTACGTAATCGTCCGGTTATTGTCGGCGGAACGGAAGATCAGCGGGGAGTGGTCCATACCGCCAGCTATGAAGCCCGCGCTTGTGGTGTGCGGACCGGTATGGCGCTGGTCCACGCCAAACAGGTATGCCCGCAGGCGATATTCCTGAAAGGTAATTATGCCCATTACCAAGCAATATCCCTTTTTTTTCAGGAAATTTATACAAAATTTACCCCCATCGTCGAATTCACATCCCTGGATGATGCCTATCTGGATCTGACCGGCACGCTCCATCTACACCCTATCCCGGAACAAATTGCCGATGAGATCCAGACGGAAGTATGGGAAAAAGTAGGCGTTGGCCTTTCAATGGGTATCGGGACCAATAAGGTGATTGCAAATATTGCTTCCAGTCTGCAAAAACCAAGAGGGATTGTTCATGTACCGCCGGGAACAGAAAAAGAATTTCTTGCTCCCCTTCCGGTTGATGCGCTGCCGGGTGTGGGCCGGATGGCGAAAGAGAAATTAACCGACCTTGGCATTTTTACGGTGGGGCAGCTGGCCCAATTTTCTAAATTGCTTCTTGAACAGCTGTTTGGAAGTAAGGGGAAAAAACTCTGGGAGATAGCCAACGGCAATGATCCGCGCCAGGTAAAACGGCATATCATTCCCCGGCAAATAAGCCGGGAAACCAGTTTTGAAGAAGATACGGCCGACATGGGAATCATCAAAGGAACCCTGCAGTATCTAACCGAACGTTTGGCAAAAAAACTCCGCCAGGACCACCTGGCCTGCCAGACGGTACAGGTAAAAATCCGATATTCAGATTTCAGCGGAAATAACCGCTCCCGGTCCCTACCCTATCCGAGTGATGACAGCAACGCACTGTTTAAAATGGCAAACATCCTGTTCGATGAGATTCGATTCAAACGTATCCGGATTCGTCACGTCGGTATCGCCGTAACCCAAATAACCCCGCTAAATATGCAACCTTCTTTGTTTAACGAAAAAAACCGACAGGAATCGTTAAATACAACCATAGACCAACTTCGCGAAAGATTTGGATTTATGGCCATTCTTCCGGCAGAAACCATCGAACTGAAACGAAAATACCGCATGGAACCAAGCGGTTACGTACTGCACAACCCGGCACTGACGCGTTGATCAATCGCCAATAATCAAGCCCCACCCAAACCAGAAATCTCTCTCTTGGAAAGAGAGGGACTTTAGGGAGCCCCTTCTCTTTTCAAGAGAAGGTCGAAGATGCCCGCCAAAGTGTAATACTTCAGGATAAAGGTAACAAATTTTGGAGGAGTAATATAAAAAACTGATTCAAGAAACCGATGATTGTATTCCCTCTTAATAAAGGGGGTTAGGGGGTTGTAATTATTTGGGTTGAGTCATACAACCCCCTTAGTCCCCCTTTTCTAAGGGGGAAATAAATCTGAGGTAAAGCAAAACTAATAATTGTTACCAAAATTGTAAAGAACTACACAGAGGCGGGTAGGTTTGGGGATGAGTTTTTTTAATCCTTAATTGAATCATTTTTATAAACCGGACACTATGATACAAAATAGGTAGAAATTCTTGAGATAAATCCATTTATTGTCTAGATTTAATGGAATAGGAGAAAATAAGGCAAATCGATGAAAAAAGTGGAAATATTTACGGATGGTGCCTGTTCCGGAAATCCGGGGCCGGGAGGATACGGGGTGATCCTGAGAAGAAATAATCATAGTAAAGAATTATCAGCAGGATATAAAAATACAACCAACAACCGTATGGAATTACGTGCCGTAATAGCCGGTCTGCAGGCATTAAAGGAAAAATGTAACGTTAAAATATATTCAGATTCAAAATATATCGTCGATGCGATCCAAAAAGGATGGGCAATTCGCTGGGAAAAAAACAATTGGTACAGAAATAAAAAGGAAAAAGCATTAAATCCCGATCTATGGCGGGTATTACTTGATCTGCTAAGTGAACACCAGGTGGAATTAATCTGGGTCCGAGGACATGCCGGACACCCGGAGAATGAGCGTTGTGACATGCTGGCGGTCACAGCTGCCGCTGGGAAAAATCTGCTCGAAGATCAATGATTTTTTTTGAAATTAAAACGGTTAGATGTATATTTTGTTTTTCAGTGATTTTCAATCCATAATATTAAATATTCATCAATTCAATTCATACTACTCAGGAATACAAGGAACTAAAATATCTCTGCGATCATACTGATTTCGATTTAATTCTGATAAGGAATATCCAATTCATGCGCTTTTATTTCATCTGCCTGTCTTTATTAACAATATTTGTACTGTATAGCTGTTCCAGCCATTATCGATTGATTAATATCGAAACCGTTCGTATTGAAGAGGCCAATATAAAAAAGTTACTGAATGGAAATTCAGCCATAGGTAATCTTCGGGCCGAGTGGAGTGGAAGTACGGTAGACGTGTATTATGATTTTTCAGGAATGCAAAGCGGTTCTCACAAACTCTCCTATACCTCAACGGATGATTATGAATATACCCATCGCTCGCCGGAGGCGCTTACAACCACCGGAAGTATCTTATCCGTTCGTGACAATACGGAAATTTCCTGGGATGAAATTTCCGATCAAGAGAATCCAAAGACAAATGATCTGGTTTTTGTAATCTGGCCAGAAGAAGGTGATGAAAAATATAGGGATATGGTTTTTATTCCCGGCGGTATTTTCCCTATGGGTAGTAAATTTAATAAGGACGAAAAACCCAAACATAATGTAACGATCAATGGCTTTTATATGGATAAATACGAGATCACCGTTGCCCAGTTCAGAGAATTTTGTAATGCCAAACGCCGCAAAATGCCGAAACAACCCTATTGGAATAATGAAAACCATCCGGTTGTCAATGTCAACTGGAACGATGCCGTGGCCTATGCCAAATGGAAAGATAAACGTCTGCCTACCGAAGCAGAATGGGAATATGCGGCGCGTCAGGGAAATAAATGTCTTTATTATTCCTGGGGTAATGTAAAACCTATACGCCGCAATGGAGGAAATATTGCCGATGAGTCTATCCGGGCCGAGAAACGTAACTGGAAAATCTGGAAAGGCTATTTTGACAGCTTTGTTTATACCTCACCGGTCGGGCAATTTCACCCTAATTCATTTGGTCTTTATGATATGACCGGAAATGTGTGTGAATGGTGTGCGGACTGGTATCAGGCAGATTACTACAAAAACAGTCCGGAAAAAAATCCTAAGGGACCGGCTAAAGGCACACATAAAGTTTTACGGGGAGGATCCTGGAATCTGGGACCACGGCAGGTTCTGACCACTAAAAGATTTTATCTAAGGAATGATGTTGAGCTTAATTATGTCGGCTTCCGCTGTGCCAAAGATTAATTCCCCGATAAAATGTCGTCCTCCAGCCTCTTAGAAAATTCCAAGTACCAAATCCCAAATCACAAATAAATCCCAATACCAAATTCCAAATTCCAAGTTCCCAGTTCCCAATTCCAAGTTCCAAATTTTCAATAAAAACCCCCTTCATAGACATTTTCCTATTGATTTTTATCATATTTTTATTAGATTAGGTGTACATACGTACACTTACTCGGAAATAAAATGAAAATCTTTACGCATCTGCATACACACAGTTATTACAGTTTTCTCGATGGTATTTGCAATCCGGAGGAACTGGTGCTAAACGCAAAAAAATCAGGGATGAAGGCTATTGCCCTAACCGATCACAACGGATTATATGGTGCCGTCGGGTTTTTCCAGAAAGCCCGGGAATACCAAATAAAACCGATCATCGGTTCAGAGATCTCTCTCGGAGATGACGGTACTCTTGTTTTTTTGGTTAAAAATGAAACCGGCTATCGAAACTTGTCCCAGCTCATTTCTTCTGCCCGATTGAAAGGGGGACACCTAAAGTTCCAATGTAGCCTTCCCGATGTCAGAAAATTCAAAGAAGGATTGATCGTCCTTTCCGGTGGTTTAAAGGGTAAAATTACCCAACTGTTAAAACGACGGGATCTGGAATCAGCGATCCAGTGGACCAGGAAATTACAAAATATATTTGAAGATAATTTTTATCTGGAAATGCAATACTTTTCCGGGCAGGATAATCTCATCAATTTACGTCTTCGTGATCTTTCCCTGGAACATAAACTCCCCCTGATAGCTACCAATGATGTGCACTTCATATCTCCGAACGACTGGCCATTGCGGCGCATTATGCATGCGATTGATCAAAATACTGTTTCGGAAAAAATTACGACTGCCGGCTGTTCAGAACAGTATCTAAAATCCCCTGCGCAGATGCATGATTTATTTAAAGCCTTTCCCACAGCACTGACAAACAGCGGGCAAATCGCACGCCGGTGCAATTTTGAGTTTGAATTGGGAAAACCGGTTTTTCCTTCGATAGAGTTACCGGAGGGGGAAAGCAGTTTTTCATATCTATGGAAAAAGTGTTTTAAAGGGGCAACATTGCGCTACCGGCCGCTTACACAGGAAGTAATCAAACGTCTGGAGTATGAGTTAAAAACCATCCATGATCTCGGCTTTAGTGAATATTTTTTAATCGTCAAAGAGATCGTCAATTTCTGCCGGCAGGAAAATATACCCTGTGTTGGACGCGGCTCCGCCGCAGATAGCCTGGTATCATACGTTCTCAGTATTACACAGGTAGATCCACTGCGGCATGGCCTTTACTTTGAGAGATTTTTAAACCCGGAAAGAAAAGACCCGCCGGATATAGATCTGGATTTGTGCTGGAGAAACCGTGACCGGGTACTGGCGTTTGTTTATAATAAATTCGGATCCGACCGTGTAGCAATGATCTGTACCTTCAACACCTTTCAAAACCGTTCGGCCATCCGGGATGTGGCTAAAGCGTATGGTCTTCCGGAAGACGAAATCGCAAAAATAACCAAACATTTACCGTACCATGCCATCGATCAGCTGGAGTCGATTGTCAATTCACTGCCGGAGTTACGTGAAATCCGATATAATCTACCGGTCTATGAAGAAATAATGCGTCTGGCACAGCGAATTGCAGATTTTCCGCGCCATCTTTCTATTCATCCGGGAGGCGTAATCATTGCCCCGGACCGAATTACCTATTATACCCCGCTCGAAGTTGCCGGTAAAGGTATTATTATTTCCCAGTATGACATGTACTCCATCGAAAAACTGGGACTGGTAAAAATGGATCTCCTGGGTGTCCGATCCCTGACCATTATTACCGATTGTATGAAATCGGTCAAAAAACGCCTCTCCGGAACAAATCATCATCCAAAACCGGTAATACAGGGAGCAGCAAAGGAAAATTTATCTTCGCCGGATAAAAATCTTCCCGACTTACATTTTTTAGTAAAAAACGCTGAAGAATTGTCACCCCTTGACTTACGAACACTTCCGGAAGATGACCCACAGGTCACCCGCTTTATACGAAGTGGAAATACCATGGGTTGTTTCCAGTTGGAAAGCCCCGCTATGCGTGGATTGTTAAAAAAAATGCGAATACAGAATGTGGACGATATTATCGCATCCGTAGCCTTGATTCGTCCGGGCGCAGCCGGGAGCGGTATGAAAGATGTCTACATCCGGCGACGGGCAGGCCTGGAAGAAATAACGTATGTGCATCCTTCTCTGGCACCCGCACTTGATGATACATACGGTGTTATTATATATCAGGAGCAGGTATTGCGTGTTGCCCATTTTGTCGCCGGTCTTTCTCTCGGTCAGGCGGACACCTTACGAAGAGCGATGACAAAATCCAGGACAAAAAAAGAATTTATGTCCATATACAAAGATTTCATTACCGGCGCCCTCAATCACGGCCTCAGCAGAGAACAAGCAGAGACTGTATGGAAGTTTCTCTCTCAATTTGTCGGTTACGGATTTAATAAAGCCCATTCAGCAACTTACGGTACCATCGCCTATCAGACCGCTTTTCTGAAATACTATTTTCCCACAGAATATATGTGTGCCGTACTCAATAATCAGGGGGGATTTTATTCCCGAATGGCCTATATTGAAGAGGCCAGACGCATGGGGATATCTCTGCTACCACCGGATGTTAACTATTCTGACAGGTACTTTACCTGCGAAGACCAGGCCATCCGTGTCGGATTAAGTCCTGTTTTTGAATTAACAACAACCACCATCAAAAGAATTCTGAAGGAAAGACAACAGCATCCGTTTACCGACTTGTACAATTTTTTAAACCGTACCGGTGCCGGAGAAAAAGAGGCCGTGCATTTGATCAAGGCCGGCGCGTTACAATCACTCCATCCCAGCGCTCCCCAACTCCTTGTTCTTAATAAAATTTTTTTTAAAAATAACAAGAAAAAAATACTTGCAGAATATGTAACCGGAGAACTGGATCTGCCACCGTACACACTATATCAAAAAATACTGAACGAGATGGAAATGCTGGACTTCGCTGTAAACACTCATCCACTGTCGCTTTTTGAAGACCATGTTGAATGGAATATCATGACACCTTCGACTCAGATTGAAAATTATAAAACCAAAACCGTTCAAATCTGTGGATGGCTTGTAACCTCCCGAAGAGTACACACGAATAATAACCAGTATATGAAATTTCTAACCCTTGAGGATCGCTTTGGACTTTGTGAGGTCGTTATTTTTTCGGAAACATATGCAAAATACGGACATCTTATCCAAACCCACGGACCGTATATCATCACGGGAAAAGTACAATCCCGTTTGCCCGGTGAGGCAAATCTGATCGCAGAAAAAGTCGAGATTGTGACAATGGGAAAAAAAGAAATGGAAAACGTTCTGCAAAAAAAAACGCCACCCACCTGGGATGGCGTATATGTATGAATTTTAAGGTTTTTCAATTAACTCAACATTAATCTCGATTTCGACAGTCTTACCAATCAGAAAACCACCGGTTTCCAACGCAGAATTATAAGTCAAATCATAATCATAACGGTCCAGTGTTGTCGTTGCCTTAAATCCGGCCCGCGTTCCTCCCCAGGGATCTTTGATGAGACCTTTAAAAGTTCCATCGAGTACAATGTCCCTGGTCACCCCATTCATCGACAGTTTACCCGCTATTTTATATTTCTTGTTATCAATTTTCTTAAAAGAAGTACTTTTAAAAATAATTTCCGGCTTATTTTCGGCATCGAAAAAATCCTTTGAGCGGAGATGATTATCTCTTTTTTCATTATCCGTGTTAATGCTGGCGGTTTTAATCACGATATTTACCTGGCTATCAGAAAAATCAACAGCGCCTGATGTAAAACTACCATCAAAATCAGTAAACCGACCGGTAACATCAGAAATGACGAGATGAGCAATAGAAAATCCAATATTCGTATGCGCTTTGTCAAACTCCCATTGCGTATTTTGAGCAAAAGCAGTCATACTGATAGTTAAAACAAATAAAATGGATAATAATAATTTTATCATAATACACCCCTTTAAATTAATAAGATTAAATTTATGTGCTTATACCATTCGTTTACAGTCTAAAAAAAACTCCTCCCCAAACCTGCGTCTAAGCCGCATCTTTACCTTCTCTTAAAAAGAGAAGGGGCTCTCTAAGGTCCCTCTCTTTTCAAGAGAGGTCACGCCGGTAGGCAGATCCGCCCTTTTGCGGAGATTTAGGGTGAGTTCTTTAATTCAAGTCTCTATGTTTATTAAATCTCTAAACCATTTGATATTTCGGTGATAATTGCTAAGGATTAAAGTTTTAATCGGTCACTCATGTAATTGTATAACAAATTAGTTAGGCATTATATTTCAGTAAATCATATAATATGTTATGACGATTACAAAATTGTCTTACGATTAAACATTTTTTTTATGATAGATAGACCGTATTAGATGCATTCTCTCTTGCATTTATAAGAGAAAACTCTCAAATTTTATTAAAATAAAATATCATTGACAAGGAGAGCATAATGCCTGGCCTTGAAACAACTTACATGAATCTTAGGCTGAAAAATCCGATCATTGTTGCAAGCAGTGGTTTAACTAATTCTGTCGAAAAAATTAAATCTTGCGAAGAAGCCGGTGCCGGCGCCATAGTCATTAAAAGTCTGTTTGAAGAAGTCCTGGCGCAGGAAGATATGGGATTAAGTGATGCGGCGCCTTACCATCCGGAGGCATATGATTATTTGAATGCAGAAATACAGTTACAATATGGTCCGAATGACTACTGTAATCTGATATCTGAGGCAAAATCAAAAGTGAAAATTCCGGTCATCGCCAGTATTAATTGTATTTCAGCTAAATGGTGGGCTGAATTTGCCTTAAAGGTTGAAAATGCAGGAGCAGATGCCCTGGAATTAAATGTATTCAGTATACCAACAAATCCGAAAGAAGACAGTAACAGCCGGGAAAAAATGTATTTTGATGTACTGGAGGGTGTCAAATCAAAAATTAATATTCCGATTGCTATGAAGATCAGCAAAAATTTTACTTCCCTGCCCTACCTGATCTCTCAGCTCGATAAACGAGGCTTAGATGCAGTAGTCATGTTCAACCGCTTTACTGAACCGGATATCGATATTCATAAATTAAAAATGAGAACCACCTTTTCTTTTAGTTCTCATGAAGAAATTTATCCACTACTACGCTGGGTTGCCCTTCTTTCGGAGAAGGTATCTTGCGATATTTCCGCTACGACCGGTATTCATACGGCTGAAGGTATCATCAAGCTATTATTGGCCGGTGCGTCAACGGTACAACTGGCGTCGGTTCTTTATAAAAAAGGACTGAAGGTGATCGATGAAATGCTTGAAGAAATAAAGGCCTGGATGCTTACCTATCATCTGGAAACCATCGAAGAATTTAAGGGTAAAGTAGGTTTTTCACCCGATTACGATCCTGAGGTATATCTGCGAGCTCAGTTTATGGAAAAAATCCGCGACATCGAGTAGGGGCACATTTTAACGCGTCATAAGGTATAAGGTATAAGGTATAAGGTATAAGGAAATTTAGGAAGAAAAAGCGATCAGCGCTCTTCACCTTTCATTTTTCACTATTCACTTTTCAGTTCAAAGGCTGGGAACCAGAAATCCGATCAACACCGAATCCTCTGTTGCATTTTTCCCTCTTTCTTGTTTTAACAAATGTAAACTGTCGAGGGCATAGAGATCGGAAGTACTCAAATCCTTGATTGATATTGACTGATCCATCGGGTAGGTTGTATCACCCGGTGAAGAAAATTGACTGAAAAGAAACATAAATAAAAACATTAGAACTAACAAACTGCTTACTGCCTGATATACCGGGATTTTGTATTCAAGAATTTTGAGTATTCGATCCAAAACCGACTCATTTTCCTTCCACTTCAATTCCTGTTTCAATTGCAGCGTCTGGATTATATTTTTTAATGTCCGGGATCGGGGTTTTAGGTTCTCAACCGGGGATCTTTGCATTTGATCCTGGAGGAGATGCAGGGATTTAACAAATTTTTGACACGCCGGGCATCGTTTGATGTGATTATTTAAGAGTCTGTCCGATTCAATGGAACTTTTATCATTGATTATCATCAACATCTTTCTTTGAAAAGTCTCACAATCGCCTTTTTTTGGAGGGTGCATTTTACTCATTATTTATTTCCTCTACATGGTATGGATCAAAATCTTTTAAACATAGGGCCAGTTTACGCGATGTATAAAATAATCGGGATTTTATGGTACCAGGTGCACAATTCATGATCTTACTTATCTCACCGATTGAATAATTTTCCTGATAACGCAGTAAAAATGTACTTCGCTGGTCAGTATCTAACTGCATCAGTATCTTTTGTATCGCCGTTTCAAGAATGTTGTGATCGATTTTACTTTCATAATCCTGATCTTCACGCGGGTGCTGATCCATGTCGGTTTCATTTTCCACAATTTCTCTTACTTTAAGACGACGGTATTCATTCTTACAAAGATTTGAAGCAATACTGAATATCCAGGTCGAAAATTTTAATCCCGGATTAAATTGCCCCGGTTTTTCAAGTATTTTAAAAAAAACATCCTGTAAAAAATCCTGGGACTTTTCCTCATCACCTCCCAGCATCCGATAGAAATAAAAAAGTAATTTATTACTATAACGATTATAAAGTTCCTTGATACCGGCTGTCTTACCAGCGATAACAAGGGACATTAACGCTTCATCCGTCAATTTTTTATAATGACTCGGCCACTTCATCATAAAGAGAGTTCATCCGAACAAATGATGAGGATCACCAATCCAGTTCATTAATATGTTCAATAAATTCCTGGTTGTCTGCCTTTTTAGCCAGATATAATGCCTTTTGTTTCCATTTTTGAGCCGCTTTTGGATTTTCAGAATTGTGAAAATCCTCAGCCAGCTTTAAAAATAATACCACATAATTTACATGTAATTGGTCCAGGCCGGAATTTATTAAATAACTTTCACTATACCAGTCATATTCCAGATAATCAAGATGTAAATTATTTTCGATATTATTCTTTATACTCACCAGATTATCAAATCGTTTCATACTGTACTTAAAAACAAGGCCGACCAAGTATAGATTATCCTTTATACCCTTCAGACTATTGTTATTTATCGTAACGGCTGCATAGACAGGAATATCGGGATATTTCTCAGCCAGGTTGCGACACAGCTCATTAAAGAATACGTGCATTTTATCTTTTGAGAATGATTCAACATCCAGATGAATACCTTTTTCAGATAATTTTCTACTTAAATATTTTCTATCCACAAATGTTAAATGTAAGTTTAGAATGGTTACATCTTGTCTGACGCCAATTGCCTGCTGAAGAACCCATCCCGGATAGGTATCATTATCACCATTGGTGAACAGAATAGCGTTGTTCTCAGTGGAGGCAAGCATATTATAATTGTAATTCAATAAACCGGATGCGATATCGCGTGTTTGATATAATTCATTACAAAACTTTTTCAATTTTTCCTGTTCCCCAGAATGTTCATAATGCATAATAAATTCATATAAAGCGTCTGGTCTCTTCGGATCGATACGATAGGCTTTTTCTATTAACGTGATATCCCGGTCCCCATTGTAGAATTTAAGATAATTATATTCATAGGAATCGGGTACAAGTTCACCCATTTTTACTAAAATCGAGTCCATCAGATTTACATAACTTGTTTTGTTGCCGTGCCATTTTGAATATTTGTTTGCCATAAAATAATTATACCAGGCAGAAGCATCTGTGGGTCTCTTCTGTAACTCTTTTTCCCATAATTTTGACTGTTCGACATACCAGGCATGGGGTTCTTCCATATAAACTAACCGGAATACTTTTTCCGCTTTTGCCGGAGGCCCGATTGCCCATACATTTATAAATCCCATTAAAATCAAAACGGTTGCAAGAAAGAAATGAATATAATATTTTTTCATCTCACCACCTCTCATGTTTAGTTTGATTATGTTATTTTTACTTTAATACACCCCAATCTCAAGCAGGTTCATCTTAGTCTAACTAATTTTTAATAATACTTGGCAGCCTAATCTGCAAAAAAATATCAATTGCTCACCCTCCCCCATCCCATCGCTAATGTTTGGCGCAGATAAAACTTTTGCGGTGTTTTACGTTAGGCTAAAAACTCATCCCCCAGCCCCTTCTCTTGAAAAGAGAAGGGGAGCAGAATCCGATATATATTTGCTATAAATATTATTTATTCCCTAATACACCTAGAAGAAATCTTATATTTCCTTAGTTTTCATAAAAAAATTCCCCCTCGCTTCTTAAGAGAGGGGGATAGGGGGTGAGTTTTTTTTAATATATAATTAATCCATATGATGCATCTAATTGATAATCCTTTTCTCACAAAATCGGGATGAAGGAATCTCAAAAAATCAATCAAAATGTAGTTGCAATTAGTGGTTAGTGTCTATATTTTATTTGCGTCATAACAATAAAAAAAAGAAATAAAGATATATAAAATCCATTCAGGGTTTATACAATTGATGGATTTACACTTTCCCAGGGCGTTGCCCTGGGCTAAAATATCATTCAACTTTACCATTAAATCAATTTCAGGATATGATCAATAACGATTCTGACATTCAAGCAGCAAAAGTCCTGGCCGATGCCGAGGCTATTCTAATTACGGCCGGTGCCGGAATCGGTGTTGATTCCGGATTGCCTGATTTTCGTGGTAATGAAGGATTCTGGAAGGCTTATCCGCCCATCGCCCGGTTGGGTATATCCTTTTATGATATGGCCAATCCGGAATGGTTTTATACCAATCCTAAATTGGCCTGGGCATTTTACGGACACCGCTTAAATTTATACCGGACGACTGCACCACATCAGGGTTTTTTTAAATTATTAGCCTTTGCCCAAAAAAAAGCCGACGCTTATTTTGTTTTTACCTCCAATGTGGACGGACAATTTCAGAAAGCAGGTTATAACGAACATTCCATCGAAGAATGTCATGGGTCCATTCACCATCTGCAGTGCAGTAAATCCTGCAGTAACCGGATCTGGTCCGCGGAAGATCTGGAAATTGTCATCGATGAAGAAGCATTTCAAGCCCGGGAACCTTTTCCCCATTGCAGGGATTGTGGTGCCATTGCTCGGCCCAATATATTAATGTTTGGTGATTGGTCCTGGATATCTGACCGAACAAGGCAACAGGATCAGAATTTACAGCTATGGGTCGAATCGATAAAAACAAGTAATCTTAAACTGGCCGTCGTGGAAATCGGAGCCGGAAAAGCTGTCCCTACGGTTCGGCATCTGTCGGAAAATATAGCAAATCAATGTCGCGCACCATTAATCCGAATCAATCCCCGTGATTCCGAAGTTCCCCCCGGCCATCTGTCAATTCCGGCCGGCGCCATGGAGGGTATAGATCGGATATTCAAGCATTTTATATAAATTCTTAAATCAAATATCGTTATTCCTTGTTCGATATTCATACAGTTGATATAAGCTCTCAGATATTGCATCGAAGAATCTAATAGTAAATAATAATTAATTCCTGAGGTTTCAGTCGTAAACTGATGTTTAATAAATAAGGAAATATTGCCGGTAGGCCTTTTATATTGGTGATATATATGAGTGAATTATCATCTTGGGGCAATTATATGTCACCCCTACGGGGTTTCAAAATATTTGGTATCGCATGTTTTCTATAAATATTTCGCCCCTACGGGGCTGATTTTTTGCATAAGTAATAATTTGAAAACTGCATAGCAGTGATATGTCTAAAGAAGATAATTATCTACACTACAGTCGGGTGAGCGTATGCAGCATAAAAAGACCGCACACTTTAGATTTTATGAAGAACTGAATGATTTCCTTCCCAGGGAGAAGAAAAAAAAGACCTTTGTTTATCCATTTTCGGGAAAACCCACTGTAAAAGATATTATTGAAGCCTGTGGCATACCGCATCCTGAAGTTGAGATCATTCTTGTTAACAATGTCTCTGTCGGATTTGATTATCACCTGCGCGACGGTGACCGCATAGCCGTTTATCCGATGTTCGAATCCCTTGATATCTCACCACTATTAAAACTAAGAGAAAATCCTCTAAGAGACTGTAAGTTTGTGGTAGATGTTCATCTGCATCAGCTGGCCCGCGGTTTACGCATGTTGGGATTTGATGCTTTTTATAAGAGCGAGAATCCCGGTCTGGAAATTATCAAGCGCTCCATCCATGAAAAAAGAATCATTCTTACCAGAAATAAGGATCTTCTAAAACACAAAAATGTTACCCATGGATACTGGGTACGAACAACCAATCCTGAAGACCAGCTGAAGGAAATCATTGGGCGCTTTGATCTCTATTCACAAATACAGCCCTTTATCCGCTGCATGATCTGCAATGGAATCTTGAAAGCGGTTGAAAAGAAGATGATCATCAACAAAATTCCGGAGAAGACAGCGAAGTATTATTCTGAATTTTATCAATGTACACAATGCGCTCAGATATATTGGCCGGGTTCCCACTTTCAGAAAATGCAGAAAAAGATTGAAAGACTAAAAGCAGCCCTGTAATTTACACTAAGATTGAGGAATGGAATCACCGTGTGAATGTATCTCTCGCAGAACTGCAGAATTTATTGTCCACGGATTACACGGATTAGCACGCATTATACTTTTAAAGTTTTAAAAGATTAAAATTATAATAAAAATAATTCGTGGATAATTTCTCTACATTGCCTCCTTGAATATAGAATTCAATTCAAATGATTAGGCTTTATAAACGGAGATGGTAATACTATAGATCACTTAAGTCACTTTAGTCACTTTAGATCACTTTAGTCACTTTAGATTGCTTTCCCGATGTAATGATTGATGAGCGATGCGGTTTAAAAAGAGGTCCGTATTGTAGCCCATATTCATCAATTCATCTCGATACTCGTCGATAAATGCCACTATTGATTCTATACTGATGGTAAAAGTCATTCCCGGCTCGATAAATTCATGCTTTTTGCGGAATATCTCCCCCTGATAAGGTTCATATAGTTCCCAATCCGAAGGATTATCGTCCAAACCGGGTACCACAAAATATTCGGATTTGCCGGAAACTCCCTTGGCTATACCAACGATCTCAAAATTCGGGACACCATCACGAATAGCCAGTACAATGCCACCGCTGATGCCCTTTTGTAAGGATGCATCAAGTATAAACGAGTGGTTTTTATCGTAGTTAGGACTGCTCACGATTGCCCGGGATACCATTTTTTTTGCCAATGGAAAACCGAGTATATAGACAAAGTTTCCCCAATCCAACTCTTCTGCTTTACCGAGCGGCACATTTAACACACTGAGGGGTTTGTTAAATCTTCTACTGATATCATGTTTTAAACTATATATTTCTTCCGTTGTAAATTCCTTCCCAATCAATGCCAGATCTTTTTCACTGTCCACCGCAAGAACATCAAAACCATTCGCCACCGGCTGGTTAATGACGTTATTTGTTTGTCGGATCTTCTGAATAAAAGTCTTAACAAAGGGACTATCTCTGTTCAGGACATCTTTATAGTAAGTAACAACCGTATCAGGAAAATCGACAATATGGGCACAGGTTAAGAAGGCAAATTTATTATTATGCATATAGGCCAATGTCGCTGTCCCGGAAGCAGGTCGTTCAAATATTACCTTTTCAAACGATTCTAAATCCAGCTCTCCGGAGAACAGATCTTCTGCCGTAATACCATCATCATATTCAAAATAATAACTCTGATAAAAGGCGAGAATACTGATTAGATGAACCGAATTGAGGATATCATTTAAATGAACAGAAGCCGGTTGATTGGGAAACTCTGAATCATATTTTCCATCTTTGACCTGCAACCCCTCATATTTAATCACCTGTTGACCACACCCAAAATAAAATAGCAGGTTGAATACTATCAGTAATGACCGGTAAAAATGCATGATTGACGCCCTATTTTACAGCAATTTAAATGAAAATAGCTGTAATTTCCAGCCCATACGAATTATCGGGATAACATCATCCTTGATTTCGCCAGTTCCTAATTCCCAATTCCAAGTTCATTTTTCACTCTTCATTCCCAATTTATCTCCGTGGCAATACTAGTTCCAGGGCAATTTATCCAGATCAACATTACCACCGGAAAGAATAATACCGACCCTCGTCCCTGCTGCTAATGTTTTATCATTCAGCAATGCAGCCAGGGGTACGGCCGCTGAAGGCTCGACAACCAATTTCATCCGTTCCCAGATGAGTCGCATGGCTTCGATAATTTTATCATCATTAACTGTCATGATCCGGTCCACCAGTTTTTGAATGATTGGAAAGGTACAGGTTCCCAGCGAAGTGAGCAGTCCATCAGCAATGGTTTTAGGATAAATGGAAGGAATTATTTTCCCAGATTTAATTGACCGATAGGCATCATCGGCGCCGGCCGGTTCGGCTCCAATGACCCGGGTATCTGGCGAGAAGAATGAGGCACTTAGGGCAGTACCACTCAGCAATCCACCACCCCCAACCGGTGCAATCACATAATCCAGATTTTTTATATCTTCGAATAATTCCCTCGCAGCGGTTGCCTGACCGGTTATAATTCTTAGATCATTATAGGGATGAATAAATTGCGCCTTTGTTTTTTTTAAAATTTTTTCCAGAGTTTCCTCTCTGGCTAGTAATGTCGGCTCACAGTAGGTAATATGCGCCCCATAGGCTGCTACGGCTTGTATTTTAATAACCGGCGCCGTTCGCGGTATCACAATATGGGCAGCAATTCCTCGTAGCCGGGCGGCTAAAGCAAGGGCGGCGGCATGATTTCCAGAGGAATGGGTCGCAACACCTTGTTCTGCCTCCGTATCGGTGAGCGATAGTACGGCATTGGTCGCTCCTCTGAATTTAAAAGCCCCTACTTTCTGCAAATTCTCACATTTAAAAAAGAGGGAAGCATTCAACAGCTGGTCGATACCGGCGCAGGTATAGACCGGTGTGCGGTGGATATAGGGTTTTATACGCTCTGCCGCTTGAGTTATTTCTTCACGGGTTGGAAACTGGATCATATAATTTTAAATATTCATGTGTAAATGAAACAAATTTGCATCATTTACTGTATCAAAATTATATTTCATAAATAATTTTCCTAATAAATGATTAGAATTGCCATCCATTAGTACCGTTTGCCTTCGGCGACCTACTTTTTGATTGGCCAAAAAGTAGGCAAAAAGCCCAGGCGAATTTAAACTCGCTCACGTTCACAAATAAGTATAATATTGAGTTGCTCGAACGAAAATTCGCCAAGAACTAAAATAAAAAATATCGCTTAATAGTAAAATTGAATACCATCAGCTTTTCATTTAAATTAGAGCAGGCAGGTTTAAAAAGCAACTACCGGAGAGGTGCGAGAGTGGTTGAATCGGGCGGTCTCGAAAACCGTTGTGCCCTTTGGGTACCCAGGGTTCGAATCCCTGCCTCTCCGCTATAGCTAATCTAAAATACAAAAGAAAAAATAAATTCCCAGATCTCCCGAAAGCAGATATCTTCCTCCGGATGGCTATAAAATCCAAATATCCAATGTCAAATGTCAATTCAAATCCCAATGTCCAATACCATCAAACCACAAAGTTCAATAAGAATATACAAAGGTCACAAAGAAAATTTATAATTTTTATAACTCATTAATCCTGAGAAGTAAAGAAAATAAATGAAATTATATCAAACTCTTCACATCCTGCAATCTCCTTGAAGCCGAATACTGAAGACAGGGATTTTTTCTTATTGAATTTGATGGTAAACGTGGCATTTCGTAAGATTATCATCAATATGTTTATGTCAGTAAAGTTTTATAATGAAAAAATATAAACTCGCCTTACATATTTTCAGAAGAGATTTGAGACTGGATGACAATACCGCTTTACGGTATGCTTTAGCGAATACGGAAAAGGTCATCACTTGTTTTATTTTCGATCCCCGGCAAGTAATAAATAATCCTTTTCAGTCCGATAACGCCCTCCAATTCATGATCGGATCTCTGGAAGATCTGAATGATCAGCTAAAGAGAAAAGGCAGCAAACTATATCTATTTGACGGACCACCGGACAAAGTGATTACAGATTTGTTATCCTCCTTTAAGATCAGCCTGGTCACCATCAATCAGGATTACACACCCTTTGCACAACAGAGAGATGATAAAATTTCTTCAATATGTAAAAAACAAAACGTAGATTATGTCTGTCTGCCCGATGCCCTTATACAAGAGCCGGAAAGCATTTATAAGGCGGACGGAAAACCATATACCGTTTTTACACCATTTCTCAACAAAGCGAGAATAATTCCGGTTCGATTACCACAAAAAAATACTTTTAACAATTATTACTCGGGAATAATCAAACAGGACAGGGGTATAGAATTATACACCAAAATTCTGCCCCAAAAAAATCCTGCTATTTTTCTCAGAGGGGGAAGAAAAGAGGGATTAAAACTCCTCAAAAGTATAAGTGCACTCACAGACTATCATAATGTGAGGAACTATCCGGCCAGGTCACACACCTCACATTTATCCGCCCATAATAAATTTGGAACGGTCTCTATCCGGGAAGTATATCATCAAATAGAAATGTGCTTCGGATCTTCCCATACCTTGATATCTGAGTTGTATTGGAGAGATTTTTTTACACATATTGTCTACCATTTCCCCTATGTTTTTGGACATTCATTTCGAAAAAAATTCAATGACATAAAGTGGGATAACAATATACAATTATTTAAGGCCTGGTGTAAAGGAAAGACCGGCTTTCCCATCGTTGACGCCGGAATGAGAGAATTAAATACCACCGGGTATATGCATAACCGCGTCAGAATGATTACGGCTTCCTTCTTAGTCAAAGATCTACATATTGACTGGCGTTGGGGTGAAAAATATTTTGCACGACAGCTGATTGATTATGACCCGGCGGTCAATAATGGCAATTGGCAGTGGGCCGCTTCCACCGGTTGCGATGCCCAACCTTATTTTAGAATATTTAATCCCTGGAGACAGCAGGAACGATTTGACCTGGAATGTAAATATATCAAAAAATGGATTCCTGAATTAAAAAAGATTTCTTCTAAAGAAATTCATAACCTATACAAACAAAAACATTTGAAAGTATCATCATATCCCGGTCCGATGGTGGATCATTCCATAGAAGCACACCATACAAAAATTATTTATGCTTCCATTGCTAAAACCAATCCGTAAATATGGCCTGATTGTAAACGAGATAACCGGTTTTAACTAAATCCCAATATCCAATGTCCAATACACTCAAACCAAAAAGTTCACTAAGAATACACAAAGGTTACAAAGTTCTTTTTATTAATTTTATAATATTTATTTATCATTTTGAGGGACCGGTATTATTTAAAACACGGAAGAAGATTCCTACGGGATGCAGGAGATAATAAGCAAACTTAAATGGATTCAGAATGGTTTGAATTATATGTGTATTAATTACTTTATCAATTATATGGTATGCAGGATTTAGTAATATATATGTGTTTATTTTTAACGCACAACTATCAACTTGCCGGAATGTTTCTTTTTACCCTGGGAATCATTGACGATATAAAGATAGACTCCGGAACTGATATCTTTACCAGATTGGTTTTTTACATCCCAGGCATAGGTAGAAGCGGGGACATCTATTTTTATTAAAGGATTACCCAACATATCAAAAATGATGAGTTTACCTTCAACAGGCAGATTAATGAAGGAAATGGTATTATTGCCTCCTTCTCCAGGTTTATAAGGAATGGGATAGGCAGAAATCTCCACTTCCGGAGAACTGATTTGTTCTACTATAATTTGTGTAGAAAGGAAATCAGACAACTCTCCATCATCAACTTGGATTTGGACATCTGATATACCTACATCACTATTCCCCGGTGTACCTGAAATCATCCCTGAACTTGAAACAGTCATCCATCCGGGACCTATGAGTTTTGTAAAAGTCAGATCATCATCATCCTCATCAGTGGCCAATAATTGAAACGAATAGGCGATATTGGAATAAGCTGTATCAAGTGAGGTTGTCGTAAATTCCGGAGGCCGATTTGACGGAGGGCTAGATTGAACGGTAATTGTCGTTTCAAGAGTGTCTGATAGCTCGCCATCTGTCACCCTAACAGAAACTCCTGTAGTTCCAGTGTCAGCAAGTGCCGGGATTCCAGAAATTAGCCCGGCATTTGATACGTTCAACCAGTTGGGACCTATAAGTTTACTATAGCTCAAAGGATCATTATCAGGATCGAGAGCCGATAGCTGAAATGCATAGGAACTATTAACGATTGCATATCCAAGATTTGTCGTTGTAAAAACCGGTGCATTATTAACAGGCGGTATACCACCTTGAGTGATGATAAAATGGTTTGTAATTGACAAATCAGCCGTGAAGTAAAGCAGACCATCAGAATCAACACTATAGGAACCTGTTCCATTAATACCATATGTTTCGGGCGCAAGATTGGCTACCACAGCTTTAAGCATTCCACTATTGTCTGTAACCGAGAATGTAACACCTGTTTTATCACCCCCGTTATCAGAAAACAAAGCCGCGCATCTTGTTGTTGCTCTTACACAGGCCCCAATGTAGCCTGCTCCTGTTAGTCGCTCCACAGTTGTTTCACTTTCCCCACTTGATTTCGCCTGAATTACGTAGAGAAAATCAAGAGTCGTACTGGCCGGATTTACGATTTCAGTTTCAACAGTCCAAAGTCCATAATGATAGTAAGTATAGCTTGAAACACTGTGATTTGTTCCGTCAATATCTACAAACGCTGTTCCCCAACTTCCCCCACGTTTACGAAAAGTTACTCCGCTCGTGGGTTCTACTACCCGAACCCAACATTTTGAGCTCCCTTCAGTCCAATGAAATTCAGTTGCATCAGTTGAAGTTGTCCCAGTTGTGCTGGCGCTTTGTCCTGAGTCAGTCCAACCACTGCCATCGTCGGCTGGTTCTGAGTCCAAATGCCAAAGTGTTCGAACATTATCGGCAGCCGTAACTTTGGAAATATAATCGTGAACAAAAATAAATTGATCATCTAAAAAAGCTAAACTTCGATATACTTTTCCTGTGGTATGATTAACATCAGCTGTTTCAAAAGCATTAGTCATATCATACAAACCATAGACGTAATCACCGTCCACATATTGCAATCTTTTTGTCTCTCCATACTCATCATCAGCCATGCTGGTACCAGCATCTGCAAGACCATCTGATCTTGAACGGTGTTCTCTGTTGTCTATGTGGATAGTATTCTGCCCGTCTGAGTCTTGATTGTAATCATCCGAGCTGGGATGGTTCCAATAGCTACCGGTATAAGCACCGCCTGAAACAAGTAGATAATCGCCACCGCGCCTTAAATCTAAATGTCCGGAATGAGCGACCCAATGGTCATTAGGAAATGGTTTAAATCCTCTTATCTCGCCTACAATATCTGTAGAATTTGTAAAGTCCCAACCACTACGAAAGGCAAATCCACCATGTCTATCAAAATGATATACTCTGTCTAGTGTTGAATAATCCTCAGTCCCGTCTGTCCACAGACATAGAGCCATTTCTTCCCAATCACCAGTTCCTCTAGCAGCATTTAGGGCTGCAAGTGCTCCAAAATAATCAGAACTTGCCGAATTATAATAAGCACCTGCAAGATACCAAACTGTACCGCCTCCACGATCTGAATTTTGAATCTTACTGGAAGTTCCGTAAGGTTGAACTTCACCTATCTTAGGATATTGTCCATCGGGAGGTAAAACAGCAAGTGCTGCTCTTGCCCGGTTACACCACCAGGGATAAGCTGTTAAATTATCAGTCGTTGCTGTATGCCAAGCTGCCACATAGGTAAAAGAGTTGGTAATGTCATTTTCATAGCCATCTGTATAAAGAAAATACCCGTTGGTAGCAACATAATTATTCGCTTTTACATAAGAACCTGACCACTCATTGGAAGAGGAAATAAGAAAATCTTCAGCCCTGCTTAAAACTGTAGCAACCCGACTATTTTCCGTTGATCCCTGTTCCCCAGCTATTGCCAATGCAAGAATAATATAGCCCCAATTCTCTTCAGTCTTATGCCAGGTCCCAGGATCAGCATCATAGGCTGAACAAGTTGCACCCGACCATGAACCAGCGCCACAGTCAACCTCAAGAATTCTTTGGATATATGATTCTATGGCACTTTCGTTGGCATGACCGTCAATTCTATCAAAACACCAATCATAGGCAATAGCCAAAGCACTAGGTACTTCCCACCATGCTTGGTTATCAATTCCTGACCGATCGGTATCCTCGTCCCAATAATTACCCCAATCCTGAGCATTGTCCGCAAGATAATCAAGAATTGTTACGATCCGATCGCCGTATTGAGTATCTTCCGGTGTCAATATGTGAGCAGTTGCGAACTTATTTAAATTCTCGTCAAAGTCCGTACCGCTACTTAAGCCATCGTTAATATGAGAATCGCACCAATTCGTAATTCTTTTAAACACCGAATTGAGATTGCCTCCAGTAGCGCATCTTGCCCGAACTATTGCAGTGCTGGATGGTGTGAGCCAAATTCTCGGATGATAATCATTAACCGTATACCCAAACAGTTGAATTGCTATAAATAAGAAAAATAAAAGTTTTTTCAAGTCCATTTTTTCGCTTTTTTTTCGATTCAAAATAAGCAATCAAAATCTGAATGTAAAGATATTTTTTATTTAAAATTCACTAAGAAGTGCCCGCCGATATCCACTTATTTACGAATCGCCGTTGGTGGC
>CAZBBC010000063.1:0-22965 GCA_964489835.1 uncultured Calditrichota bacterium
GCCCTTCTATCCCAGCTGGTAATTTATTTCCCTGATCATCAGCAATAGCTAGATCTACATTTGGAATTGCTTTTCCAATGGAGCCCCATTTTCTGGACAAATCCGCTGGTTCCAGATATGATAATCGCGCCGATGCTTCGGTTGCGCCATACATTATATACAATTGAGCCGGGGCAAAAACTTTTTCTACTGCTTTCTGTACAGACGGTGCCATCGCTCCGCCAGCCTGTGTTACATATCGTAATGTCTTAAACTTCTTTTTCTTTAATGTTGATTTATTCAGTAGAATCATAAAGGTAGAAGGGACACCTGAAAAACCCGTAACTTCTGTCATCATCATTGTTTCTAAAACGACATTGGGAAATGCAAATCGATTATCAATCACAACCGATGCACCAACAAAAAAATGCGTATTAAGAAGGGATTTACCATATATATAATAAAAAGGTAGAACAACCATTATGCGATCTTTATCTGTTAATTTAAGATACTCAACAATTGATTTCGTATTTGAAACAATGTTCAGGTGAGTGAGTACCACTGCTTTCGGCTTTCCCGTGCTTCCGGAGGTATATACCAAAGAGGCTAAATCTATATCAATTCCGCGAACATCAATGAATTTTTCAATTCCATTTTTATAAATATCCTGTAATTTTGTTTGTGTACAGTGCCCAATTTCCTCATAGGCAAATAGATCATCTTGATTAATAATCAAGTGATTTAAATAGGGTATTTTTGAAATTGCTGGCAAAATATACTTTGAAAATTTTTTCTGGGAGAGAAGTGCAACCGCTCCGCAATCATTTAACAGATAAATCAGGGAATCTATACTTGTTTCTGTATTTAAGGCAACAGTAATGCCCCCCACTTTAAGAATGGCATAATAACAGATAATATAGTCGAAGGAATTTTCAAATAACAGAGCTACCCGATCACCGCGTTTAATTCCAATTTCTATCAGGTAATTTGCAACCTTGTTGACATATACGCCAATCTCACTGTAGCTCATCCAATCATTTTTATACCAAACGGCATTCTTATCAGGATATTTTTGAATCGAGTTTTCTAAAAAATGTTGTACCTGCATAATTTACAATATAGCCCACAGTTATTTATTTTATGATTAGAGCTTTTACTCCGTAGAAATGGACATAACATCAATAATTACAATAGATTGCTTCGTCACTCATTCTTCGTGACTCGCAATGACGATAATGTGGCCGTCATTGCGAGCGATAGCGAAGCAATCTATACAATTTTTACGGAGTTAAGGACATAATCTGTTTATTTTTTATGAAACCTGTGATTTCTGGGTTTTATTTGCAATGTAATGATGATGAAGAAGTTGTAATGATATGATTCCTACCACTGCCATATCTTCTCTCGCGGATAATTGAATCTCTTCCGATTTTTCTGTCTTTTTAATTAAACGTTTTACTGTATTCGAGTCAAAATATCCATATTCATTTATTACATTTTCTTTTAATATATGTTCAGCAATTGAATTATTATTTTTTTTTAAACACTGATAAATTGGAGCACGATAAGGCTGTTTATTCCGATGAATAATTGAATCTGGGAGCAGATGACCAAAGGTCTTTTTTAAAATGTATTTTTCATTGAGTACTTTCATTTTGAATTCAGGAGGAATGGTATTCGCAAATTCAATAATTCTGTGATCTAAAAATGGAAACCGACCTTCAACCGAATGCCCCATCATCATACGGTCACCCTGAGAGGATAATAGGTAACCGGGCATAAATAATTGCATTTCCAGGTACTGGGCCCGGGAAAATGGATGCCATTTTACAATTTCTGGATCGACAAATTGATCCAAGTCTTCGAAGATCTGCTCTCTTTGTTTTAATTGAGATTGTAGATCCCCTGTTAAAAACTTTTTAATTTGAGATGTATTATTCCATCTTATCATATGTGAATAGTATGGATTCTCTATATCCGCCAGATTCTTTTTGAAAAACAATTGCCAGAAGTTTTGTGCCGATGAAGAATTTTTATTAATGTAAGGGTATAGACGAGAAAGCAATAATGATCGAAAATTTGATTCAGGAAATTTTGCCAAAAATCTACGAATCTTATCTTCTTTGAAAATATTATACCCACCAAACACTTCGTCTGCTCCTTCACCGGTTAATACTACTTTAATATTATTTTCGTTCACTAATTTTGATAATAAATACAAAGGAGCTGGAGCAGTGCGAATCAGAGGTTTCTCTGCAAACCATACAACATCCGAAAACGATTTGCCAATATTATCATAGGTTGCCTCTACAATTCTATGATCGGTTCCTAAATAGTCAACCATTTCGGTTTGATATTTTCGTTCATCAAAATCGGTATCAGAAAATGTCACAGAAAAGGTTTTTAATTCATTATTATGATACTTTTTTACGATAGCAGAAATAATTGAGGAGTCGATTCCTCCACTTAAATACGAAGCTACCGGGACATCGGCCCGTAATCGAATAGAAACCGAATCAAGAAGCAGTTCCTCTAATTTCTCTTGATAATATATAATGGGTTTATTATCATAATCATGAAGATATGGATATTGGGGTTTCCAATAGCAGCTTATCTTAATTCCTCGTGAGGAAGCCAGGAGGAAATGACCCGGCGATAATTCCTGAATATTTTGGAATACAGTTTGTGGTGGAATATTTACCCATAAAGTGAAAATTTGATTGATCCCTGCTATATCAATTTTAGGTACAATCTCAGGATGGCAAAAAATTGCTTTTATTTCGGAGGCAAAAACTAATTTTCTATTATTTAGAGCTGAGTAGAATAAGGGTCGAATCCCAACACGGTCTCTGGCCAATAAGAGCTGCTGCTTACGATTATCCCAAAGAGCAATAGCAAATTGACCATTAAAATGTTTAAAACAATCAGTGCCCCATTCCTCATAGGCGTGAACAATGACTTCTGTATCACTTTTTGTATAAAAATGATGGTTCCGCTTTTTTAGATCCTTTGTTAATTCCGGATAATTATAAATTTCTCCGTTAAAGACAATAACAATCGATTTATCTTCATTATAAATCGGTTGTTGTCCGCTTTTTAAATCAATAATACTTAATCTTGAATGTCCTAGTCCAATATTATTATAAATATAATATCCCCGATCATCAGGTCCCCGATGGTCCAATGTCGATATCATTTGATTAAGGATATTTTTTTCTACTGTTCGATTCTTATTTTGAAAATATATTCCTGCTATTCCACACATAATAATTATACTCTAAATATTCATTAAAGCAAAATGAAGATCTGCATAATAATCTAATCTGAACTTCAAGATGGTATGTAAAAATCGCTGTTCTAAAAAGAATTAACAGGAGTTATTAAGGAATTTAATAGAAGATAAAGAAAATTTTCTTTACCAGATTTTATCTCGTAACTGTAACGGTTCGCTGATATGTTATCCACATCAAAAACATTGTGGATGCAAAAGCTAATATTGGAAGAACGTCCGTAATTATCTTATCCCATGTAGTTTCAGCACCAGGTGTAGGCGTCCACACAAGATCTCCTGATTTGAGTCCCATCCGTTTTAATGAAATTCCACGCTCAATAAACAGAGGTAAGTTCTCAGTCATATTCTTACCACTTCTCTCCCAGTACATCTCTTCAATTCCATCTTCAAGAATAGGACCACCAGCTTCTCTGATCATTTCCCAGAAAGAACTATTATAATCCACATAATATAATCCCGGCCGTATGAAACCACCGATTATACTCACCCGTAACATAGGTTTTACAAATACATTTGGAGATCGTGTATAGTTTCTAAAGTTATTTTTAATAAAATCTACTAGTTCTTGTTCTGTCATTTTTGATATATTGACCCGGCCGATTATAGGGAATTCTATAAAACCACTATCATCAATCGGGAAAGTTCTATTTAAAAATGAGGATGTATCCGGAAAAGTATTAATGTTTAATCCATCACCAGGAATGAAATAATTAATGGTTGATTGAGAGGAGGCAGACATTTCATTTGAGTTTTCTGATTGAGTTGTTTGTGCTTTGTTATTCTCAGGAGGCGAGAATTCTGCCTGAACCGGTAAATAATTTAGAAATATAATTAAAAATATCATTAATATATTGATATATATTCGAAGTTTTAATTTTTTCATCACTTTATTTCATTATCTCCAAAATTAAAATACTAGACTGACCGGTAGTACCGATAACGATTCTTTTTTGTATGTAAATTTAGTAACCGCAACATCTTATAAACCTTTAGTGAACTAATTTTGACAGAACCAAATTTTTCATGCTGTAGCATCTTACGAATTTGTCTTACACTTAAAAGAGGATAAATGGCTACGATTTTTTTTATTCTTTCCGATAGAGGTAATTTTGCAAGGTCAATACTTATCTCAGATGAAGTTGCGGGGGCAGTGGTTTCGATACCAATGAATGCATCCTTTTTTTGTTCTTCTTTAACACTTTTTTTCTCACTATCTTTTGCCCCTTCAGTCAACTCATTCTTGTCATTTTTCTCCCTTCGAACAACCGATGAGTTTGGTTCTGTAGACCTGCGTTGGTGATCCCTCCCGTAATCCACCTTTAATGAAAATGAATCTTGAAGAAGATCTTCTACACCTTCATTTCCATTCTCAAGGAAGCTGGATATCGCTTCATTCACTGTTGAATAATCTTCCAGAAGATGATAAAACTCCAACACCTGGAAGACATCATAGATTTCAGGAGACATGGATGCCACCTTAATATCCCCCCCAGCATCACGAACCGATTTTATCTCACCGACAAATATCCCCCATCCGGCACTACTCATATAAATAAGTTCACTAAGATCAAAGACAAATTTTTGCTTTTTACTCTGAATTAAATCGAAAATGACATTCTCAATTTGATGACTATTACTCTGATCAACGTACCCAATCAACTTGATAATAACGATGTCATTATTTTGTGGATAGTATTCTATTTTTATACTAAAACCTTCCATTAGCCACCATCATATTAGAATATATCTCTTCTGTTTTTAAAAAGTGAATTAACAGCCAAAATGTTGATGAAAATAAATATAATATTGATATGCATGAAATGCTACCCATGATATTAAAAAAGAAATATTATTTACTGACCCCTCTGATTTAAAACAGTGAACAGGGTTAAAAAAATGATTTTTATATCAAGCCAAATCTGATGATTGTCTATATAATACACGTCGTACCTAAGTTTTTCTTTAACATCTTCGATATTCTCATCATAATGCCATTTTACCTGCGCCCAACCGGTTACGCCAGGTTTGACCTTTAGTCGTTGTGTATATAAGGGAATTTGCTCTTTAAATGTATCAACAAAGAATGGACGTTCAGGCCGCGGCCCAATGAAACCCATATCACCTTTAAGTATATTCAGAAGCTGAGGCAATTCGTCAATTCTGGTCAGTCGCATAAATCTTCCCATCCTGGTAATTCGCGGATCCTTTTTTTGAGCCCAGGTTGGACCGGATTGCTTTTCTGCATCCTGGATCATGGACCGAAATTTATAAATACGGAATGGTTTCCCATTCTTACCAACGCGCATTTGTGAATAGATAACCGAGCCTCTTGAATCCAGTTTTATAGCTAAAATAGTCGCAAGAAACACCGGCAATAATAAAATGAGTAGAATCATTGAACCGATACCTTCAACAATTCGTCGTAATCCAAATTCTCTTCTTTCAAATATATTTTCATATATATCCTTTATAACGCTTCCATATACTGTATCAAATACATCCGAGACTACCCGAAAGTGGCTTCCTGTTTCACTACAAAGTCGAATGATCCCATCCAGCTGATTTTTATTTTTGGGTTCTATTGCAATTAATATTTCTTCAATAGCTAAATGATGCACCCATTTCTTTAATGAATATATATCACCTAGAAGGTTTACATCACGATAGATGGATTGGGTATCTATTTTATCAACGGAGATAAAACCTTTCACATCATAATTAAGTGCCGGATATTCCTTTATTTTATCGAATAACCGGAGTGACTCTGTATTCCACCCAATAATCAATGTTTTTTTCTTGACCCGGGATAATATACGGGTAGAGGTTCCTGTTTTATCCTCCTGATGAATGGAATATATGTTCTGGTTATATGGTATTGGTAATTGCATTTTTATTTCTATATTATATTAAACGTGGCTCCGCCACGTCAATCACATAAACACATAAAAAGAAGTGACTAAAAATTTTAAGATACCTTGGTTTCATTTTAACTACTGGTATGTAATTCGGTACGAATTCATAAACCATTAATTATTCATATTAAAATCATTTGAAATTACGGTATTGAATAATTCTCTGAGTGATTTACATCACAGGAAATAGAGGAAAATTAAAATCCTAACTTAGATCGGACTAAATTACGCGGTTTTACGGAAAGTGAATAAGAAAAGTAGCATAATTTTACGTCTGAAAATTTCCATTTATTAAAACCTGTTTCCATATTATTTTAACGTCTAAATTCTTGCACTGTTGTCTGAGCAAACATAGACCTAAGACTTAAAAATATTACTGAGTAATATTTTTTCTATTGAGAATATATTTTTACCGATCGAATCCTACGGGGACTCGATTAGAAATTTGTCAACGAATAGCATAAATAATAGGACCAACGGTTGTAACGTTTTCGGATGTATCAAAGGCCTTAATGTACAAGGTGTGCGGTCCTGCAATGGCTGCCCATGGTGTCGTATTCCATGGATACTGCCAGGGCGGTGAGACAGCGGTAAAATTTGGAACACCTAGCAAACCGCCATCAACATAATACTCGACACGATCCACGGCCACATTATCCGAAACGTCCACCGCTACGGCTACGGTGCCTGTGAGAGTATCCCCGGCAACCGGATACAAAAGCACTAAACTCGGAGGTTCTATATCTTCGCGACCAATGGTAAATGCAGTTGCTTCATTTGTCGATTGATTTCCTGCTGCATCGACCGCTTGAAAATAAAGCGAATGGCTTGACCCCTCTTCGAGTGGCGCTGTATTCCACGAATAAGTAAAAGGAGAGGTTTTATTCTCTGCATCGACTGAAAGTCTCAGTACACCGTCGATATAGAAATCTACTCTCTCAAGTTCTTGGTCATCGGTTGCATCTACCTTTACCGCAATGGTACCGACCAGGATCTGGCCAAAAAGGGGATAGATAAGGCGTGCAACCGGCGGCTCTACATCCCGACGACTAACCGTAAATGAGATCGCTTCATTGGTCGATTTATTTCCGGCTGCATCAACCGCCTGAAAGAATAATGAATGACTGGAGCTCACATCGAGTGGTGTTGTATCCCAGGTATATGTAAATGGGGAGGAAACCAGATTAGCATTAGCCGATTTCTTAAGTACACCATCAATATAAAAATCTACTCTCTCGAGTTTCTGATCATCTGAGGCATCTACATTCACGACAACAGTATCGAATAATACCTGCCCTAAAAGAGGATAGATCAGTCGTGCAACCGGTGGGACCCGGTCAAGGACCGGCACAACAGTTACAGTCACCGGAAGTGAATTGATGAAATTCCTGGCACCATCAAATGCTCTGGCGAATATGGAATGAGAAGTAAAATCCTGTATCCCTTCTACCAACCACATGTGCTCAAATGGATAAATGAAATCTGAATCAACGGAATCACCATCTATAAAGAATGCGACTTCACTGACAATTCTGTCATCCAGAGCATTAGCTATAATTAGAACAGAATCTGCAATTTCCTGTCCGGTAATTGGATTGACTATCTCAACCGTTGGTGGTATCACATCTCCTGTTTTTGAGATGGTCACTAAAATCAGCTCTGAAAATCCCTTGTTTCCGGCTTCGTCCTTGGCATAAGCCTGAAATGCATGCTCTCGTTCATCCGCTAGTGGTGTAACATTTAATTCAAATTCCTTACTGGTACGTTCGGACTTTTCCATCAGATTTCCATCCAGATGATATCCTACTTCTTTAACCTCTTTATTATCTGTGGCCTGAACCGATACGATTATATTTCCACTTACAACACTCCCGTCGTATGGATATAATATTGCCACCACCGGTGCGTCCACATCATCAACCTCGGGTAGCGTGCAGCCAATGGGGAGTATGGTAACAATAAGACATGTGAATACGAATAACAGCTGTGAGTTCAATGTAACCTCCAAGTTATCATAACATTAGGTCTTTAATATCTATATATATTTAAGTAGAATATGTGATACAAATCAACTAGCAAAATACATTTTTTATTTCATCCGCCATAGATCCAACCAGTCGAGCGGAGACTGAGAGACGGCTCATCGGATTGCACACCGGCACAATTGTCACCTGACCGAACCGTCAGCACATAGACGCCATAGGTGATATTCCTTAATGACTTTCTTTTTGCCGAGGATCCATAGGCACTCGTTAATCTTCAAAAACAGTCCCAACCGGCAGATCGTGACCACGTCGATATTCAGCTACACTCATCCGCCGTTTACCTTCAGGTTTAATTTCCTTTATTTCCAGATAACCCGGCTTACATTGAATATAAATCGAATGATAATCACCGCCAGGAACGACAGTACCCACTTCAACAGTCTTTTTTTGGTGATCTGATACCTCCGACCGATAAAAGTGAATGCGTTTGTTTTTGAGAAAGGTGTACGCTCCTGGTTTAGGGGACAAACCGCGGATAAAATTATGTACGTTTTCTACCGGTTGGTTGAAATTAATCAAACAATCCCGGGGATGGATTTTTGGTGCTTTGCTAATGATTGACTCATCCTGGACAATGGTTTTTACCTTCCCATTCTTAATCATCTGGATGGTTTTAATCAGAAGATTTGCACCCTGGACGGCCATTATGTCGTGTAGTTCTCCAGCAGTCATATCGGGTAAAATGTTAATTTTTTCCTGAGCGATAATATTACCCGTATCCACCGTTTTTTTTAGAAAAAAAGTAGTAATACCGGTTTCGTGTTCACCATTAATGATAGCCCAATTTATAGGTGCAGCACCACGATATTTTGGAAGCAGAGATCCATGCAAATTAACCGCACCTTTTCCTGCTTTTGTATAGAGATCTTCCGGAAGAATTCGGAATGCGACGATGATGAATAAATCGGGCTCAAATTCAATAATTCTGGCGAGGAACTCAGGATCCCGCAGATTCTCTGGCTGCAACACAGGAATCCGGGCATTCATCGCTTCCTGTTTGACCGGAGATGGCTTTATTGTTAGTCCTCTGCCAAGCGGTTTATCCGGAACTGTTACAACAGCTACGATATTAATATTTTTTTCTATCAATCTCTTAAAGCACACCTTAGCGAACAATGGTGTACCCATGAATATTATTCTCATATCAGGGGTTCTGTTTCCCCTGTACAATGTTTACAGCAGAACGATCAACATTTAATTTTACCTTATCATCGACCTGCAGAATAATTGTTTTCCCGTCCTCGGAAAATCCGGTGATTTTTCCATGGATGCCTCCACCGGTAATCACTTTATCACCCTTTTGCAGCGCCTCGACCATTTTTTGACGTTCTTTCTGCTTTTTTACCTGTGGCCGTATCATCAGAAAATACATGATGACAATAATTAATATAAAAGGTAAAAATCCAAGAAACGAACTTCCACCTTCCGCACCCTGTGGTGCCATTAAGAAAATATTCAGTATCACCCTTCTCTCCTTCCATCTTTAATTGAATTTATAAACATCATTTTAAATTATCACCAGAATATCAAATAGTTTGGAGATTAAAAAACATAGAGACTTAATTTAAAGAACTCACCCTAAATCCCTCTCTTGTGAAGAGAGGGACTTTATAGAGCCCCTTCTCTTTTCAAGAAAAGGGGTTTGGGGATGAGTTTTTTAAAAATAATTTGAATCAATCTTTTTAACCGGACACTCATAATTTTTGCACTAAAATTAATGAAGTTGACGATCATTTTCGAAACTAAGCTTCCAATTTCTTAACATTTCGTTTTTCCAGCCATTAAATGCATTCTTTTTTATTTTATTCCTGGCTTCGGTCACCAGCCACATGTAAAAATGAATATTATGCAGCGTTGCCAGTCGAAGTCCCAGTATTTCATTAGTATTAAACAAGTGTCTGATATATGCTCTGGAAAATTGTTTGCAAGCATAACAGGAACATTTGTTATCGATCGGTATATCTTCTTTCTTATGGCTTGCCGATTTGATAATTAATTTTCCCTCACTTGTAAATAAAGTTCCGTTTCGGGCATTTCTGGTCGGAATCACACAATCAAACATATCCACTCCGAGAGAAATGGCGCTCAGGATATCTTCCGGAAATCCTACACCCATTAAATATCTGGGTTTTTCCTGAGGAATCAAATCCGTGCAAAAATCAGTAATTCTATTGCGTTCTTCCGACGATTCACCAACAGCTAATCCACCAATAGCGTATCCCGGAAAATCTAAAGCAAGCAGTTCTTCTGTGCATTGCTTTCTGAGATTTTCATAAACGCTCCCCTGAACAATAGCGAATAAGACCTGACCGGCATTATGATCGTTTATATTCTTTTCCCTGTATTCTTTCGATCGTCTGGCCCATTGTAATGTCAGTTGCATAGATCTAAGGGCATATTCCCGATCACAGGGATAAGACGTGCATTCATCCAGAACCATCATGATATCGGAGCCGATATTGTGTTGTATATCTATGATTTTCTCAGGTGTAAAGCGATGTGTAGACCCGTCCAGGTGGGATTGAAAAGTCACACCATCATTATCTATTTTCCGTAGTGCTGCCAGACTAAAAACTTGATAACCGCCACTATCCGTCAGAATAGGACCATTCCAATCCATAAACCGATGCAACCCACCCTGCTCTGCAATCAATCGATCTCCCGGTCGCAGATACAAATGATAAGTGTTGGATAATACGATCTGAACACCATTATCATGTAACTCCAACGGAGAAAGAGTTTTTACGGTGCCATTGGTACCTACCGGCATAAAAACGGGTGTAAGAATCTCTCCACGTTGAGTATGTAATCTACCGCAACGCGCTTTGGATCTATGATCTGTTTTTTCCAGCAAAAAATGCAACGGCATTAACCTCAAAACGAGTATGTAAACTTTTAATTTACATAATTATATGAATTCTATCAAGACAGGTTTCGACAAACTATTTATACTATAATAGCCAAAAACTTTGTTATTTCCGCCGCGGATCGCCGGGGCGATTAACAAAGTTTTTAAAAGACAAATAACAAATCACAATTCAAGAAATTCAATCGATTAAATTTCGGTCATTAGTATTTTGAAAATTGATTATTATTTGGATTTTGTAATTTGTCATTTGAAATTTGATTGCAGCATCGCTGCGGTATGCATATATATGAGTAAAAATTAATAATGAAACTGCAGATCGGTTGATTTGAACTGAATTGCCTCCTAAATTGGTTTTTGTCGCTTTTTACGAGGGAGAATTAAATTTATTACTATTAATATAGTGAAAGTTGATGGACATAATGAAAAAAAAAAGAAAACCAATAAAAGCTTATAGAAATCTAGAATTTCTCAATAGTCCGGATGCGCGAACCATACGGTTTCTGGCTGAATATAATGAACCTCTGGCCAGATTTAAGAAATATGGCGTTAATAATCTTATTGTGTTTTTTGGCTCAGCACGCGCCGACGATCTGAGCAAAGGAATTAAACCAAATAGAGATAATAATATAAAGGTAGGTGTTGGAAATGACGAATATGGGCAACATCTTTCAGATTACTATCAGGAGGCCGCTCAATTATCAAAAAAAATAACCGAGTGGTCATTCAAACCGAATTCCCGGGAACAGTTGTATTACATATGTTCTGGAGGGGGATCAGGCATTATGGAAGCTGCCAATAAAGGAGCTACGCTCGGAGGTGGTAAATCTATTGGGTTAAACATCAGTATCCCTTCTGAACAAGAGCCTAATGCTTTTATAACCGAGGAACTGATGTTTGAATTTCACTACTTTTTCATTCGGAAATTCTGGTTTGTCTATCTGGCAAAGGCTTTAGTCATTTTCCCTGGCGGTTTTGGAACACTGGATGAGCTCATGGAAGTCCTTACGCTTATTCAAACCAAGAAAATCAGTAAGCAGCTCCCAATTATTATATATGGTACTGATTATTGGCGCGAAATAGTAGATTTCGAAGCCATGGTAAAATGGGGTACGATTAGTAAAGAAGATTTAGATCTGATACATTTTAGTGATGATGTCGACGAGGCATTCAAATATTTAGTGGATAATATTAAGGGCATAAAAAAATAAAAGCAGATATATTCTATGGGTTAAAAGTCAGAGTGTAAATTCTTTTGCATGGGCCATATATTCGAAAAAAGAAATATTCTTTAGATGTTTGCTGCTCTCACCGGCCAGATTTTCTAAATTCAAATAAGACATACCAAAAACCAAACTTTGGCAATCTTTAAATATTGTCTCTAGAAAAACAGCGATGGCCAGAGTCTCTTTATCAGTCCAAACCTCTTTATTTCTCAAATCAACCTTAATCTCAGGAACTACTTCAAATATACACTCAGTAAGAGCCGGGAAAAAAGGTATACATTGTTGTTGAGACTTCGCGGTGATATCTTTTAATTTCTGCGAACCAACAAGATCAATCAGTTTGGTAAATAAACGTATAAGAAATTTCTCAAGAAGAACAGGAATTTTCTCGTCTGATATCTTTTCCTCTTTGCCATTGTCTATTTTTTTATTCTCATGCTTTTCTTGATCATGCATCTCATTTTCCTCAATTGAAAAAAGAGAGGGTTCAATTTTAAATTTACCTTCCTGCCACTGCGTTAAGCTATCCAGAGCTTCGGCATCGCTCAAATCTCCCATCAATATTTTTTGGACCACCCCTTTTAGAAAAGATATTTCCGCTGTTTTATCATTTTGTTCTAATCGCAGCTTACCTGTTAAAGAATTTTCTTCACAAAACTTGAGAATTTCCATGATTGGATGATCCTCAAGAGAGCCGGAAGGTGATATTTTTGATTGATAAAACTGCTCCGATACAGCTCTTTGCAGGTTAGCCTGCTCTAACCTCTGACTGATCATATGAGATATAGAGATAGATATTTTAGGATCTTCTTCTAAAAGTTTGTCGAAACCTTCTTTATCCAGTTGTAACAAAGAAACATCCGTCACAGTTTCGATTGAAGCGGATCGATGTTTGCCTGTTATAAGCGCCATTTCACCAAAATAGTCCCCCTCTGTCAGGTTCGAAAGAACAATATTTTCACCTGACCCGGGTGCCTGGATAAAGACACGCACCGTTCCTTTTTTAATTACATAAAAACTATCCCCCGTATCCCCGGCATTGAAAATAATATGGCCCGTGGGAAAACTCACCGTCCGAAGGTATTTTGCGAGGGAAGAAAATCTTTTTTCGGTAAGATCTTTAAAAGGAGGAAGGTCTCGCAAATAGTCTATATTGCTTTTTGACATATTATATCATATTCTCAACAAGTTTGACTATTTCACTTACCTCATGTGTTTTTGTTAATTCAGCTTTGCCTAACGCTTTTAATTCAGCGTCAAATTCCGATTTCACTGAATCATCCGCTAAGAATATGAACGGAATATTCTGTTTTTCACGAACTGTACGGCACAAATCCAGGCCAATTCCATCAGCCAATTTAACATCCGTTATGATAATATCCGGGGGTTTTTGACTGATTGCATCCTTCGACTTTTCCAAATTCTCAGCTGTTTCAACTTTATATCCCAGACTTCTGAAAGCTCTCTCTATCAATTTCCTAACAACAAGACTATTATTAACTATAAGAATTTCTTTAATTTCCTTCGTCGCCCCGGATTTCTCTTTTTTAACACCAAGTGTTAACGGTTTTGACTGAATCTCAAATTTTCCATCCGTCCAATGCAACATAGCATCCAGTGCCTTATCATCAGATACATCTCCCACTTTTACCGATATCAACTCCCCACTTTCGTAAGTGAAGATACCTTCCTGGCCTTCACTTTTGATTTTAAGTGTTCCGGTTAAAGAATTAGTCTCACAAAAATTTACCAGATCTATCAATGGTGTTTCGCTTAAAGATCCTGCGGGCCCGGCTTCCTTCACTGCCATTCTAGGCATTTGTAAAGCCTTACTCAGGGTCTCCCGTAATCTCTTACTGACGACCTTACCCATACTCAATGAAATTGAAGGAAACTTTTCCAGAATAACATCAAAGTCTTTCTGGACGAGTAAAAACATTTCCGAAGGCTCAGTAGCCCGCACGGTAGCAGAGCGTGGTTCGCCGGTTAATAAGGCCATCTCCCCAAAATAATCTCCTGACCCTAAAGAGGCAACAACTTGTTCATTCCCTTCCTGGTCGACAATGATAATATCAACACCCCCGGTAATGATTATAAACATCGTGTCGCCAGGATCACCAATTTTACAGATGGTATGATTTTCATCAAAAGATTTAAACTTCAGGCGTTCTATAATAAAATCAATGCTCTCTTTACCAAGCATTCGAAAAATCGGAACGTTTTGTAAAATCTTACTGATCTGTATCATTTTGCCTCCTGAGATCCACCATATTACCCAATGATATTAAAATATTAGGTATAAAAATAATAATTTCCAAATAACAAATATTAATTATGTTCTTCTGACAGGTCTGTTAGCTTTATAAGGATTAGAAAATTTCCCAATAGAATCTTGTGGAAAATGATAATTATTAATGCTCAAACAGGACCAGCAGCATTTTTATATTGGTTTTGAAATTTACCTCTCAACTCAATATTCATCAAGATTTTTTATTTTTCAACTAATATACAAATAGATGATAATCACGAATAAAAATGCGGCAATTAACCACCAAAATGATTTTGTTTTGATTCGGCTCCCCAACCTTTGAAATCTAATGCGGTGACTCTTATCAAGCGTTTCATTACCCAGATTGAAGGGATTAAACTCTCTTCTTTTACCTCTGGAAATCATATCTAAATCACCATCAGTGTAAATTTTACAATTAAATTATTACGACATTCATAGTGACTATATGCTCATAAATCATAAGTCTGCTGATTATGAAAACAATGATTCATCGATTAAAAATTTCTCTTTTGAATAACACATATAACCTGACTGCATCATAGCGCAGCCCAAGGCAACAAATAAAAAAAATAATTAACCACGAAGCACGCGAAGGACACGAAGATATATTTATTGAATTAAAATAAAAAAATATAATATTAAAATTTGAACAGGAATTCCATTTCAATTTCACCCTAAATAATTGTTATTATTATACCTTCGTGGTGAACAATTCAGGCTAGTAGTGTTCCATTTAGATGATCATCAGTTTATTTGTTAGGTTGAAGAAGACTTCAGAACAGGTAGTATGAAGAAAGTCGTCTGTTCTGATCTCTATACTGGAGTAAATCTTGGCAAACTGATTTATCCAAATGTGAGCTACTTTTAAGACATTCTCATATATGTGATGTTACTGTAAAAATTCCTGATACAGATTGATATGTATTTTATATCACCTCGAAAATATAAGAGTTTAAAACATAGGCATCAATAAAAAATATAACCGTCGAAACATTATCATATCTGGACAGTTTTACTGTACGGAATCTAAAGCCTCATTACATACTGATAAAAAGTTTGAATAAGAAGTAAGTTATTCACTATTCATACGGGAGATTAATATTTGTGAGAAATTTTTTGATTAATCGTGATGGGCGTCCGTGTAAATCGTTAATCATTTAAAATTCTCACCGGAATATCAAATGGTTTGCAGACTAATAAACTGATTCAAAGAACTCACCGTAAATCCCACCCTTTCATATAGATTGGAGACATAGGTAACACAATATTTCGTTTTTAATTGGACAAAAACTCTCCCCCTATCCCCCTCTCTTGAAAAGAGAGGGGGAATTTTTTTCATGAAAAGCAATGAAAAAACAAGGTTTCTTCTAAGTGCAATAAAGAGAAGAATAATATTTGCAGTAAATATAAATCGGATTCTGCTCCCCTTCTCTTCTCAAGAGAAGGGGCTGGGGGATGAGTTTTTTAAAAAATAATTGAATCCTTATTTACCCGCCACTCATCAGTAATCGTGCAAAATATTAAAAAGATTTAAAACTAGGTATTTCATCAAAAATTTTAATTTGAATATTTAAACATTAAATTGTAAAATTTTGAATTTAGTATTAAAAAATAATTCAGTGTAGCGTGTAAAAATTTGTTCAATTACCCGATGAGAATGTCATTCAATCTCCGTTACGATCAACAATGAAAATCGCATTATTCTTTTTTGTTATTTCCCACTTTGTGATAGGAGCAGAGCTTGCTTATCCTCAGTTTCAGCAATCTAACCAGACTTACCCCCTAGAAGGATCAGTTCTGACATTTCCGATATCAGGTGAGATCCGGAATGCATTCAGTTATGAACCCATCATGGACGCTACCGTACGCTTTATCATTACCTCCGATAGCACAGATCTTAAAACTGATATCGTGGGGCATTTCAACGGCAGATGGACAAGTGTGCAGGGAGATGTCGTAGAAAACTTTCCAAATCCTTTTAATCCAAGTACTACTATTAGATTCGGTATTGGCTATGATGTTTTGGAAATTTATACAATCCTGGGGCAATTATTGAGCAGAGTTGACATCAACACACAAAAGGAAGTTGAACTCTATATGGCCAGCGGCGTCTATATCTATCGCGTCAGGGATAATGAAACAGGTCGGGTAGCACAGAATAAAATGATTGCTCTGGACGGAGGATATTTTACCATTTATCTTCAACAGTTAGATCATTGGCAGAGGAAATCAACAAATTCTTTCAACAAATCTAATAATATTTTCGATGATTTTGCCCATGTGAGAGTATTTAAACCAGGTTACACAGAACTCGATACAACAGTTCGGCTATCAGAAGGTGTGAGAAACAATTTTATTCTCAAATTAAAACCATTCATAACATACAAAGTACAGGGTTCAATCATTGATAACTATGGTAATTCAATCGACAATGCCCGCCTGCTTGTGATCAATAATCCCTTAAATTTCCCGGATACCTTGTTCAACCAGATTGTATCTTCCCCTTATATTAGCAGTGACATGATACGGGTTGCCCAAAGACTTGACCATGTTTTAATCAAAGTTATCAAATATAATTACGAGATCTATGGCGAATACACATCTCTGCAACCAGGTCTCAATACAGAGGACATTGAACTTGTGAGACAGCTCAACCAATTCAGTATTGCAGGAGAAATACGGGACATAGTCAATGGTGAACCTCTGAGAAAAAATATCGTTATTCACCGATCAGGATTAGAACCTGATACGATAAATACTATGAATGGATGGTTTGAAAATACTATCGAGGACACAGCCCTCTCACTGATACTAACGCTCGAAGCAGTAGATGACAGGGAACATTTCGGTGAGAAAAAAAGACTTACCCTGGTTGCAACAAAAACCACCGAATCGGATTTTATATTGCAGCCAAAACTGGTTATGTTTTCTCTTACAGGAAAGATAACAGAAAATAAAAGCGGTAAGGCAATAATTAACGCGCAGGTACTTGTAATCCAACAATCTGACACATTGGTAAACGTACTCACAAATGGAGAGGGTATCTACGACTCGGGAGAATTCTTCAGTGAAAAATCGCCATTAAGGGATGTAATTTTTAAAGTAGTAACAGATGGCCATAAGCCCAAGACTGAGATCCTTACTCTCGGCCATGGGATAAATTCGAAGAATGCAATAGTAAAGTGATCAGGTTATTATATGGATTATCTCCAGGAGTAAAATCACTCTAAAGGAACAAAACATCACTTACCGTTTTGAAGTTTTAAACCGGTGTAAGATGATAGAAATAGATATATTTTAGAAATGATAATACAAATCAACCTTGGCAAAGGTATATTCAGTTTTTTTTCGTCCTTCATCTATCAGATAGTTTTGTGAAATCTGACTCAAAAACCTGAGGTTCTGGCCCAGAGGGTATAAAAATCTGATATAAGGACTTACTCTTCTTATATTTCTAAATTTGTTGACAACAGCAAATTGATACCAGTTTTTTTCCTCGTAGATAGCTGCCCCTGCTTCGATATTAAAGCGAAAAACACGCCGCTTTGATAGAAATAGATCATAATACAAGATCTGAGAATATTCCACAACATTCTGAGCAAACTCATCTTTAAAAAAACTGCCGACATCCCCCAATTCAAGCCGGGCATAAAAACCGCAAAAAGCATGATAAAAAAGAGGTACCAATAATGAATCTGAAATCACATAATTTCTGAAAATGTAACTTCTGGTAACCTTGAATAAATGGTCAAAATCATAGACTGTATAATTTGCCAGAACATGGGTGCTCAGTATATTATACCAGTTATTATATTCGTAGTTAATGGTGGATTGAATCTTGTACATCCGGTCCCAGCTGTTATTGGCACTTTTCTCCTTAAACAGATACATCTTGTGAAAAAGATTAACATCAACATCAATATCTGCCCATAACAAATGGCTGAAACGATGAAAATACCTGGCCCAACCGATAAATCGGATATCATCGCGATCATCATGATTTTCAGTCATGTCAGGCGTATCATATTGATACTTTATAAAATTGAATTGAAAGTCGATACGATCATTCCCACTGATCAGGAATGAAAAATCGGTTTGGATGCCCGTCTGCAGTGTTTCACTATCCGTTCTGAAATCAAGATTATCAAGGTTTTCCTGAAAAGTACGTAGGCCCAGATAAAATAAAAATGATGAGGACAAATAGCGATATCCAAAACGATTTTCAAACCGGAACACTTTCCGGACATTCGGATTTATTGGTGTATTATCCGAGATATTTCTGTCCATCAGAATTGTATTAAACCGCAAGTGAGATCTTGAAGAGATGGAATAATTCAATGTATTATACAGATTTTTACTCTCAATATTTACATCTACCAGTGCCCGGGCATCTGCGGAATAATACTGTTGTTTCGAAGTAACATAGGCGACTTTTAGAGAATCATAAGCGTAGGTTGAAAATTTCTTTTGGATACTTATATCTACATGGTGGGCTTTATTTTCTCTTCGTGGATATATATCCAATGCAGTACCTAAATTTAGATTCGTATGATAATCACCAAGATTATACCGATTTACTTCCGCATCAATCCCCAGATCCCAGCCCCAGTCTATGTATGATTTATTTTCAGATCGTTGATAACCAACATAGGGGTAAAAAATCACATCTTCCTGTAGATGAAAAATTGTTTTTAATCCCAAGGCATGATTACTGATTCGATTGGTTAATGCGGTCTGCCTAATTGCGGACTGCCTATCGGTAAGAGACCAGGACTTCAGATATATGCCATAATAATCCCCAGCCTGCTTTTTAAATACAAACAGATTCAGATTATTCTCATCTCTCCATTTTCGTTGATCCAAACTCGGCAGATGTAAGTTTGTTGTAAAGCGGTCATCAATATGAAAGCCCGGACCATCTTCTGATTCATAATCGTAGAATAGATTACCACGCCACTCCCACTGTGTATTTTGTTTAATCAAGGATAACCGCCAGTATTGATTCAATGGAGATAAAAAATTTTGGGCATTGGCTGGAGAAAAAATGAGGAAGGTGATAATAATTTTTAATAGCCAGTCCAGGTATACATGATTCGCTATTCTTCCACTATGTCGTATACTTTTTCCTCCTTTTTTTTCATTTTATATTTTTCTCTCGCTATTTTTTCGATGTATTCCGGATCCTTTTCGATTTTAGATTTAATCGTTTCCAAACTGACCTTTTCCGCTTCCAGGTTTTTTATTTCTTGTTCCAGATTCTGTTTTTGTTTCTTAAATTTATACCATTGATAGGTACCGCGTGATCCCGTAGAAAAAATAATCACAATGATAACAAGAATGGCAAAAAACACAAGGTGTCTGAGACGTTTTTTACGTGCTATTTTCTCCATTACTTCGGTGATCTTACGACCTGTCTTACGCCTTTTTGCCATTCTTATTGATGCTCCATCCGGATTTAAATCACTTGTCGGAATGACTTAACACCTAAAAAGACAGCAGTATCTGCCAGCATTTCTTCAATTCGCAACAACTGATTATATTTGGCAATTCGATCACTCCTCGAGGCAGAGCCCGTCTTAATCTGACCGGCATTCGTTGCCACCGCCAGATCCGCAATGGTACTATCTTCTGTCTCTCCTGAGCGATGAGAAATAACTGTAGTATAGCCTGCTTTATGTGCCAACTCAATCGCATCGAGAGTCTCGGTTAAGGTTCCGATTTGATTTACCTTGATCAGAATTGAATTAGTGATTCCCTTTTTAATACCTTTTGCGAGTCTGTTTGTGTTGGTTACGAAAATATCATCTCCGACCAGCTGAATTTTATCACCCAGCTTCTCAGTCATGATTTTCCACCCATCCCAATCATCCTCAGCCATACCATCCTCAATCGATATGATCGGATATTTATTCACCCACTGTTCATAATAGGCAACCATCTTTTCGGCAGTCAATTCTTTTTTTTCTGAAGCGAGTATGTAACGTTTTTTCTTTTTATCATAGAATTCACTTGATGCTGGGTCCAGTGCAAGAAAGATATCTTTTCCCGCCTGATATCCCGACTTTTTTATAGCTGCCAGTATAACCTCTATTGCTTCTTCATTGGATTTTAAATTGGGGGCAAATCCCCCCTCATCGCCAACAGCCGTATTATAACCTTTGCTAATCAACACTTTTTTTAGATGATGGAATACTTCAGTCCCCATTCGCAATGCTTCACTGAATTTTGAAGCGCCGGCCGGTACAATCATAAATTCCTGTAAATCCACGTTATTATCTGCATGGCTGCCGCCATTTAGTATATTCATCATCGGTACAGGTAAAACTTTTGCATTTACGCCACCGAGATATTGGTATAATGGAAGCCCAAGTGCTTCCGCTGCGGCTTTAGCGACAGCAAGTGAAACACCCAGTATAGCGTTCGCACCCAATTTACTTTTATTTGCCGTGCCATCTAATTCAATCATTAATTGATCAATTCCGATCTGATCAGTTGCGTCTAACCCTATGATATGTTCCGTAATAATATCATTTACATTACTTACCGCTTTCTGAACTCCTTTACCCAAATACCTGTTTTTATCTTTGTCACGCAGTTCATTGGCTTCGTGTTCGCCGGTAGAAGCACCAGAAGGAATTGCTGCCCGTCCCATTGCACCGCTTTCTAAAACAACATCGACTTCTATCGTCGGATTTCCTCTGGAATCAAGTAATTCCCTGGCAATTACATCAACAATAAGTGTCATTATCCCTACTCCTTTTCCAATTCTTTTTTAGTCTAATATAGTATTTAAATTTATAAAATCTACACATTTAGGTATAAATGTGCAAGGGTTAAATGGGCATTAAAGACTCCAGTTACCACCCGCTGGGAACAGATATTTTAGTTATTTTTCTGTACTTTTCCCTTCACCTGTTTTCATTTTTGAGTATATACACCGGTTTGTGAGCAGGAACTTTTAGTTGAAAAGGAGGAGGAGTATATGTAAATTCATCTTTATTTTCGTTGTGCTTCAAATTTTTTTTGATTGGAGATACCTCTGAGGTGGATAATTCAAATTCTTTTCACAAAATATCGCCATACCGGAAGGCTGGTGATGGTAGAAATATACCCGCACAACCTTTCCTTAGAATATCCTTTTCCGAAAGATTCCCTGTTATAATACCGGCAGATGCCTTAACAATTTTTTACCCATCGATTACAAAAGTTACCCGCGAACGATATTAATGACTGATCCTTTATCTACACGAATTGTTTCTTTTTATAAACGCTTATCCAGAAGAGCAGCACTCGTCGCCGATCAGATCAAAATGCGGGAAAATTCTTTTGTTCTTACGGTTGCTGTATTTATCGGATTGCTTGGTGGTTTTGGAGCGGTTGGTATCCAGTTCTTAATTAAAGAATTCGAAATCCTTTTCTGGGGTGATGATTTTAGCTTAGAAACGATTAAAAGTATCCCAATAATTTATAAAATCCTGATTCCTACAGGTGGAGGAATTTTTGTCGGTCTGATTATTCAGTACGTTGCCCGGGAAGCCAAAGGCCATGGTGTACCTGAAGTCATGGAAGCCATCATCATGCGGAACGGTATCATCAGACCCCGTGTGGTGTTTGCCAAGCTATTTGCCTCTGCCGTCTATATTGCCGCCGGTGGATCTGTTGGAAGAGAAGGACCTGTCATCCAGATAGGAGCTGCCGTAGGCTCTGCGGTGGGTCAGTTTTTCCGGGTAAACGCGAAACGGATGAAAACGTTTGTTGCCTGTGGAGCAGCCTCCGGAATTGCCGCGGCCTTTAATGCACCGGTTGCCGGTGCTTTATTTGCTGTTGAGGTTATCTTGGGTGACTTTGCTGTACCCCAATTTAGTGCCGTCGTTATCTCATCAGTCATGGCCACAGTTGTTTCCCGCAATTATCTGGGTAATTTTCCTGCATTCGAAGTTCCTGAATATAAACTGGGCTCTCCGGTTGAATTATTATTTTATGTTGTATTAGGCTTGCTTGCAGCAGGCGTGGCCTTACTATTTATCCGTACGCTCTATGCATCTGAAGCATTTTTCGATAAAAAAAAATGGCCGGAGGCAGTGAAAGCCGGTATGGGAGGAGCCGGTATTGGTGTTATTGGTATCTTTTTCCCTCAGATTTTTGGTATAGGGTACGATACGATTACTAGTGCCCTGAATAACACCCTCCTCTGGCAAACTACTCTGGCTCTGGTTTTGATAAAAATAATAGCCACTTCTCTCAGTCTGGGATCCGGGGGTTCCGGCGGCATATTTGCTCCTTCACTGTTTTTAGGTGCGATGCTTGGCAGTTTTTTTGGATCGTTTTTAGCCCAGGCATTTCCTGAAATGCATA
>CAZBBC010000064.1:0-22593 GCA_964489835.1 uncultured Calditrichota bacterium
GCTAATCGCCCCGGCGATCCCTGCCCCCGCCAGGCGGGCGGCGCCGCGGCGGAAAAAACAAAGTTTTTGGCTACAATAGCAAATCCCCAAAAATATTAAGATGTAAAGATTAATTTCCAGTAACCGACATCGATCCACTTCCCAAATTTATATCCGACCTCCCGGAAATGAGCGATCTTTTCAAAGCCATGTTTTTCATGAAAAGCAATGCTTGCTTCGTTTGGCAGAGCAATGCTGCAGCAGGCAGATTTACCATTTTACGGCGTTTAATATCATTTGTGCAAAATTTTCATTTCTGAAATCTGAGGAAGCATGCCCCGGTTGAAAATATATAATAATTCCCTTACCGGCCTTTTTAAACCAGACTCCTCTATCCTGCATGAATAGTTCGCCATTTCTTTCATCATAGAACTTTATCCCGCATAATACAGTCTTTTCACGGCCATCGGTAAATTTATGATTTAAATATACTTCCGAGTCCTCGAGCGTAATGGAAGGATATTTCTTCTCTATGCTCGGCTGATCAGAGGAAATGTAATTTATTTTTGGCCCCCAATTCACCTGATGATTCGTAATATAATGATTGGGATTTAAATTCAGCAGCGTTAAGGTGACAGATTCTTTCCAGGCATAACCCCCGCCGGGTTCCACCGGATTTTTTGAGTTTTTTGGATCATCCAGTTGTATACCAAGAAAATCAAAATAATATTTATTTTTTGCTTTACCACTACTGATCGAATGATGCAGGCAGATAAATTTTCCGCCATTGATGGTATAGTCAATAATCGCTTTTTCTGTAGTCTCATACAATTCCTTATGAATATAGGCGATCACCGCCAGATAAGGGGAAAGAGAGGAGGGAAGAGAATCCTGTGCAACGATATCAACCGTCAAACCTCCGTTTTCCCACAAAAAATTTGTGAGTACGTTCATCTGAGGGATTTCATCTTGTATAATGATAATTTTTTGTTTTGGGTTGGGGGAACTGCAGGCACTGATCATGCAAACAGAATACGTGAATATAATATACAAAAGGCCTAAGGATTGCTCTGATATTAGTTCAGCTATTTTCATCATAAACACCTCGTTAATAGGGTCCACTACCTTTGCGGTCCCGATCCTCGAAGGAACATTCATTCTTTTCGATATGACCTTTAAATTGTTCTTCAAGGGTCTTATTGTATTGTTGCTCTAATGATCTGCAAATCTCGGGTCTGCGCAGCCACTCTCCTCTCCCTGATATACAGTATTTTTTTTCCAGTAAAATATCTTTCTTTTGATAGAGACCATAGAGTTCAACTTCTTCTGATTTAAAATCATTCTCATGCAAATATTTGATTAGACCGCAAATGGTGTCGGCAAAATAATAAGAAAACAATTCATCATCTCCTTCGATGGCTCGCACTTTAGCCATATAGGTATAGGGAAGTGTATCATCATATTTGGATCGCGGTCCGAAAATTTTCCTTTTTATTTTTTCACTCATTGGCATTTTTTATCCATATATTATTATTGAAATACTAGGCGTTTAATTCCTAATAATCAAATATCTTTTTCCTTTTTTGGCTGAGAACTTGATGCATTCTCCGTGATCAGTATCGACGATGTGCGAAATTATGGTACCGGAAGACTTTTCGATTACCCGGATTTTTTCTCCTTTCCAGGGATTTATTACTTGACAGGGCACGGTTCTGCGGGCTGAAATCTCCACATACGTAACTATACCTTTTAGACATTCAGCGGAGACTTCAAATCCGTCCCGGGCCTGTAAATCCTTGAATCCTATGGTGGCGCTGTCAGGAATTGCCGGAAACAGGTAAATGCGACGGCTGCGGGAGTTAATCAAATGCTCGATACCGAATCCTTTTTTCCCGGCAAGAAGCGTATATACATAATGATTGCGCCACCCTTTGGTTAAACATGCGGTTCGGAGCATCATTTCAATCCGGGATGAATCAGAGTCCAGGTTGATTTCATCGGCCAGGAGGGTTGGTGTAACGCCAGCAAACCAGTTATAGGCCACACCGATCGGATTTACACCCAAGGCATCGGTAAAAATCGGACCTTTGTCGGTTTGGAATGTCGGCAGGGGCGCCAGATTTTGTGATACTTCTTGCCATTTGGGTATTAATTCCGTATCGCACTGTAGTAAATCGGCCGCTTCGGTGGCGCGATTGAGCAACCAGCGAAACATACACAGCGCGGAAGCAGTGTCACGATTACGCTCAAAACGGGCCGTCCAGCCCCAGTGTTCGGCAGACATCGTCGGAATGATGTGATAATATCCGTCTGGCCCTTTTTTAGCATAATGCGAATAAAAAATCGCCGTTTCACGCATTGCCGGATAGACAATATCAGCGAGGAATTCTTCATCTCCTCCATAATCAAACCGGTCCCAGAGTGCTTTTAATACCTGTGCGTTTATTTCCATGCAAAATTCCCAGACCGATGTCGAGTGGGCATAGGTATCCGCTTTGATAGGTGGCAGATAACCATGCTGCAAGATGCCACCGGGTAGATTGAATACTTCCCGCGCATTTTTTTTGCAAGCCTCCAGCCAAAAAGGAACCAGATGATTCCACATTAAAATTCTATCCGCACGGTTGGCCACATGTAAATGCGTATAATACACTTCATTGTAACAAGGAAGTCCATGCCATGGGGCCCAATCCTGTTCCAAATAGCCATATTCAACATCTGCCTGAAATTTTATGGGATCGGGAAGGCAAAATTTACTATGATAGCCGGGCCAGGAATTAAAGATTTCCGGTATCTGCTTTCTGGTGGAGTCTGTGTTACCTTTAAATACCCGCCCTTTTTCCCGATGAGAATACATTTGATGATACCATTCGGCATTTTCTTCGATTAAATTTTTATATCCGTTTGCGCGGGCTTCTTTCAATTTTCTCTTCGCCTCGGGTAGGGGATCTGTTGCCTCAGCACTGGTTACAACGGTAATATAAGCGATAAATTTTTGTTTGCCTGTTTGATGTATGGTGGCCGTTGCGGCAGCGCCGGTTGCCTCCCGTATTTTTTTGTAGGTTGGAAAAAGGTGTTGCCAGCGATAGCCGTCCGCCATTCGTTTTTCATTCTCAGGACTGAGAAAGGGAGGTGTGCCCAAACCGGTATCTCCATCAACGGTTTCGATATCGTAATCGGTGCCTGCAAGACATCCGGCGAATATGTATTCAAAACCATTCGGAAATGTTTTTTCTGCGGGTAGCCTCTGACGGATCCAAAAGATATCTCCGTCTGTACCGCTTTCGGGGGGCGCCGGTGGGGCATTATTTTGATCTTTGCTAAAATCGTAATCTTTCAACGTTTTCGCTTCCGGACCGCCATATGTAATAACTGCCTTGCCGAATTCTGCCGTATCTTTATGCCGGTAAAGTCGAAGCGATACTGGTTGCTCAAGACCGCTGAATTCACCGTATAAGGCAATAACATTCTGGGTCATCATCGGCAGGTAGCTTACTCTGGCTTGAACGCCCTTATGCTGAAATTCTAGGGTTGCAGTCCCGTTATCACATCTGCGAACAGCCAGTGGCGGTCCGGCACCGGCCAATTCCGGTATCCGGAGTATGATCTGTCCGACAGGTTTAGGACAGGGAAAATCATACGCTTTCCAACTGCGATAGTAATTCCAACGATCGGTTTCAATGATTTTATCTTTATCAAATCGTTTAACGATCTGGTCCAGTGTAAGCGGTGGCTCAAAAAATTTTCTCCGGTCCCATACATCTGTTTTATTTACACTTATCGTTAGTTGATCTGACGGACCCCAGAGCGACATCTTCAATTCTTTGGTGCTGAGATTTAAAGCGGTGCCGCCGTTCCACATCCCAACAGGCTGGGGATCGTCCTTTAAGATAAGGTGGGAAAATGTAACCTCCTGAGCTATCTCCCACAACGAAGCCTCCTTATCCCAAAGACGCTGTATTTTGGTGCTATCTGTTTCACAATGAAAAAGAAATAGGATTATACTAAGGATTACCATTGTATTTAATACTCGTTTTTGAGCTAACATTCTTTTAGCCTTCTTTTCTAAACCGGTTACTGAAGCCGGATACCTGTTTCCCGGTCAAAACGATCGGGTGTCGGATTCTTGGGTATTTTATCCTCGGTGCGTCTTACCCACGCTTTGTATTGTTGCTTCATTTCCGAAAGGATATGTTTAAATTCCGGTTTGTAGGCAAGATTATCCAGCGAAAAAGGATCTTTTTTTACATCATATAATTCCAGCGCCGGACGTGGGGTCAGAAAACATCCCTTCTGGCGGTTGTCCAGTGTTCCCAAATCCCGAAGCGTTTTCATCGCCGTGTAGGTCGGACTGCGCAAGGCATCGGCCGGGGGTGTGCCCGGTAAATCGGGGAAGGCATTGAGAATGAAGAGATAGTACAATGACCTTACGGATCTTTCGTGGGCCTGAAAATCATGCCAGTTGTGTTCAGCGAAAACGTAATCACGAATGGATGCTTTAGGATTTTTCAGAACCGGCCCAAACGATTGTCCCTGAACGGTAGGGGGTATCACTATTCCTGCCATTTGAAGGATCGTCGGGGCAATATCGATGGCACTGGTAAGGCTGGCTGTGACCGTATTTGCTTCCACCCGGACGGGCCAGCGGATGATGAAAGGTGTTTTGATACCACTGTTATAAAGCGTGGTTTTACATCTGGGAAAAGGCCGGCCATTATCAGACATAAACAACAAAAAGGTGTTTTGGCTTATATTCTGTTTGTCCAGCTCGTCCATGACTTTTCCGACAAAGCTGTCGAGACGGCTTACTTCATCATAGTACATGGCCCAATCTTGCCGGATTTGCAGATCATCCGGCATAAATGGGGGAATGACAACCTGCGCAGGTCGGTGCGGATTGGCAATGGCATCCGCTCCACTGCTGGCGCTCCAGCCCCGGTGGGCATCATGGGCGGCAAACCACATAAAAAATGGTTTCTCTCTGGGACGATTTTGTAATACCCGAGTCCAGGATTCACAACCGCTGGGGCGGCTGTCTGTAATCGTATCGAAACTTGTTCTTACGGCGTCACCTAAATGCCATTTTCCGGCACTAACGGTATAATACCCGGCTTTCCTGAGCAGGGCAGGAAAGATGATCTGGTCCGCTGGCAGAGGTTGATGAAGTTCCCCGGCGCCTGTATTATGGGGATAGCGACCGGTCATAATACTGCAACGGCTTGGGCTGCAGGAACTGATGGTCAGAAAGGCGTTGTCAAAACGGATACCCTCGCCAGCCAGGCGGTCGATATGTGGGGTTCGGATATACGGGTGGCCGTAAGCCCCGACATCATTCCAGCCAACATCATCCCCGATAATAATGATGAAATTCGGTCGTTCATCTGTTTGTGCATGTAAAATGCTGAATAAAATCAGAATTATAATAATGGCAACGGTAGTTACATGTTTATCCAAAATATACCCTCCCATACTGTTTTTTATTAGGTAACTTGGATAATTCATCTCTCGCAGCGGCGCGACGACGCTATGATTGAATACACAAATTAACATGAGTTATTTAGCAACAGATCAGCACAGATTTCATTTAAATAAAATAATTATTTTAGTTTTAATTCGTGTTAATCAGTGTAATCCGTGGACTTCTTTTTTGGATTGCAGCATCGCTGCGTTATGAATAGATCAGGCTAATATTATCCTGTTCATTTGTCTTGTTTTCTTTTCTGGTATCATACCGACAAGTTCAAAGATCCCTATGGGATGATAATTTAAATATTATTTCTTTGAGATTGAAGTCTGTCCTGAAGACCGGTAGGTCGAAGGATCTCCTTCTTAGCGCACTTTGTGGTTAATTTTAAATCAGACGTTTATTATTTAAAGCTAGTATCATATGTTACTGTGACGTATTTTTTTGGACAGGATCATCCCGACAAGTCGGGATCAAATTTTTATTTCCTTTAGTAACATATGATGCTATTTCAGAAGATCTATTTTACCAGACAAATCAAAAGGTAATTTGAAATCACCCAGCATTTCCAGTGAACTGGTCAGATCGGTTTGACCGGTAAAGGTATAGTTCAAACCCTTTCCATTGGCAATGATATTATATACCGAGGAACCGATTTTCAAAAAACTGAGAGAGAAGGGTAGGTGAATTACACTTTCACCTTTCTCATTCAGTTGCAGATGTTCGTTGGTCTGACCGCTTATCCATTCGGTTCCGTTTATTTTTAATCCATATTGCAGTGCGTTGACTACCAGACCCCAGGCATTGGGATTATCAATACCCACGGCAATATCAATATCGGCGCCGGTCAGGTTAAGTCGTTCCAATTTGATTGAATTAAGACTGAGTTTAGGCAATTTTATCATCGGCACCTGACCGGAGGTCGAAACCGGGACCCGGACCGGACCCAGTACCGGAAGATCAAAGGAAAACCCGGTGTCTAGGGTATAGGTGACATCATCGGAATTTTTTAAACTCTGATAGGTCTGATAAATATTTGCATAATTCAGAGATAAAGGCAACTGGAGTGTAGCGATATCGTTGGCCTTGATCTCTGCTTTGTCTTTTTGATCACCCTTTAAAAATGACCGGTTGTTTAACAGAAGATCATAGTCAAAGCCGGCCAGGCTGACGCCGACCGAATTAGGATTGGATATCTCAATATCAAAGATAAGATCTGCCTGGTCGAAGGATAATCCGGACAGTCTGGCAGTGCTGACGTGAACCGTCGGTTTTTGAATATTTCCCTGTTGAGCGATTTTCATTAACTCTGTACAATGGGTAAGTATCAGCGGGAATAGTATAATAAAAAAATATTTTACGATATTCATTAAAGTATCCTTTCCGGTATAACATGGTCATTCATTACCCTCCCCCAGCCCCTCCCTGTCAGGCGAAGCCTGACAGGGAGGGGTGTCGAGCGTAGCGAGACGGGGTGGGTTAATAATCTAAAGTTATCATTTGAATATTTTTTACATCCCTGGTTTATGTTATCAACCAAGATTACAAAATGCAATATAATTATGGCGGAAAAAGTTGGGAAGAGCAATCTTGTCGGATGTATTGATGAGGAAAATTTACTTACATAATCACACCGATTTGGACAGTACGTGGCGGATTTTCTTTTCCAGTTCTTTGAGGGAATATGGTTTAGCCAGAAAATAAAAACCACGGATGCCGACTGAATCTTTTGTAACTATATGACTATCGGTATAGCCGGAACATAACAGGATCTTCAACTGCGGATTAAGTTCACGCAGGTTTTGTGCCAGTTCCTCACCCCCCATCTCCGGCATCACCATATCTGTTATCACTAAATCGATTTTATCGATTAAGGAATCCTTCTTTATGATCTCCAATGCATGTTTTCCATTATTAGCGACGTGGATGGTATAACCAAAAGATTTTAAAGCCTCGCAGTTCAGATTGCGGACATGAAGATCATCTTCCACAATCAGTAATGTTTCATTATGTGGTTCAATATGTATATTGGAATCTATTGTTGACTCAACCGTTTTTTCCTCTTCTGAAGCGGGCCAGTATATTTTAAAAGAACTACCGACACCGGGCTGGCTTTCGACATAGATACTGCTATTATTCTGTTTAACAATACCATAGACGGTTGCCAGACCCAATCCTGTGCCTTCACTGTCCCTTTTGGTGGTATAAAAAGGATCGAAAATCTTCTGCATTATTTCTTTATCCATTCCGATGCCGGTATCTTCGACGGTAATAACGATATGTTTTCCTTCGCTGCTACCGGGATGTTGGCGGGTAAATTCTCTGGTTAGATTAATCTCTGAGGTAATAATCTTGATATATTTCAGATTGGTTTTATCTTTCTTTTCTTTAATCGCATGGCCGGCATTCACAATCAGATTAACCAAAATCTGTTGGATCTGAACAGGATCGGCTTTGATAGTGCTTAGATTTTTTTTAAGATCTAATTCAATTTTAATATCTTCAGCGATCAGACGGGTCAGCATTTTATATAATTCAGAAATCTCTTTATTGATATCGATAATTTTGGTCTGGATCATCTGTTTTCTACTGAATGCCAGTAACTGGCGAATGAGATTTTCTGCCCGTTTGCCGCCCTGAATAATATTGTTCACATCATTATAATTAGGATGTGATTCATCCATATCCATCTGCATCAATTCGGCATAACCGGTGATCGTGGTAAGTATATTATTGAAATCATGGGCAACACCACCGGCCAGGAGGCCGATAGATTCCATTTTCTGGGCCTGGAAAAATTGTTGTTCCAGATGCCGCTGCTCGGTTACATCGCGCAATATTCCCTCGTAGGCAACGATACCACCATTCTCATTCCTCAATACGGCAACAGTTGCCAGCACCATTATTTTTTTATTATCTTTTGTCTTGAGTTCCAGCTCATAATCTTTTAACTGACCGCGTATCTCCAGTTTCTTCTGGTATTGTATCCGATCATCGGGGTTGACATAAAGATCCTCTCCGATATTAACATCTAATAATTCTTTGATCGATGAATATCCAAATAACTTTGCCCCGGCCGGATTAACATCGAGAAATTTACCCTCAGGTGTGGAGATAAAAACCATGTCTTCTATTTCTGAGAATAAGGTTCTTAACTTCTGTTCGGTTTGTTTCCCTAAATGAACAGCGCGCTTACGCTTGATAGCGCCCATAAATATATCTCCGCAATTTTTAAGCAGATGTTCAACATCGGCCGACCAATCCCTTTCCTGTTTCACTGCATCGAAACCGATAAATCCACTCACCTTACTATTTGAGATCAATGGACAAAGGATCATCGATTTTGTTTTTTCAGCCTCCAGAATCAGCTGCATCGTTTTTGCTTTCTCGGGAATTTGGGAGAGTGATGATATATTGATGGTTGATTTGTCAAGAATCGAATCCACCAGCCATGAAAAATCTTCACCATCCACCCGCTCATGGCGACTTATTTTTTCTTTTATTTCCGGCTGATTAAACTGATGTGAAATCTGCAGTTTTTTGTTGTCACCCTGAAAAAGATAAATGTATCCCCGATCTGCCTTTACGAATTGAACGACAGTATCTAAACAGGATTCAATCACACGGTCAATTTCCGCAGGGGTTACATGAACGAATTGAAGAGCAATCGAAGAAATTAACTGCTCAATCTCGATCTTCAATCGAAGATCTTTTAAACCGTCCCGGTCCTTTATGCGTCTAATATTTTTTCTGAATGAATCTAGTTTATTTTTCAAGATAATTCTTCTTTATATTGTTTTTGAGCCACCATTCGGTATTCTTCATCGTATGTTTGTATCATATGACTATTAGATTCCTTTTTTTTTAAACATACAACCTGTCAATACATTATTTTTCTCCTGGTCTATTGATGCTATTTTTGTAATATCATTTTAATAGCACGGTTATATTTTCCGGACCTGAATTGTAGAAAGTAGATACCACTGGATACGGACACGTGCGCGGCATTGGTACCATTCCACTCAATAGTATGATAACCGGCTTCCTTATACTCTTTTTCCGATAATGTCAGAATATGCTGGCCCAATATATTGAATATCTTTATGGTTACCTGCTCAGGATGTGGTAACTGATATTCAATAATTGTAGCCGGATTAAAAGGATTAGGGTAGTTCTGTGCAAGTTTAAATTTTAAGGGAATCTTCCGGTATTCGGCGGCAGCACTGGCAATATAGTCTGCTGTTCCGACAATCAATTCGTAGTTTGTTTTGTTTGATGAAACGGGGATGATATCTGTCTCGTGGATTAATCCGGTTTCTTTATCTACCACCATCCAATCAAAGTTTTGGGGAAGGTTTTCAGGATTAATCTGTATCGTTTTTTCAGCACTGACGTTACTATTCAATTCGAAGAAGAAGATATATCCCTCATCACCGGCCGCACGAAAATCGGTTGAATATCTACCTTCCTGCTCTGCGGCGAGAAAATAGACGCTAACGTATTCACCGATGGGGGGTGGTTCCGGAAAATCATAAGCATCGAGAGCTGATGTGGCTTTGATATGTGTCCCTGCATAATTAAACTGATCTTTCAGACGGCCGCTCTCCACGGTAATCTGAATATACCAATCGGTATCAAAAGGTGAATTAACCGTGGATCCTTTTTGTTTCAAAGAGGTTGCCTCCCGCGGAGTAATCGATAACACCGTATCCTCCAATACTTTTAAGGCATATCCCTTATAAGGTTCAAGCACTGAGGCAAATTGCCAGTCTGTGCCATCATAATAACGCAGGGCAGGGATAGGGCTGATGTCACTCCAGGTAACCGGAAAACCAAAGGGAGTGGCAATCATATTCCAGCCTTTTTTCAAATCAAGAGTAAAATCCTCATGAGTTGACACTGACCGACTGTTCTCAACATCAAGTTCCGTTGGTGTTTTTGTAATGAGCCACAAAGCTTTTCCCGGAAGCAGCATCTGGTTCATACCAGTAATTTCAGTATAATCTGAACCGTTGATGCAATCAAAGATCCGGTATTTCGTGTTATCATAAGGACCCAAATCATCTGAAAATAAACTATTCAGATCCTGATCCGTCGCCATAAACGGCAGAGAAATCATCTGGTAGATTTCTTTATGCGTTTTTCCGGGAAATCTAATTTGAGGAATGAATACCGGAATATCATTGGGATGGTTCCGTCCCTCTTCGGGAAATTCAGTAAAAGTCCAGCCATGATAAGCACAGACAAAATATTCCATACCCCGGGATGTGATCGATGTCGAATCCAATGGGGTGGCCCAGAAATCCGTACCCACCTGTTTTGACAGGGGTATCTTCTCAAATGCATTTTTGCCGCCAGGTCTTATGGAAACAAAAGCGGAATCGATAGTTGAAGAACTGGTGATTTTAAAACTTATATTCGCCGGATGGGCATTGACAAATGGATCGCTGGAATTCACCGGATCAAAGGCAATGGAAGCGGGTTGATTGTCAAAAGAGATACCAGAGAGTGCTACAATCCCAATGGGGTTGATAGGATCGTTGGAGAAAATACGCAGCATGGAACTCTTTTGGCCGATTTGATTTGGTTGGAATCGTATGGGTATATCTGCAGAATCGTTCGGGGCTAATACGATATCTTCGCTGATATTTTCTATCGCAAAGGCGTTGGAATCCGGTCCAGTAACAACCAGACTATCCTTAGGAACAATCAATACGCCCGGGCCGATGTTATAGATGGTGAATATTTGCATTGAATCGGTGCTTACCGGAATTGAACCAAAATCCAGCTGCGACACAGAAAGTGTCATCTCTGGATTTAAACTTAAGGAATATCCAATCCCGGCTAATTCAACCGGTGTCATACGCTCTAGCGGATCATTGGAATAGATCCGCAGTTGTCCGGTGACCAGTCCCAGTTCTGCCGGTCTGAAACGCAGCGGTAAAATAAGACTGCTGTCTGCTTCAACGCTTAAAGGAAAAAGCAGGCTGTCTGTCATTTCAAACACTCTATTATTTGTGTCCGGTTGTAAAATAGGCAGGCTGTCAATGGCCAGTTCCCAGTTGCCATGGTTCTCAATGGTTAACTGTTGAGTGTAACTGGAATCGAGTGTTACCTGACCGAAATCGAGAGTCGCTGTTGATAAACGCAGATCCGGCGCAAAACCTGTGCCGCTCAAAGCCACGGAATCTTCACTATTAAACGGATCATTGGATAGGATCCGCAGTTGTCCGGCCGCTGCTCCCCGCACGGCTGGTTTGAAACGGACCGGTAATACCACCTGACTGTCCGGTTCAATATGGATCGGCAAAGAAAGAGTGGCTTCACCCGAGTCAAACACTGTATCCGACGGTAAAAAAATGACATTTTCAATGGTTAAGGTATAATTACCGAGGTTTTCAATCGTTAACTGCCGGGTGGAATCAGTGCTCAGAAAAACCTGCCCGAAATCCAGGGCTGGGACGGAAATACTAATTTCCGGAGCGACGCCTGTCCCGCTTAATGGCACTAAAACCTCTTGTTGGAAGGGATCATTGGATTGAATGGAGATCTGACTGCCCAGTGGTCCTAATGCCACAGGCTTAAAACGGATAGGGAAAACCATGTTATTTCCCGGCTCGATAGGAAGGGGGAAGGTAAGAGTGGTGTCAGTCATTTCAAAAGCCGTATCTGTTGGCGGTATGCTAAAACTTTGGATGACCAGGGTATCGTTACCGGTATTGTCGATGGTTAATATATAAGTGGAATCAGTGGTCAGGAAAACCGGACCAAAATCCACATTGGCTGAAGATAAATCCAGTACCGGGGCGAGGCCGGTGCCGCGTAATTGAACATCTACTTCCTGCCGGAAGGGATCATTGGAGTAGATCCGTAATTGTCCGCTGACCAGTCCCAGTTCTGCCGGTCTGAAGCGCAGGGGTAAAACAAGACTATTGTCCGCTTCAATTCCGAGAGGAAAGGATAGGAGACTGTCGGTCATTTCAAAGACAATATTCGCGGTGTCTGGTTGGGATATGGACAGGCTGTCGATAATCAGCAAAGCATTACCATTATTACTGATCATCAGATTAAGAAGGCTGTCGGAAGATATCGAGACTTCACCGAAATCAAGCATTTGTTGATCCGGTTTGATCACCGGACCCAGACCCTCGCCTTTTAATGTGATTGCGATCGTACCATCGTCAGGATCATTACTTAGTAAAATCAGAAAATTTTGGAAATTTCTGGCTGAATCCGGCCTGAAGGTAACCTGAACCGTATCCCTCGCTGAATCCGGATTAATTTTTAGGGTGGTTTTACTTATTTTAAAGGCCGGATCTGGTGGTGGAACCAGATTTACCAATAGTGTATCCCCACCCAGATTAAGCACCGGTAAATCCAGAGCCGATGAATCTCCTAAGGATACGGGTCCAAAATCTAAGTTTATCAGGGGAAGGTCAATGTCGGGAACAACGCCTTCACCTCTCAGCGAGGCAAAAACATTTCCGTATCCTATAGTCCCGAGAACTAAATCTGAGGTCAGGACATCAACTTGATCCGGTGTAAAGGTAAGTGAGATATCCGTACTATTTAATTCGTGGATTAAAAAGGGTTCTTTATCGGTAGAAAAAGCGGCAGGATTGGTGCCTTCAAAATCGATATCCGTCACCGATATCCAGGCGTTCCGGTAATTGTAAGCTTTAACGGGTAAAGAGAGGCTGCTATCTTTGGAGACTCTTCCGAAGTCCAGACTTTCCGGTTTGATATAAATCGGCGGATACCAACCGAATGCCTCCGGTCCGCCATAGGCACCCATATCATTACGTGTACCCCCCAGCGACGGAGGAAAATATTTATCATTGTCAGTACCGATGGGATTACCGGTGTCGATACAGGGTGATTGGCCGGACAGATTGTAGTAAGTCTCCACGGAAAAGTCAGGCGGAGAATTGATATTTCCGGTGCCGGGAAAAACACCGCTTCCCTGAATATTGCTGTAGGTGACATCCGGGGTTTTACTATTCCAGAAAATTCCATCATTATTGCCGTGAACAATAGAATTTCTGATCGTTAAGGCGCCGTCTTTTGTATCGATCCCGTTGGCCTGATTATCGGCAACGACACAGTTAGTCAAGATGGTATTATCATGACTGTCCGATGAGAAAATCCCGGCGATAGTATTTCCGGCTATAATCGAGTTTGAGGCGGTAATTTGCGAGTTATCTAAATAAATGCCATTTTCTTCATTATTGCTAATAATGCAGTGTTTTATCTGAAGGGCGGAATCTTTTATATACAAGCCTACACTATTGTTGTTGACGATTCGACAGTTTGATATTACCGGGCTGGCCCCGCCTTCAACCCTGATTCCCTGATCATTACCTCCCTCGATCCGGCAATAGGTCAGCGAAACGGTCGCATCTGCCTTTATCTTGATACCTTTCCAGCCGAATGAACTACCCGGTTCAGGTTGAAAATAGATGGAATCGCTATAAAACCCATCGGCATGAAAAATCCCATCTATATCAAATTTATAATTATTTCTGAATTGAATCTTAACGCCCGGTTCAATGGTAAGTTTATCAATCGTCAAATTTCCGATGACGATATAGGGGGAATTATCAGCTGTCCACGGCTCGTCCGTATCGATGGTCCCACCGGGTACAGTGATCGCGGCAAAGAGCCTTGTCCCTAAAGTTAAAATTATGACGAGTGAGAAAAGTCTAAATTTCATCTAACACTAACCTTTATTCCGGAAAAGCCGGTGGCTGGGATAGCGGATTATTTTTAGTATCGTCGGGCGCTTTGTCATCACCACCGCCGGCAGCGACTAATACGATAAGAGCGACAGCCGCTGCGCCACCGGCTCCGATTAATAACCATTGATTCCATCCGGATTCCTGTTGACTGTGTACTAATTGTGCTTGCTCGGCCCGCATTTCTGCTACAAGATTGACATAACGGGGGGTCTCCTGTTCAATCGTCGGTTGATAGGAAGGTTCCAGTGCCAGGATCAGCTTAATATTTTCCCTGGTCGATGGCAGGTCATCTTTGGCCAAATAGGTACGGGCCAGAATTTTATGCGCTCTGAGGCGATGAGGAATACTCAGGGATTCGTCATTAAGACATTGGTTCACCAGTTTAATCGCCTTATCAAATTCACCGTTATAGTAGTTTTCTTCCGCTTGATCTAATCTATCGCCGGATGATAGTTGATTAATGGCATATAGGTTTGAACCGCTACCGCTAATCGTGCATAATAATTGCAGATATAATAAAACCGGAATTAAGGACAAGCTGATGATACGTCGTTTATTTTTTTTCTCTTGTTTTCTCATATCCAAGGTCACTTTTTATTTTTTCTGGTATTCATTGAACAATTATAAAACTTGAGCTATTCATATGCCACGAAGCACACGAAGGATCCGAAGATTGATACTATTGTAAGTAAGAAGTAAGAATTAGGAAGTAGGAAAATTGTTTTCATTTTTTAATTCTTACTTCTCAATTTTTGCTTCTCCTTGTGACCTTCGTGCTCTTCGTGGTAAATAATTCAAGTTAAGTTATTTCATCAGTGCCTTTATTTGAATCCTACTCATTTTTTTTAAGAATAAATGTGAGCGGTTCACTATAATCCTCATCAATAAAAATCTCTTTTTCTCCAAGTTCGACACGATAGCCGTCTTTCTTTACACTTAATTTATGTATTCCAATTCTCACACTTATTTCTTCCGGGGTAGATTTCCCCGTATTTTTGGCATCCAGAATAATATCACCGAAGACCGGATTTCCCTCCTCATCAAAAGCATTTACCTTAACCGGTATTTTCCGGTTAAAATTGATGTTTAATGCGATAGTAGCCTCGGCATTTATTTGGACATTTTTTTGCCATTTACCCAGCGTTGGGTGTACGACTTTTATATTGTACTGATCGACAGGAAGAACCGCTTCATATTTTAGATCACTGGAGGCTTTTTTCAGCTCATCGTTAATGTAAATCGATCCCCACGGTCTTACCTGGATAGTTAGTATTCCGTCTAATTGAATTAATTGGGCATTCAGGTTAAGGATTTCATTTTTTTTAATGTCAACTTCTTGTTTAAATGAAGAATAACCGGATTTCGCAATCTCGATACGGTGTTTTCCAACAGAAATATTTTTCAAATCCACTGAAGGTGAATGATTATCAGGAATTTGCTTTCCATCAAGAACTATGGTCGCTGAGGGGGGGTCCTTTGTCACTAATATGCCGCCCTCAAGGGGGATGAGGATAGTATTAATGACCTCTTCCATTCTATCGTCGAGTCTGATCCTCTTTACGAATCCTTCAAAGCCAGGTTTACTTATCTCGATATGATAAGAGCCGGGCTTAAGAGTCGACAATTTCATCGGTGTATTTCCTGATAATTCGCCGTTAATCCGGATTTCTGCCCCGCTGGGATTGGACTGGAAAGACAAAGATGCATAAGCTGGTATAGATTTTTCCTCTTTGTCTGCCGGAGGGGGTATAGGTGTGACGGACTCTTTCGCTGTTTGAAGCGCACGGAGTGAGAATGCCAAAGCCAGGCCAGACCGGTCATTCAAAAGAATGGTTGTGTCGACCGGCATATAGTCTTTCTTCATAACACGCAGGGAATATTCTCCCGGTGGAAGGGCATATCCTTTTATCGGGGTCTGACCAATGGAATCACTGTTTAAGTAAATCAGCGCCGGTTCCGGTTGACAGGCAATGGTAAGACGTGATAGAGTTACCTTCTCGCTTTGATCCGGGGGAGGAGGGAAGATATCCGAAAAGAATACAATAAAAAGAGCTATTATTACAACCAGAGCTCCCGCAAGAACATATTTTTTTTGAATTCTCAGTTCTTGCGGTCTCTCCGATTCATTCACCCTTTTTTCAACTTTTTTGAACGGGTCTTCCTTAACTTTTTTTCGGTCTGATTTTTGTTTCTTGTGTAAGACATCTTCAACGATATCATAAATACAGTATTTCGATTCAAAATCGACGACTGCCTGAAGCATTTCTTCTATCGTCTGATAGCGATCCTCAGCCTTTTTAGCCACGGCCTTCATCACAATCTTTTCCAATTCAACAGGAATGTCAGGATTATAAACGGTAGGTTTCTCGACTTCTTTACGAACGATGGATTCACGAATATCAAAATCGGAGTCTATATTCTTGAAGGGTACACTCCCGGCAATCATCTCATAAATGGTCATACCGATAGAATAAATATCACTGCGCTTATCGGTAAAGGAGAGTCCTTTAATGTGCTCCGGTGACATATAAAAGAGTGTACCACCGCTTCCAACCGTAATGGTCTGCGCCGAGTTGGTCTGATCTTTTGCCAGACCAAAATCGGTAATTTTTACATTGCCTTCTTTAGTGATCATGACATTGTTTGGTTTAATATCCCGGTGAATAATGCCAGCCTTGTGCGCATGTCCGATCGCTGTTAATATTTGTTTTACGATGGGCAGGGCTTCCTGCCATTGGTAGGCACCGTCCCTGGCGATTTTATCGGAAAGATTTATTCCTTCCACATACTCCATGACAATAAACCATTGATCATTGTCTGAACGCAGATCATAAATCCGGACGATATTGGGATCCTCAAATTTAGCCAGGGACTTTGCTTCGCTTTGGAAACGTTTGATGAAACTCTCATTCATGGCCAGGCCGGGCGCGATCATCTTGATTGCATATACTTTATCGAGTTTGATATGGACGGCCTTAAAAACGACACCCATACCGCCAACCCCCAAATTTTCGAGGATACGATAGTTGTCCAGTACTTTTCCAATAAATGAAGATGACATATAAATCTTTTTTAATGATTATTTTTTATATATTACTATGTTTATCGACAGTTTAGGAGCGGAGTTTAGCCGTAAATGTTGATTTCAAAAGAATTTAACCGCTTGGAATAGTCTGTTTTTTTTAACATTTTAAAGATTATCATTACTATTCTATGAAAGATTCTATATTTAAACCTCCTAATCTGTTATTTTAGAAGCGTGTTATCTTCTTTGGTATGAAAATAAAAGGTAAAACCTCTGTGCCTGGTGTTTGATTGGAACAGGCAAATAATTCCCAGCGTATAAGATTGCAAACCGCGGTAAATTTATTTGACGGTTATCCGAAGAAGGACAATGAATTGCTATTTATCACTAGATGCATTATAATACTAAAATGGTGTTTGGCCGTCCGATGAAGAAGACACATATGACACGTCCTCTGCTATTCTTAAAACATATCACCGAGAGAAATCCCACAGGTATCTGTATCCTGCTGGCACTAATCACCCTTTGCATAGACTTTGCCACTGGCCGGGTTGTTCGCTTTCCTCTTTTGTACGTGCTTCCGATAGCCCTTGCGGCATGGCTGGGTAAGAAAACCCTAGCCTATGGGCTATCCGTCATGCTTCCGCTGGTGAGGGTTCTTTTTGAAAACCTTTGGCAAATCCCGGAATCCTTCCTCGCGGAGGGTATTAATGCCGCCCTCGAAGCATTGGCCCTCTCTTTGTATGTATACCTTGTAAGCAGGCAGGGCCTGCAAACACAACAAATGAAGAATACAATTACAACCAAAGATGAGGAAATGCAGCATCTTCGTGCTTTCACCCGAATGGTGGGTACCACATTGCAGGGCAGAGGGATCTCCCCAGGACTGGCGGATGGCGTGGCTGTGGTTTACACGCCGGAATATGATGATGTACTCGGTGAGGGAAGCATTTCCCTGGAGAACGTTGAGTCGGAGTTAAGCCGGTTTGATCGTGCATTGGCGGCATCAATCAGCGAGTTGGATGAAATCCAGAAACTACTTGATCACGAAGGCGCAGATGATGAAATTGCTCTTGTGGAGGCACGTCTGGCGATGCTCAGATCTCCCTCTTTAGCACAGAAATGTAGAAAACGCCTGTGTGAGAATCTGGTCAAGGCCGAACATGCTGTGGTTGCAGAGATCCGGTACATGGAGCAGATGCTCCAAGGTTTGAAGCAGGAATTCATGCGGGACCGCAGCGCTGACATACGTGATATTGGTTGTCAAATCCTGCGCAATCTCGGGACGTCGGGAAAGGAAACGCCTCACCGATTGGCATCGCTTCCGCCTGGTACCATACTTGTCGCAGAGGAACTCCTGTTGTCTGATGCGCTGCAGATGGATACCGTCAACCTGGTCGCCATCGTTACGGAGAAAACGGGTCCCGCTTCGCATGCAGCTATACTGACACGGGTTCGACGCATTCCTGCAGTCTGCGATATTAAAGACGTAACCTCGCTGCTGGCCTCTGGTGACCATTTATTGGTGGATGCGGAAGTGGGAACCATCACGGTAGCTCCGACCCAAGCACAAGCAGCGCGCTTTGCTTCTCGTAAAGCGCAATCTGCCGTCTTCATCACCTCTGCTGAGCGTAAGCCGGTCCTGCCTTGTATCACAAAAGATGGTGCTGAAATTGGTTTGCATGCGAATATCGGCCGCCCTGATGAGGCGATTATTGTCCTGGAGCATTGCCTCGATGGCGTTGGGCTGTTCCGATCGGAATACCTGTTCTTACATACCGAGCGACCGCCGGACCTGAATACTCAAACCGCGGCATATTCAGAGGTGGCAGCAATGCTTAATCCGCGGCCCGTTATTATTCGCACGATGGATCTCGGTGGAGATAAAATGCCACGTTTTAGCAACACCACAGATATTCTAACCTTGCACTCGGGCCTGCGGGGACTGGCATACTCCCTGGCTGAGAAGACAATGTTCCAAACCCAAATCCTCGCGATCATCCGAGCCGCACAAAAGGGTAATGTAAGACTCATGTTTCCCATGGTTATGGGTGTGGCAGACTTGAGAGAGGCACGCTGTCTGGTTAACGAAGTGCTGCAAAGAGAACAACCCGGGAAACGACCTCCTATCGGAGCCATGATTGAGACGCCTGCAGCCGCCTTTGATATCCATGGGATTCTGAAAATCGTGGATTTCATTAGCATTGGCACCAACGATCTGGCCAGCTCCATTCTAGCCATGAACCGCGAATCCCAGGGACATGCCGGTGTTATTTCGTTTCTTTATCCAGCTGTGTTGCGGGCAACGGATCAGGTAGTTCAGGCTGCCAGGAAGCAGGGAGTGGCCGTTAGCGTATGTGGAGAAGCAGCAAGTGATCCCGCGGCCGCCTGTCTTTTGATCGGGATGGGTGTCAGGGACCTCAGTATCCACCCCTTTCTGGCTGTACGCGTCCGTCACGCAATCCGGCAAGTGACGCTTGACCATGCGCAAGACATCGCTAAAAAGGCCCTGAGTGCAACTACTCTGGAGGAAGTCCAAGAGATACTCGCAAACGCACTCCGCAATATTTGAATCTAAGAATCTCCTACTTATTGAATTTCGTTTTCCTCAGTAGATACCTATAAATATTTTTTTAAATAGCGATATTAAACGATATATTTAATCAGATGACATAATATTTATCTTTATTTGACGGTAATGTATATGGATCAAAAAGACAATAAAATAGCGGTACGCTGGGGTGTGATTGTAATATTGGTGATCATCATTTCGGTACTCCATTATACAACCCCGACAATGAAGTGGCAGTATCATCTGGTATATATGCAAAGTTATTTTATCCCGATTTTAATGGCTGCCTTCCGGTTTGGTATTAGAGGTGGACTTGGTGTTGCTATCGCCGTGAGCATATTCTATTTACCCCATATCATGTTGCAGTGGGGTGGTTTGGTCGAAAACAATCTTATGCGGTTTATGCAAATTGTATTATACAATATAATCGGATACCTGACGGGTTTAAAAGCACAGAGAGAGAAAGAAGAAACGATCAAATATAAAAATACAGCCGAGCAGTTGAAAACGTCTTTGGATACGGTTAAACAGCAATCGGATAATCTTGTAGAATTGGAAGAGCAATTGCGGCAAACCGACCGGCTGGCGGTTATCGGCGAATTGACTTCAAGTCTCGCTCATGAAGTTCGAAATCCTTTAGGATCCATTCGTGGGGCTGTTGAAATTATCACAGATGAGGATACCAGTAGAAACAAGAAGAAGGAATTTTCGAAAATATTAATCGATGAGACCGAAAGAATGACGACTGTCCTGGAGAATTACCTGAGTTTTTCTAAAAAGAAAAAACAACAAGATTCAGAATACATATTTCAGGAGATTATTAAAAATGTTGTTATGATGTTAACTACGCAGGCGAGTAAAAAAAATATTGATATTGTATTTGTGATGCCGGAAGATCCAATTTTTCTCAGGGGCGATCCAAACGACCTTTGGCAGATATCAATGAATATTATCTTAAATGCCCTGCAAGCAATAACGGATGGAGGAACAGTCACACTAAACCTCTCCGAAACTGTTGATATAAAATCTGATAAAATTGCCGACCATTCCGTGTTTAATAAATATAACAGGTTTTTAAAATTAACGATATCCGACACCGGCCCCGGGATTCCAAATGATCTTTTGAAAAAAATTTACAAACCATTCTACACGACTAAAATAAATGGCTCCGGATTAGGTTTAGCCATTGTTAAGCGAATTATTGATGGCAATAATTGGGTGATTGATGTTAGTTCAACAACAAATTCTGGTACAGAATTTGCGATAATTATACCAGTAAAAGCTGTTTAAAGAATTTTGGTAGTAGCAAAATCTATATGAAAGATAGTGTCAAAAGTTCCATGAAAAATGGGATTAAAAGATGAAACCACCACGAGAATTTTATCGGGGAGAAATGAATTGAATCTATTGTTAATAGATGATGATTTAAATTTGTGCAAGGTGCTTGCGTATCAGCTGGAAAAAAATGGTTTTAATGTGTCTACAGCAAGAAATGGCAAGGAAGGGATATCATTATTTTCTAAAAAACCATTTGATATTGTAATCACAGATATACAAATGCCCGATATATCCGGGATTGATGTTTTACGTAAAATTCGTAATGATAATGAGAAAGTTATAATAATTATTATAACGGCTTATGGCAGTGTTGAAAATGCAATCGAAGCATGCAAGCTGGGTGCTGATGATTATCTGACAAAACCATTTGGCCAGGAACAGCTATTATTTGTCATTGAAAAAGCAGTGCAGATCCAACAACTTCAGGATGAGAATGCCCTCCTTAAACAAGAAGTTGTGGGAAAATATAAATTTGATAATATGGTTGCAAACAGTGCCAAAATGCAAGAGGTTCTTAAATTAACGACGAAGGTTGCCCTTAGTAATGCAGCGGTTTTGATTACAGGCGAAAGCGGGACCGGAAAAGAGCTGATCGCCCGGGCCATTCACTACAATAGCCCGAGGAAAGAGAAGCCACTGATCACTGTCAATTGTCCCTCGATTCCGGAAAATCTTTTAGAGAGTGAATTGTTTGGACATGTGAAAGGTGCTTTCACGGGCGCCATTAAAGATAGAAAAGGTCAATTTGAGCAGGCAGACGGCGGTTCAATCTTTCTTGACGAAATTGGTGATCTGCGGAATGATTTACAGGCTAAATTATTACGAGTTTTACAGGAAAAAGAGTTCCAGGCAGTTGGGGGATCAAATACTATTAAAGTTGACGTGCGTATAATTGCCGCGACAAACAGAAATTTAGAACAAATGATTAAAGAAAAGAATTTTAGGGAAGATTTGTATTATAGATTAAATGTTGTCCCGATAAGAATAGCACCCTTAAGAGATAGAAAAGAAGACATTCCATTTTTGGTTGATTTTTTTATAAATAAGTATGGTGAAGGAAAGAAATTTAAAATAAGCAGTGAAGCAATAAAAAACCTGCAAAATTACGAATGGCCGGGTAATGTAAGAGAGCTTGAGAATATTGTTGAGCGAATCCTCGCTCTGGCAACAAATTCTGAGATTACTATTGCAAACATACCCGATCACGTATCGGGAAGATTCTATGAACCCTCAGTAACGACAATTAACATCCCGGAAGGAGGAATTGCATTAGACACTATTGAAAAAATGGCAATAAAAGAAATACTCCAGCGGACCGGAGGTAACCGTTCAAAAACAGCACGAATGTTGCAGATTCCCAGGCACGTTCTTCTCTATAGACTAAAGAAATATGGATTAGAATAATATCATGGACAATTTTTTTATTTGTTTGCAGCAATATGCTGCGGTATGCTATTGTGGCCAAAAACTTTGTTAT
>CAZBBC010000065.1:0-22454 GCA_964489835.1 uncultured Calditrichota bacterium
GATTCCGCCCAACGGAGAATGGGAGATTCCTACGATGGCCCAACGAAAGTCGTCCCGGTTCACAAGCCTTATCACGATTGCAACCGTCGCCGGCATCATCGTTGCTGCTGTATCCCCGGCAACGGGTCCGATCGAACTAGCTATCATCATTGCCCTCCTCGTCTTCCAAAGGCGAATTGGAGAGCTTCGCGCCGCAGCCCTGTTAGTAACTTTGGGCAGTGTGAGCCTCTTAGAACATCTCGGTTTCTCCGTTATCTTTGCGCCAGGGCTCGACAATGTGATCCCCGAGGCCAATCAGTTGATCCTCACTCATCATGCCAACCCCCTGAATCCAGCGCTCTTGCGGTGAGGCAGGGCCCTGGTAGGTAGCGATTCTAATTTTTCCCTGCCGTACAGGATCAAGACCAAACAACGCGCGTAAAAACTCCGTGCGACCGGCCCCTACCAGGCCAAAGAGACCCAAGACTTCCCCATTCCGCAAATTCAGGGTCACATTCCGGGGATTATTCATTCCTGCCAAATTTTCAATTTCCAGAACATTTTCTCCCGGTACTCTCTTTGAACGGGGATATAGTTCTTCAACCGAACGACCGACCATCATTTTCACAACTTCATCTAACGAAACGGTGTTTACCTCACTAGTATCAACCACTTTGCCATCACGCAAAACTGTCAAACGATCAGCGATTTCTTTTACTTCTTCAAGAAAATGTGAAATATATACGACCGCGATATGCTGCTTTTTAAGCATTTTAATGACATCAAACAATTGTTTAACATCGCTTTTGGATAAGCTACTGGTGGGTTCATCAAACACTAATATTTTACAACCTAAGGCCAGTGCCCGTGCTATTTCGACCAACTGTTGGGCACTAACTGAAAGTCTGGCAACTTTTATTTCTGGTTTAATTTCCGGGTGATTAAAATATTGAAAAGCATTAACAGTACGACGCCGAACTTCGGCATGGCTGATCAAACCATATCTTGTGGGCTCTGTTCCTAAGCATATATTTTCTTCGACGGTTAGATGAGGCGCGAGCGAGAGCTCCTGATAAATCATTTCCACCCCATTCTTACGGCTATCAATCGGATTTCTTGGTTTATAGGATTCTCCGCTAAGGAACATCTGACCTTTATCTGCCTGACAGGCACCGGACAGAATTTTCATTAAAGTACTTTTCCCAGCGCCATTTTCGCCAACCAAAGCATGCACCTCACCCGGGACAACGCTAAAGTTGACATTCTCTAAGGCAACGGTAGCCCCAAAATATTTATGTATACCCTCCATTTGAAGAGCAGGCATCTGTCCGGTATATTCTGATTTTATTGATTCAGCCATTTATCCAGATTTGGACTAATTAATTCCTTAATTTCAACCCGTTCCAGATCCTCTAATTCGATAAAAGTAACGCCGGTATCTATTCTCTTCTGTACAGATTTCCCATTTAATTTTTCTATCATCATTTTAACACCGAGGTAGCCCATTTTAAAGGGATCCTGAATGACCAGCCCGTGGATGGCTCCTTCACGCATTCCGTCAATAAGCGGATCCTCCGCATCAAACCCCACAAATTTAACCTTTCCCGCCAAATTCTGGCGTTTTAAGGCCTGTAGCATTCCGTAAGTTGTTGACGTATTCGGTGTAAAAATACCATCAATGACTAGTTCCCCGGAAGAATTCTTGAAACGTAGAAGTAAATTCTCACTCGCCTGTTGTCCTGACGCGCGCGTCACTCCCCCATATTGTTCGGAACTTACTACTTCAATATCCGGATACTCCCGCAATTTTTCCAAAAATCCTTCTTCACGATTTTCAGTACTTGCTGAACCCTCACTATATCTTAACAGAACCACTTTTCCTTTCTTGTTCAGCATTTCTGCCAGTTTCTTTCCTGCAATTCGTCCTCCTTTTCGGTTATCAGTGGCAATAAAACTGGTATAGACGTCCTCTGCATTTTTCAACCCGGAATCGATGATAATCACCGGTATATTGTTTTTTACAGCGTTTTGTACGGGACGCCGCAATGCTATCGCGTCAAGAGGTGCCAAAACAATGCCATCAACCTGATTCATGACCTGATTATCCACGAGGGCAATCTGCTGCTGACGGTCATCTTCTTTTTCCGTTCCTAACCAGGTAATATCGACATTAAATTCTTTTCCAGCTTTTACCGCACCGGCATGGACTGATTGCCAAAAAACATGGGTCGTCCCCTTTGGAATAACCGAGATGACGATTTGGTCAGTATCATCTGTTTTTGGCCCACAGGAAATAAAAGTGAAGAAGATAAGACCTGATATAATTAGTTTTAATAATAGTCGCATTTTTATAACTCCTTGCATCATAAGCATTTTTCTTTTAACTGAAGCAAAATCCATTCCCCCTTAATAGGGGCTTTTGCAGTTTATACAATATTTAACAATTTAAATCATAACACTATCTTATTTTGTCACTCCTGTCCCTTCCTGTCATTCCTGCGAAGGCAGGAATCCAGAAGGGATAAACTCCGGCAGGAATCCATAAGGGATAAACAATAGCGGGAATCCAATAAATAAGAACTATTTAAGTCAGATATTCTAATGGATGCCTGCCTCCGTAGAAATGGGCATAACATCAATAATTACAAGAGATTGCTTTCCGCGTCCCAGATCGTTGAGACGATTAGTAGAGACGTAGCATGCTACGTCTCTACCTGAGTAAATATTTATCACACAATAACGGTTTCATTATCGTCAGTGCGAGTCCCGACATATCGGGAAAGTAATCTATACAATTTTCACGGAGCTAAAGACACAATCAGACAAATTATTATTAATTTTTCTGGACAACACCTGTTAATTTATCAATCAGCGGGGTTATTGACGCCATTCCATTAAAGCAATATTTAGAGACTCTTCCACCCGTCTTCTGGGTTTATGAAAATAGATTAATCCGTGCCCCGGCAACATTAGATCCGTATCAACTTTAGCAAACCGCTTTAATGATTCTATATACACTTCCCGGTTAAAGTCAATGGAACCGCTCCAACCAAATTCACCCACCAACAGTGTTCCTATCACATCACCGCTGACGGCTATCCGTTTTCCTTCATAATTAAACAGATAAACCGTACATCCCATACTATGTCCGGGCAAATGCAGGGATTCAATTTCCAGACCCAAAAGGGTAAACTTATCACCATCGGAGACTGTGCGGTCGACAAGGAATGGCTTAAAAGATTTATGATATAAATAAGGACAACAGCGTTCATCACCTGCGGTTACTGCCTCTGCGGTCTGTCGGCTTGAAATAAATTGGATCCCTTTTTCCTTCAGAATATGTCCAGCACCGGCATGGTCTAGATGAGGATGGGTCAGAAGACAGTATTTAATATCTTCCGGATCAAGATTCCAGTATTTCATGTTATCATAGATTTGTCCCATAGTATCTCCACAGCCACAGTCAAACATGATTAATCCATCCGGGCGTTCCATGATGTACGTATTACAATCATTATAGCCCACATCAAATCCATCCCAGGTCAATCCGTTTAGATCTCCACCTATCTGATAAAGTTTTTTCAATATTTGCATGGAATCTCTATAATTTTGTATTTGTCTTTGTTATATCGATATATTAATCTTCAAATTACTGAGACTGCAATGCTGAACCTTTTTGTACCATCAATAAGAGCGATAGGGAATATACTAGATCATTAGTGTTCGTTGAAAATTAACTTTCTTCAGCTAATGATTAAAAAACTCATCCCCAGACCCCTTCTCTTGAGAAGAGAAGGGGCTCTATAAGTCCCTCTCTTTCCAAGAGAGGGATTTAGGGAGAGTTCTTTAAATCATGTCCTCATGTTAATAAAATATTCGAATCAAGTGATATTCCTCTGATATTTAATAGTGGCTTGACTTTAAACCGGACACTCATGTTATTACATAAAGGATATAACAAAATCCGTCAGTAACCGCAGTGATTCTATTGATCAGTACTCTTTTTAGAAAACCGTTTATACAGGGCCCATGTAAGCACCATTGATATCAACAATATGATACCTGGTATGATGATACCAAGAAGAGGATCCCCGATTTTTGCATTCTGATTCAAAATAAGCATCAGCATTTTCATTCTTCCTCTTCCCTCTTGTGATGTTTACGATAGGAATACCAGGCCAGTGCCAATCCCAGGAAGGAAGCGAAATAAGCGATACTCATGCCGATCACTACCTCTAATCCACTATCCATTGGTCTCCTCCCAACGAGTTTTACGCTCTAATTCGATCAGATAATCTTTCTGATGCTTCTCGTATTCTGAAGATATTTTTTTTAATTTAGGATCGATAATCCAGTGCATTAAAATAATTGTAATAATGCCTAATCCCAATGTTATAAATCCCCAGGTAAAAAGGAGAATACTGCCGGCGATACCTATGGATATTAGAAAATATGCCAATGGTGAGAGCACAATTGTTATCCAGTCTTCTTTTGTCCATTCATCGGCTTCTGCCGGTGTCCATTTACGTTTTATAAAACTCATTTTTCGGTCCCTTCCTGTACATTCAATATTTCTTGGAGTAGACCTCTGCGCTCCGCCTCTTTTCGCACCGGTCCCCACCAGCCAATGGGTCGGGACATCACATAGTACTTTACCAGGTGATCCATATTTTCCGGTTTGGTTAGAAGAGTAACCGGAAGGAATATAAGTGCACCCAGGATCATTAGTAGCCAGAACTGTTGATAATCAGGCAATTTCGGTAATATACCGAAGTATGGCAGAATCCAGACCACCAGCCAGCTTAAACCAAGATTTGCGATCCAGGAAGAGAGGTAACCCCAGGAATTAAAGCGCCACCACACAACCTGTAAGATATTAGGGAGCCAAATACCTGCAGCCATAAGCCACAAGGCAAATATGAGCCAGGAAGTTATTTCTTTCATCATCAGACCATAAAAGAAAGAACCGATTAAAAGAAAGAATGTCACAATTCGCCCAACCCAGATAAGTTCTTTTTCTGAAGCCTTTGGTTTAAAGTAATGTAAATACAAATCGCGGGTAAAATACATCGCTCCCAAATTTAAAATGGAAGATATTGATGAAATATGTATGGCGACGATTGCGGCAAAGAAAAATCCCACCATACCCACTGGGAGATAATCAAATCCAAGCCTGAACCAGCCCAGTTCATAATCTGCTGCCTCAATTATATTTGGATAAAGGACAAAAAAACCGAGTATGGCAACCGCCCAAACCGAATTACGCACCAGAACAAGTAAGGTACCCCACCAGATACTATAACTGGCATCCCGCACAGTTTTAGCACTTTGAATTCTTTGGGCTTCAACATACCAGTCAATATTAGTTCCCATTCCAAAGCCACCAAGGATAGCTATTACAAGCATTGTAAGAAACCAGGCGAAGGGGAAATCTCCGCTGAACCACCCGCTAAAAGCAAAGGGATTCAAGCGCCAGGATTCATCCATGGTAGCTAGTTTTGATACAATTTCAACAGGACCACCGGCTGCAATAATACCCCAAATGGAAACAATAATGATCATAGAAAAAGCAATAATGCCCTGCTGGAAATCCGCCATAATGACTCCCCAATAGCCTGAGGATACAACATATATAGCAGTAAGTGATGAAAAGAATACCATACCGATCCACAGATCCCAGCCAAACGCATAGTTGCAGACTTTACCCATGGCCATTCCCACCCAGCCAAGAATGAACATGTTCATAAATACCTGCCATCCGGAAAGCCATCCCCTTAGCAATTCGGCACCCAGACCGCCAAAACGCATGGTACTCCATTCTCCCTGGGTAAAGGCCAGAGATCTTCGGAAGATGCGTGTAGAAACAAAGGCACTGATCGCACACCAGGCACAAAAAAAGGCATACCATATGCCGGCGATACCATATCTGTAAATCACCCCTGTCACCCACATCGGAGTATCTGTAGCCGTATGTGTGGCATAAACCGAAGAGGCTGGTAACCACCAGGGCAATCCTCTGCCGGCCAGGAAAAAATCCGCTTCTGATCTTTTGCCTAATCGGTAAAATAAAATCCCTGATCCAATCATGATCAAAATAAATAACCCAACCCAAATCCAATCAAGTAGTTCAAAGGTAACCATATCAATCTCTATCTTTATATCTTTTCATCAGGTCTACCCAATTCGTAAATATCACATCCTCATTTTCTAAAAACTGTATAACCGCCGGATCTGAGAATAATTGTGCTTCCCAAACGCGTTGCTGCCATGAATTAGTGATCTGTTTTAAATTGTCGGTCTCTACAGAAGGATGAAATATAATTTCTGTGATACCCGGATTAAGAGATTCCACCAGAGCAAAAAAGTTTTGGCGTTTTTCATCATACGTCGATCCACCGGGAACGGCGTAAAAATCATCTAACAGGGGCATATCATAGTCATTTAAAAGGGCGGTAAGTTCTTTGGTTATTGGATAGCCGTTATCACGAAATCTTTCGGCGACAGTATCATCCGAAAGATCAATAACCATCGCAGGTATACCATATTCCTGGGCAACTTTCAAATACGCCTTCGAAAAATTTAATGTGCCGTATAAAGTACCCATATGGGTATCAATATGATCCGGTTTGACACCCAGTGCTATTGATTTATCGATTTGAGCACGGATCTCTTTTTCAACTTCTTCCGGCGTTGCATGTACCACAACCTCCGGCACACTGTGCCATAAAAACCCATCGGGATCAATCAAACCGGGTACTTCATCAGGCTCAGATACTGGACACCAGCGGTAGGTTTGCCATTCACTGGTAAGTGTAAGATGGACACCGACATCTTTATCGGGATGAATTTTAGCCCATTCTGCGAATTCATCAAACCACTCACAGGGTACCATTGCAGCCGTAGACTGGATCTGATTCTGTTTCATATACCGGTAGGTTGCACTGTTGGCTTCCTCACACATCCCGGCATCGTCGGCATGCAGAATGATTATACGTTTATCCTTTGGAAAACCCAGCTTTTCTCCCCATGTTGATCCTTCCAGAGTATTCAGGGTTGGTTTTTCGTCGCTGGTGCAGGAAATAAACATCGCTGCTGCCAGCGCAATCAGCAATTGATTAAAATAGTTAAAGGATTTCATTCTTTATCCTAAAAATTATTGTGGTCTATTTATACCGCAGCTGTTGGCTGCAATTAAAAAAAGAATTTGTCCACGGATTATCCGTCTACGCCGGATCAGGCGAAGACTGACACGAATTAACACGGATTAAAACTAAAATAATTATTTATAAATAGTCGCGTCGCTGCGTCGTCGCTGAGAAATAAAATACCCGAGTTGATAAAAATTTTGCTAAAACAACAAAATATTTACCTAACTATGGCACATACCCAACAGCTTGAGCACTATTCCGGCTTGGGTAAAATCCGGAATAATCATATGAGCCCCCGCTTTAATAAGACGTGTTCTCTTTTCAGTGTTCAATCCATATCGTCTTATCTCATCACTGGCAACACCTATGGCGATTCCACCAACTTTCCGGCACTCACGTAATTCAACAGGGCCATCTCCGAAAGTAACTAACTCCGAACCATGTAAATGATTTTCTTTAATAATCTTATTCAGTACTATCTTTTTTGAATACTTTTTCACATCACCTATGGCCCCATAAATACCGCCATTAAAAAGGTCAGCATAACCCAGGGCCTTTGCTTCGTTTAATACATCTTCTCTATCTGTCCCGCTGGCCAGATAGAGTGTTATACCCATATCCCGAAAGGATTGTATAAATTGAACCGCACCTTTTAACGTATAATCACTGACTTCCAGCTCCTCTTTTTCATATTTTGCGATTCTTTTATTAACCATTTCCATCAAGGAATCGTTATATATTTTTTTGTAGCCAAAGGTGTCCAGTATCTTGCCCGGTGGGACTAACCCAAATTCAGATACCATCTCTACCAGCCCTTCCATTTGGACGATGGTCTGAATCCCCGTGGATTTATCAATAAATTCAATGACGCGATTGACAACTTTTTGGTAAAGTGTTTCATTTGCCGTCGTATACTGATCCCCAAGAATTGCCTTGATCATAACCGGCTCCATGACCTTTTCCCAACCCTCACGCAGAACGCTGATCGTTCCGTCATGATCAAAAACAGCATGCTTAATCTTCCCGGCTTCCCAGGAACTTAAGGGATAACAAAGTTCAATCTCACTATTTTCAAAATAATCCGCTTGTCGGATATTTGTTGCCAATTCCGGTTGATAGATATAGTCAGGATCTGAAGTAAGATTGATGATTTCCTCACTATTTGCTGTACCGGTTTGAAAAAGCTTTTGAACCGTCACTCCGGCAGCAAAATTCGCGAATTCAATCGATTCAGTAATCGTAGCGTCTGCGGCAAGGGCGCATGCCAATGCACTTAATGCGGTGTCACCGGCACCTACGGGATCCAGTTTTTTTAAAAACTGAAGCCCGGGGGTTTCATGACTGCCTTCTTTATCAAATGCCAGCATTCCCTTGTTTCCTCGGCTGATAATGACCGGTTTTTTATTTTTCTTATACAATTTCTCCGCGAATTTTAAAACATCAGAATTCCCCAATACAACATCAAGACCGGCGTCAACACCATTCAGGCGCGCCGCTTCAATTTCATTTGTTTTTAGTATAACATTTTTAAATTTTTCGGATTTGTGCCGTGAATCCAGTAGAAATAATTTTTCAGGGAATCCGGCAACAATCTGATTAAGTCCCTCAATAAAAGAATCATCCGTAATACTTTCCGGTACTTGTTGATTTAATATAACCACATCCGATTCGGAGATAACATTTTTAAGATTTTCCAGAATCAGCTGATCTGTCTGAACCGTACGATTATTATATGTTCCAAAATCATAACGGGGCTGTTCTTCACCTTCAAGCAGACGCTTGCAAAATACATAGGTTGAAAAATCATCTTTCTGTATGATTAGACCGGTTGTGTCAACATCTAATAATTCAAGCTGTTTGGTCATCTCCCTGCCAAATATATCATTACCAATCACTCCAAAAATTTTAATCGATGCGGGTTTGAGTGCAGCGAGGTTTGCGACAACATTTGAAGCCCCTCCAAGGGAATAACTTTGCTTTGCAACTGCTTCTGCCTGAAGACCGGTTTCTACAGAAATTTCTGATTTTCGTGGATCCATTATCCAGTAGGCATCTAAACAAAAATCGCCATATACAGCAATCTTTACTGTTTTTATCCTTTCCAAAAGTAACTTAATGCTTTCCGTATTCATATTTTTTCTATGACTTTCTCTGAATTAAAGTGAGTGTATATTAGAGGATTCTTTAGTGAGTATTCCTAACCGCTTATTCCAGGCTTGAGTTTTTGAATACAGTAATTTCAGGGCTTCCATTTCCTCCGAATTAAATGGCTCCTTCTGAAGACGGGTGGTTGAACTTTCCAAGATGCCATTCAGAACCAAATATTCCTTGGCGGATAACGGATATTTTATATCGATGGTCATTCTTCCCCAGACTAAAAATTGCTGCAACTCTTCCGATATTTCCGGCTCCTCTTTCCAGTTGGCACACATCCAGGAATATAGTTCCGGATAAAAATTTGAGTCAATGCCGCTAAATCCAAAGACTCCAGCTCGCAGACTTTCCAAAAGAGATCCTGTATGAGCATTATACAGACTCAAAATGGTTCCCTTTGTCTTCTTTAGTTTTTCTCTTATCTGATTTATATCTTCAGATGTATCTTTTGACCAGAAGAATCGACCGGTTGAAGCTGCCCAGGCCATGGTTTCTGCCGGAACAAGGCGCTTGTAGGGAAACGGACATTCATACATTCCCAGAGGAATATCAGCGGTTTTTTCCAGAAGTTTTTCCACATTATTAACCCACACAGATTCCGGTTCATTTTCTTTCGCAAAAAGATTGGTGAGAATAATCACAGCCTCCACACCCGTATCATATATTTTTTTTACAAAATCAGATTGGTTATCCGTATTTTCCGGGAAGGTACCGGTTGCAATGACCGGCACACGACCATCGACACGTTTTAATACATATTCTGAGAGGGCTATTCGCTCCTCGTTATTTAAATCAAACATTTCACTGGATTGACACACTGCAAAAAATCCACTCGATCCGGCGGCAAGATACCATTCAATTAAACGATCCAAATTTGCCCAGTCGATAGACTGATCAAACTTAAAAGGTGTTAGCATTACCGGCCAGTTACCGCCAGCAGCCGTTCTGTTTGTATTGTCCATTATTATCTCCCGTTAATACGTATTAGGTGTTTTTAAAAATAGCCATAGAGTAAATATCTAATATTTATCTCTTTAGCAGCATATGATACTATTTTAATCGATATTTTTATTCATTTACAGCAACTATTCCCAACCGCTCCTTCCATGATTTAGTTTTTTTATAGAGTATCCTCAATCCTTCCATTTCCTTAGGATTTAATGGTTCCTTAGAGACCCGTGTTGTGGAATTTTGTATTATGTTCTTCAGAACCAAATACTCCTTAGCGGACAAGGGATATTTAATATCTGCAGTAATTCTTCCCCATATTAAAAATTGCTGTAACTCTTCGGATATTTCCGGTTTTTCTTTCCAGTTGGCACATATCCAGGTGTACAGTTCCGGATAAAAATTAGAGTCAATACCGCAAAATCCTGAAACACCCGCACGCAGGCTTTCCAAAATAGAACCTGCATAGGCATTATAAATATTTAATATGGTTCCCTCAGTACTTTTTAGTTTCTCCCTTATCTGATTAATATCTTCAGACGTATCTTTAGCCCAATAAAATCGTCCGATGGATGCAGCCCAGGCCATTGTTTCTGCCTGAACAGGGCGTCTGTATGGCATCGGACATTCATATATTGCCAGTGGTATGTCGCTGGTCTTTTCCACTATTTTTTCTATGTTCTTTATCCATACTGATTCCGGATCGTTTTTCTCCGCAAAAAGATTGGAAAGAATGACCACGGCATCAACACCTGTGTCATATATTTTCTTTATAAATTCAGAGTGGTTACCCGCATTTTCCGGAAAAGTACCGGTTGCGATAACAGGCACACGACCAGCAGCCTGATTTAATACAAACCCGGCAATGGCAATACGTTCTTCATTATTTAACTCAAATATTTCACTTGATCCACATACGGCAAACAATCCGCTGGATCCGGCTTCAAGATACCATTCAATCAGACGATCCAAAGATTTCCAGTCGATAGATTTATCGGAGTTAAAGGGGGTTAACATTACCGGCCAATTACCACCGGCAGCCATTTTGTTTTTATTATTCATTCTTATCTTTTGTTAAGGCGCAGTCGATTCAATTATTATTCTACCAATTTTTAACCCCTTCGGGGTTTTTTAATGGTGATTGAATAATAGTTAAATCATTCGTAATTCGTAATTTGAAATTTATATTTACATTGATTTTGGATTTCTTCTCGCGCCAGCCGGCGGATCAGCCTACCCCGTAAAACGGGGTCTACGACGCGGCTGATTTTGGGTTTTTAATTATTGGTCAGACCATACACAGGCGCAATATGTCGCGCCCATATACGATCGGGCATGGCACGCCATGCCCCTATATGGAGGAAATCCCAAATCCCAAGCACTCCCGATAAAAAATATCATCCTCCGGACGATCTATCGGGACTAAATCCTCCAAGATTTAGCAAATCCCAAATAATTCCCAATTCCAAGTTCCCAATCCCTTATACCCTATACCCATCTGTCATGGCATGCCGTGCCTCTACACCACTGTATCCCTTATTTCTTTGAGCTGTTTCATCGTATCCAACATTCCACGTCCAAAGGCATCATATAATTTTATATATTCAGCATAAATTCTTTTATAAATCTGATGTTTTGCAGCATCGGGTGTAAACACTTTTTCTTTCAGGTGTGCCATGGACGCGGTTGCCTCTTTAAATGTATTATATCCATCTCTTTCGGCCCCTGCAGCTACGCTTCCCGCAATAGCTGCCCCTAATGCTGCTGCCTGCGTGGATGCCGCTATTTTTATTGTTCTTCCGGTTACATCAGAGTATATTTGTAAAAGTAATTCATTCTTTTCTGCTAATCCCCCGCTGGCATACAGTTCATCAATCGGGATACCTTGTTCTGAATGATTATCAATAATTGCCAATGTACCAAAGGCTGTTGATTCAATCAGCGCACGATAAATTTCTTCAGGACGTGTGCTTAATGTAAGTCCGATTATAAGCCCGGAGAGATTGGCATCCATTAAAGTTGATCGGTTCCCGTTCCACCAATCCAATGCCAGCAGACCGTTAGAACCCGGAGGTACATTTGCAGCCAGACCCTCAAAATATGCAAAGATATCTTTTCCAACTAACCTGGCTTGCCTTTCAATATCTGCGTTGACATAATTACGTATAAACCACAGGAAAATATCTCCGACAGCGGATTGTCCCGATTCGTATGCTGCAAAACCAGGGGCAATGCCATCTTCCACGATACCAGCCACTCCCCTGGCAGGTAAATTTTTCTCATTCATGACCAGATGACAGGTACTGGTACCAAGAGCCAGAACCATTTTACCGGCATCGGCAACGGAGGTGCCTAAGACAGCTGCATGGGCGTCAATAACCGGTACAGCTACTGGCGTACCCGGTATCAGTCCGATTTTTTGCGCCCATTCAGGAGTAAGACCACCTGCTGCTTTTCCCAGCGGTTGGATATCTTTGCTCAGTTTTTCATCAACAAACGATTCAAATTGGGGATCGAGTAACTTTAGAAATTCTTTTGAAGGGAAACCCTCACTTTTACTCCACATCCCTTTATAACCAGCCTGGCAGGCACTGCGGACTTCCTTGCCGCAAAGTTGCCACACCAGCCAATCTCCCGCCTCGATAATACGGTCCGCTCTTTCATAAACATTTGGTGCTTTACGCAACATACGCAGGGACTTAGGGAACATCCATTCAGATGAAAGTCTGCCGCCATAACGGGCAAGAAATAGTTCCCCCTGTTTTTCGGCCAGATCATTCATTTCCTCAGCTTCGGGTTGCGCGGCATGGTCCTTCCACAGTTTTACCCAGGCATAAGGCTCCTGTTTAAAATCTTCCAGAATACACAATGGTGTACCATCGCTTAAGGTGGGCAAGATGGTTGACGCGGTAAAATCGACACCAATACCGATGATTTCTTGCGCCGTTACTCCCCCGTCTTCCATAACGGCAGGAATAATCTTATCCAAAACCGATAAATAATCATTGGGATCCTGTAGCGCGGTTTCTGGTTCAAGTACCGTTCCATCGGGCAATTGCTTATCCATGACGCCACCCGGATAGTCGGCTACAGCTGTTGAAATTTCCTCCCCGGTCTTTACATCAACCAATAAAGCACGTGCCGATTCAGTACCATAATCTAATCCTAAGGCAAATTTTCTTTTAGACATCTTTTTTCCACCTATTAGATACTAAATGTCTTTACTCAACGATACAGCGGGCCAAAAATAGCGCAGGCCCGGGAATCCGCTCCTTCACGATCTGTTGTGCCAAAAGCATTCCAGGCTGCTGGACGGAATATTTTCTCTTCCGGAACATTATGCATATACACAGGAATCCGCAATAATGAAGCCAATGATATCAGATCTGCACCAATATGTCCATAGCTGATGGCACCATGATTTGCACCCCAGTTATTCATCACTGAATAGACATCACGGAAAGCGCCCGCCCCTGTGACACGTGGGGCAAACCAGGTGGTTGGCCAGGTGGGATTTGTCCTATCATCCAGAGTTTCATGCACTTGTTTCGGAAGATCTACCGTATATCCTTCAGCTATTTGAAGAGCCGGCCCTAACCCCTTGATGATATTAATACGACTCATGGTAACCGGCATACCTCCCCGGGTTTTAAAACGGGTTGAATAGCCTCCTCCACGAAAATAACCAAGATCTGAGGTATGCCAACTGGTCGCTTGCAGACACTTTTGAACTTCATCATCCGTGATGTCCCAATACGGTTTCATGACCGGTTCTCCATCCCGTGATTGCTCACCGGAACCATCCAGAGTCGTCGGACCAGAATTGATCAGGTGGACAAATCCACCGGCCGCCATACCTTCCGGTTTATAGCCAGTAACACGTTCCACAGCTTCAGGGCTCCAGTACGTTCGGACATCGGAAAAAATCTGTGCTGTATTGGTTAGCAAATACCCAAAAAGCATTGAAACCCCGTTGAGAGAATCATTTTCTGTCGCCAATATGTATGGTGCTCTTTTTCCGTTCCAGTCAAATGAAGTATTTAGGATTGCTTCCATAAAATCACCATTAGGAAAATGATCGGTCCATTGACGTTGCCCTTGAAAACCTCCCGCAATCGCGTTATGACCAAGCGCTTCTTCCCCATAGCCTTTTTTTGAGAGCACAGGATTTCCCACCATCAGATCACGACCAATAAGGGCCATTTTTACAGAAAATTCCCAGTCTTTATTTTTTTTCTCAGCGGAGCTTTGTATTTCCGGAGGATTATAGTCTTTACCTTCCGGACAATTTTTCTTTACCCAGGAAAGCGCTCGATTAAATTCTTCTTCATCATAAATTTTTTCATCGATACGTCGAATAAATTCTGACATATCTATGGTTTCTACACGCATTCCCAGATAATTTTCAAAAAAATTATGATCGACTATCGAACCGGCAATACCCATCGACACGCCGCCCATGGCCAGATACGATTTGCCGCGCATTAAAGCCACAGCCAACCCGGCTTTAACAAAACGTAAAAGTTTTTCCTGGACATCTCCCGGAATAGAGTTATCATCCTTATCCTGCACCTCATGACCGTAAATTCCAAAAGCAGGTAATCCTTTCTGATTATGGGCAGCAAGTGTTGCCGCAAGATACACTGCTCCGGGACGTTCAGTGCCGTTAAAACCCCAAATCGCTTTAGGGATACCAGGGTCCATATCCATTGTCTCAGAACCATAGCACCAACAGGGTGTAACAGTTAATGAAACACCTACATTTTCGCGCTTAAATTTTTCAGCGGCTTTTGCCGCCTCAGCAACACCACCGATGCAAGTATCGGCGATAACACATTCAACCGCCTGACCATTTGGATAGCGAATATTCTCAGATATAAAACTGACGACAGATTTGGCCATATTCATGGTCTGTCCTTCTATCGATTCACGAACACCACCCAAACGTCCATCAATCGTTGGACGAATACCAATCTTTGGTAAGTTTTCTTTTGAAAAAATTGAGATGGATTTCTGTGCAAAAGAGGGTTTTTCACTCATGATCTAACTCCGAAGAATAATATGATTATATTGCAGGGATATAGGCAATCGTTTGCTCAACAATGTCTAATATATCGTTTAAACGAGTGGAAACGTATCTATATCTTAAAAATTGATTTTTTATTAGCTCTTAGAAATCTTTTAAACAGAAGTTCTGAATAATTTTCCTATCATTCAGCCAAACGATTTCAAGAGACTGTGATATTCGTGATCGTTCCCTGGTTAAATACCCCTGGGTAACTGGCGTTCTAACGAATAAATCAATAATAATAAATTTTAATCATGATAAAACATTTCGCAGTGTATTCGGTGGGACCAACCAAATGTGCAAACGTTTGCCTGTAAGTTAAATTAATATTAAATTAATTGCAACAGGTAAAAAAGGATATTCCTGCCAATAACAAAACAGTATCGTGAGAAAATATGCTATCATTAAATTCTAATTTTTCTGAAAAATCCTCAACTAAACCACCCACTAAAATAATACTTTCCTCAGATTGGCACATCCAATCGTCGGAGAAAACGGATTTAACAGGCAGTGAAATTTCCAGTTCTCCTGTGGGGACTAAAAACTGGTACAATGCCAATGTTCCTGGTACAGTTTTAAATACTCTCGTTATCAATGGTGTTTATAAAGATCCTTACTACGGAGAGAATTTAAAGAATATTGATAAAGCACCCTTTGAAAAAAGCTGGTGGTTCAGGACGGAATTCAAATTAACAGAGGATCAGTCAGACAAAAACATCATTTTATCTTTTGATGGCATCAACTATAAAGCCAAAATATGGCTGAACGGAAGAGCGATGAAAGATACCAGCGATATATTTGAAGGACCTTTTCGCCGATTTCAGTTTGATATATCTGACGATGTTGTCTCGGGGATAAATATATTAGCTCTAGAGGTTTTTCCCCCGCTGCGTGGACAGTTCTCTATCGGTTTTGTTGATTGGAATCCGGCACCTCCGGATAAAAATATGGGAATTTTCCGCCCTGTCATTCTTCACCTCTTTGATAAAGTTTACATAGAGAAACCATTTATTGAATCAAAAATCGATCGGGAGACTTACAAACATGCCATGTTGCATCTAAGTGCAGAACTGATCAATTATTCCAATATAAATATTAAAGGTATTCTAAAAGCTTCCATCACTGATCTGCATTTTGAACAAAAAGTTGAATTGATGCCAGGCGAGAGGAAAAAAATCATATTCAAACCAGATGAGTATCCTGATTTAAAAATATCCAATCCACGGTTATGGTGGCCCAATAATTTAGGCGATCCTGAATTATATGAACTGGGCCTGGAATTCATCACAGGTAACGTCATAACAGATAAAATTTCACAAACTTTTGGAATCCGATCGGTTGAAGATTATGTTAACGACGAGGGTCAACGTGGTTTTAGGATAAATGGAAAAAAGGTACTCATCAAGGGCGCTGGATGGACGGATGATATGTTTTTAGGTGATACGGCAAAATCGCTTGATGCCCAGGTTCGTTACGTCCGTCATATGAATCTAAATTGTATCCGACTGGAGGGATTATGGGGTAAAGATCATACGCTTTATGATTTGTGCGATCAACAGGGTATACTGATCATGGCCGGTTGGAGTTGCCATTGGGAACATGAATTGCATTTGGGGAAACCAGTGCACCCTCGTTTTGGTGGGATTACCGAACCGGAAGAGATTGAACTGATTGCCCAATCCTGGGAAGATCAGATTATCTGGTTGCGTAATCATCCCAGTATTTTTGTATGGTCGGTGGGAAGCGATATGGTGCCACATCCTGATTTGGAACGCCGCTATTTTGAGACCTTCAGGAAATATGACACAACCAGACCTTATTTAAATTCTACCGGTGGTGTGGGCAGTGATCAGGGCATCATTACAAAAACCGAAGTCATCAGTGATTTCAGCGGATCTTCTGGTGTCAAGATGCTTGGACCGTATGATTATACGCCTCCGGTTTACTGGTATACCAACAAACATTTGGGTGGCGCTTATGGCTTTAACACTGAAACCTGCCCGGGTGCTAATATACCCCCTCTGGAGAGTGTCAAAAAAATGATACCAGAAGCACACTTGTGGCCGGTAGACGAAATCTGGGATTATCATTGTGCGCTGTATGAATTCAGCACATTGGACCGCTGCCGGGAGGCAATAAAAAAACGTTATGGAAGTTCAGATAATGTAGAAGATTTTGTCAGAAAAGCCCAATTACTTAATTATGAATTAATGCGTCCGATGTTTGAGGCTTTTCAAGCCAACAAAGGACCGGCCACAGGAATTATTCAATGGATGCTTAACTCCGCCTGGCCGGCCATGTACTGGCAGTTATATGATCACTATCTAATGCCTAACGCTGCTTTTTATGGGGTAAAAAAGGCTTGCGAACCGCTTCATCTGTTATATAATTATGGTACAAATGACATCTATGTGATCAATGATACTTTTACTCCCAGATCTGATATTAAAGCTAAAATTCAACTCTTCACTATTGATTCTCGGTCGATATATCACAAAGAAATTCCTGTGGAAATTCCTGCCGAGTCCACAATTTCTCTTTTGACGTTACCAGCCATTAATGAGCTGTCGACCACCTATTTTCTTGATTTAAGATTAATTGATGGCAAAGGAACCGAGATCAGTAATAATTTTTATTGGCTTTCTGTAAAAGCTGATATACTGGATTACGATTTTAAATTTGATGATTTTGCTTTTTATACGCCCAGCAAAGAATTTGCGGATTTCACACTTCTAAATTCTATGCCGAAAGTAAAACTGAACATCAAACATCATGTAAAAGAAAAAGGTAGCATGCAAAGTAATCGTGTGTCTTTCGAGAATCCAACAAAGTATATTGCCTTTTTTATTGAATTGAATATAAAAGGGAGAAAAAGTGGTAACGGCATATTACCGCAATTCTGGGAAGATAATTATATTAGTCTGCTTCCCGGAGAAAGGCGTACAATAAACGGAAGCGTTAATCAAGAAGATCTGAAAGGCGATTTACCGGAGTTAAAAATTAGCGGATGGAATGTATGATTTTCTAATTCAAAAAAGCGAACGTCTTTTCTTCATCGTCATTGTAATTTTTTCATTGTTCGCATAGATTGAAATATCATCCCCGCTCCAATGACACATAAAATTGCGCCTGCAACTAAATTTGTCATTTGCCCAATAAAAGTTTCGGTAAAAGCCATCGATATGAGAATTACAATACCGAAAAATAAAATGAACATGCCAAGAACACGGTTAATTTTCGTACTTTTTATCTTTTCAGATTTTTCATCCATTATCATATATTTCCTGTTTTGAATTAATGTAAAAGATAATCACCTCGTGCCACTCTGGCTCTGTCAGACTTAACGGGGCAGGTAGAGCGCACAGAGTAAAAAAATCAAAATATGTAATAAACATACGAAATGAAGGCTAAAAGTCCAATAGCCCAAATTTTAAGATTATGCCACCATCTATGAACCTTGAGGCCTTCATAGATATATTCCTTCGGAACAAATAATACAAGAATACCTATCAAGGCAAATAAGACAAGAAATACATCTTTTGCGGCTCCCATCGATATGCCAGATAACCAATCAAAATTTAGCATCATATATCTCCAGATTACTTATCTATTTATTTTTTTTCTGCCAATCTGTAGACCAAACCCACCAGGCGTTTATCCTCGTGCGGATTGGTAAACAGGCTAACGGTAATGGTAACGATAAATCCGGTTAAGAAGGACCACCAGGACACATACAGAAAGGGTTCCTCAATGGTGAATAAGTCTCCTTTAAATATATAGAGAGATGCGGAGACGATCATGCCGATTACCAGGCCGGCCAGGCCACCCCATTGTGTTGTCCTTTTCCAGAATATACCCAACAATAATATGGAGAATACCGGTCCTTGAAAAAATGAAAGAAAGGTCTGAATGGCCACATAGATACCCGGGAAAAAACTGCTGACCGGTGCGGTGGCGATTCCAAAGAAAAGGATTACCACTGTAACAACCTTGCCTACAAGTAAATAATGACGGTCCGGGGCACCTTTTTTAATAAATTTTTCATAAATATCTTTCGTCCATAGTGTCGCGGTAGAATTGAGCATAGAATCGATACTGGACATTAGTCCTGCGAAAAAAGCGGAAAACATCAGACCGATAAGCCCCGGCGGTAAAAGTTTTTTAATCATCTGAGGAAGGGCATGATCACCGTCTTCTAGTCCGGGAATTAAAACGATGGCGACCAGTCCCGGAAACAGTACCAATACCGGTATAAACATTTTTAAAAATGCGCCGAATAACATACTCGCTTTTGCATGCCATTCATTTTTCGCGGTCAGACAGCGCTGGACGATTGCCTGGTTCCCGATCATATAGGCGTTGGCCATGACAAAAGTCAACCCGAACAGAATGCCGGTCCAGGGAAAGGGTGACGGTGTATCCGTAGGCTGAATCAGTTCAAAATGATGTTGATAAGCATCTCCCATCAATCCGATTTTGTCTACCAGGCCTTCCCATCCACCCACATGATAGAAGCCGAGGAACACAAGGGTAAATCCGCCAATGAACATGATAATCATCTGAACCACATCAGTCATCACGACGGCTGTGATCCCCCCCAGATAGGTATAAAGGCCGACAACACCCGCCGTTATAAATATCGATAACCAGATAGGCCAGCCCATCAGGGCCTCTAAAAATACCGCGCTGGCCCAAAACAGAACGCCCAGATCAAAGGCAAAAAAGATGATCCAGGTAAGTGAAGCTATGGTACGCACAGAATCGTTATATCTTCTTCCCAGATACTCCGGAATAGTGTATACTCCGGCCTTCCAAAAATAGGGGATAAAAATAAAAGCGGCCAGTATCATGGCCGGTACAGAACCAATCCAGTCGAAATTACCGGGGGAAATACCATACCGATAAGCCTGCCCGGCTACACCTACAAAATCCAGAGCGCCAATATCTGAGACAACAATGGACATACCTATCGCCCAGAATGGTAAACTTTTTCCTCCCAGAAAATAATCTTCCGAAGTACTGACAAATTTTCTAAAATAATAGCCGAGTAACAGAATACCGATGAGGTATGCGATAACTACAAAATAATCAATCCCGGATAGCATATACCTTCTCCTCTCTGTTGTAATGTCTATCGTTTTATTATATACTGTACAACAGTAACTTTAAAACAGCCAGTGTCTATAGATTACTTAACTTTTGATAAATTGCCAACAAGAAATCCCGATTATCAGCAGATAAATATTTCATAATGCCGCCCATGCGGCTAAAACTTTTTAAATACCGCAAATAATAGGCCGGATCACTTTGCGGTGGTTCACCATTCTTTTGCCAATCCCATGTGCTCTCAGCCAGATCAACAATTAACATGTAATGATTATCGATATGCCGGTTATTTTGGATATGCAGGTTTTGCGACATTGATAATGATTTTTCAAAAATCATTGGTGACATAACAGCAGAGCCAACAGACAGATACACACCATCATCCAGTTGATTTACGGCATAGGCGAAACTCAGAAAATCCCGCAGTGCCGTTCTCCCTAAGGCAGCCCCGTGATTTAAGGGATGCGTATAAATGATATCATGTCCGATCATCGGATGACCGGTAAACGGTATGCCTAATCTGAAAGCCGCCGCCTGCACGCAATATTGTTTATAGGGAAAGGGGATACTCTGCCAGCCGGTCTTCAAGCCAAAATTATGAATTGTATCCAACAGATCCATTGCTGCTGCTGCTTGCTCAATATTCTTACCCTTATAATTTGAGATGATCTTTTCTAATTCACGTTCAGACGATATTTCTACGCCTTCATTTTGAATCATACTACCGACCGCTTCACCATATCCTTTGCCTTCATAAGCACCGACCAGCAGTGCCAGATTAATGTACCGGCCAGTTTCTTCCCATATCCCAAATTGCCCCTGATCCACGTTTGTGCGCACATCTTCACTACTTTGCCCCTGAAAAGCAAATTCCCAGTCGTGGATAATCCCTGCACCATTCGTTGCCAGGTGGGTAACCCACCCGTCTTCCATAAGTTTAATCATCAGCGGGCCGAGACCATTTTTGATGGTATGGGCGCCAAAGGTTAACATAACGGGAGCATTCTTCTTACGTGCCACTTTGATTCGCTCAACCGTTTCCATGATAATACCTTTAAAGTGCCCGGTATCATTCGTAGGTTTTTGATTAACCGGTACATAATCCTGTTCAATTTGTACTTTATTTTTACGGGCGGATAAAGGTTTTATATCCAATTTTTTCCGATCAAACAATGGATAGGGCATTATGAACCTCCTATTGATTTAACCACAAAAATCATCAATTGCCTGGCAAATCAGATGTCCAATAAGAATATGCATTTCCTGAATTCTCGCCGTCGTATCTGATGGAACAACAATATTAAGATCACATTTTCCCGCAAACATACCCCCATCTTTCCCGCTTAGTCCAACGGTTTTACAACCCATTTTTTTCCCCATTTCAAATGCTCTGATCACGTTGGTACTGTTGCCAGTAGTTGAAATTCCTATAATCATATCACCGGATTTAGATAATCCCTCTACCTGCCTGGAAAATATTTCTTCATAAGCATAGTCATTGGCAATAGCCGTCAATGCTGACGTATCGGTGGTCAGGGCAATTGCGGCCAGACCTCTGCGTTCTTTTTTATAACGTCCGATAAGTTCTGCAGCAACGTGTTGTGCGTCAGCAGCACTGCCTCCATTTCCGCAAAGCAATATCTTATTCCCAGCATTGATGGTATCGACAGCCATTTTACATGCTGTTTCTATTTCCTGTGGGAGTGTTCCTATTACTTTGTCAATGGTCTTTTTGTGTTCTTGCATTTCATTCTGAATCATGTTTTTCATATTCACCTTTCCCTCATATTTTTGACTGGATAACAGGATTAGAGGCATATATGGGAATCCAGTTAATATTAGTCATTATTTTAAATGATTTGATCTATTGATAAACCACGAAGCACATAAAGAGCACGAAGGTCTTCAATAAATTATGAATTAAGAATTTAACTATACAAATAATATCTTGCTAGACATTCTAAATTCATAATTCTAAATTCTTAATTGCTTTTTATCTTCGTACCACCTACGGTGGATAATCTTAAAAAACATTTACGATTTTGATCAAT